>NZ_CP038440.1:542640-865281 GCF_004683885.1 Brevundimonas sp. MF30-B | reverse complement strand
GCATCACCCTGTTCGCTGACGACGGCCGTTTGGATCATCGTCCGCCGGCGCGCCGCCAAGCGTCGCGCGCCGGCGCAAAACGCGTCGAGACGAGACCGCCGAGGGCCGTCGCGGGGCCGCTCATCCTCAGCCCGGCCTCCTGACCCTTGCTCCAGGCGAGTGTGGCGGCTTGAGCCGTGCCCGCTGCGAGATCGACGATCGTCATCTCGGCGGGAAGGGCCATGCCCCGGTCCAGCCGGACCTTCATCCCGCCCTCGGAGAGGTCCACGATGACGCAGCGCAGTTCCAGGCCCGGGGCCACGATGAGGCCGCGCAGGTTCACCGCCTTGCGCAGGCCCTGGCGACGATCTTGGCTTCGGTCGAAAAACGGCATGGAGACGATCTAACGCGCTCGACCCCGATCCGGCGCCAACGCGATCAGTGCTGGCTTTCCGGAAGCCGGACGACGAGGCCGTCGAGATCATCGGAAACGCGGATCTGGCACGACAGCCGGCTGTTGGGCTGAACGTTCTCTGCGAAGTCGAGCATCGACTCCTCCATCGCCGAAGCCCGGCCGGTCACGTCCTGAAACGCCTCGTCCACATAGACGTGGCACGTCGCGCAGGCGCAGGCGCCGCCGCAGTCTGCATCGATCCCCGGCACATTGTTCCGGATCGCGCCTTCCATGACGGACAGGCCGGTCTTGACCTCCACGACGTGCTCGCGGCCGTCGTGCTCGATGTAGGTGATCTTGGCCATCAGCCCTCAGGTAGCGCAGCGATAGGGCGAAACACCATGCTCAGGCCGCCGCCGTCTTCTTGCGGCTGGGAGAGACCATCAGCTTCTTGGTTTCCGCGATGGCCTTGGCCGGGTTCAGTCCCTTGGGGCAGACCTGGGCGCAGTTCATGATGGTGTGGCAGCGGTAGAGCTTGAACGGGTCTTCCAGGTCGTCCAGGCGCTTGTCCGTAGCCTCGTCGCGGCTGTCGGCGATCCAGCGGTAGGACTGCAGCAACGCGGCAGGCCCCAGGTATTCCGTCTGGTTCCACCAGTAGCTGGGGCACGAGGTCGAGCAGCAGGCGCACAGGATGCACTCGTACAGGCCGTCCAGCTTCTCGCGGTCGGCCGGCGACTGCAGACGCTCCTTCTCGGGCTCCACCTCGTCGTTGGTCTGGAGGTAGGGCTGGATGGAGTCGTACTGGGCGTAGAACAGGGTCAGGTCGGTCACCAGGTCCTTGACCACCGGCTGGTGCGGCAGGGGCGCGATCGAGATCGAATTCCCCGAGCACTCGTCCCAGCCCTTGGTGCAGGCCAGGGCGTTGCGGCCGTCGATCGTCATCGAGCACGAGCCGCAGATGCCTTCGCGGCACGACCGGCGGAAGGCCAGGGTCGGGTCGATCTCGTTCTTGATGTGGATCAGGGCGTCCAGCAGCATCGGGCCGTGGTCGTCCGTCGAGACCTCATAGGTGTCCCAGCGCGGATCCGCGTCGACCTCGGGGTCGTAGCGATAGACCTTGTAGGTCTTGACGTTCTGGGCGCCCGGCGGGGCCTTGTGGACCTTGCCGGCGGCGGGCTTGGAGCCTTTGGGAAGGGTCAGTTGGACCATGAGGATTTCTCTTTGGGAACTATCATGCGGCGCGGCCCGTCGGCTGGGAGCGGCGCGTGTTCTCGGCTGCGATGACCTGATTATAGAAGTCCTCGATCCGGGCCACAGCCTGGTCCGGATCGAACGGCGTCTGATCGTAGGTTTTTCTGGCAGGGCGCGACGTGTGGCTCAGGAAGAAGGCCTCCAGCGCCTGGGTCAACGGCTCCAGCTCTCCAGCCGGCGTCAGCACGGCGACGCCTTCCAGAATCTCGCGCGGTCCGTCGGCGTCTGAAGCGATGATGGGCGCGCCGGCCTCCATGGCTTCCAGCGCGGTCAGGCCGAACGGTTCGAACCTTGAAGGCATCACGAACAGATCCATGGCCTGATACCAGGCCGAAGGATTGGCCGTGAAACCCGCCAGCGTGATGCGGTCGTCGCCGGATGCGAGCGCCGCCAGCTGCGCCTTCAATGGGCCTTCGCCGACGATGACCAGCCGGGCGTTTTCGGGCGCCGAGGCCCGGAACGCCTCGACCAGAAGGTCCACGCCCTTGACCTCGTGCAGCCGGCCGACGAACCCGACCAGGATGTCATCGGGGCCAGCCCCGGCCGAGGCGCGGGCTTCGGCGATGCTGTACGGCGATGCGGGCGCCAGGTTCGGCGTCCAGTTGCGGATGGTGACGGACTGGCCGCGATGATCGGCCATGGCGGCCTTCTGCCAGTCCGCGATGCGGATCACGCCTTCCAGCCTGCCGCTTTCCTTGGCGCGATAGTGGCGATGCAGGGTGGTCACCGCCGGCGGCCGCGCCGGGGCGGCCGCTGTCGCGCGTGCAGCCCAGCCCAGGTGAGCGTGAATGATGTCGGCGCGGGCCGTGCGAGCCGCCCTCCACACGTTCAAGGCGTCGAACGGCTTTCGCGATACGGACACCGTAGCGCCCTTAGGCACGAACGCGTGCACGTCCGCGCCGCCGGCTTCGGGTCTGCGCGGGCGAAGCAGCAGGCTGATGCGATGGCCGGCGGTCATCTGCCGGGCGGCGAGATCCATGCAGTATCGCTCCGAGCCCCCGAAGTTGTCGGACAGCAGAACGTGAAGGATGCTCAGCCCGCGACCCACCGTCAGTACACTCGCGCCTTTGGCTCGATGTAATCAATGTCCTTGGACATGGTGTAGTTGTGCACCGGACGGTAGTCGATCTGCACGCTTTCGTCCGGGCGCTTCCAGGCCAGGGTGTGCTTCATCCAGTTGGCGTCGTCGCGGTCCGGATAGTCCTCGCGGGCGTGGGCGCCGCGCGACTCGGTGCGATTCAGCGCGCCTTCGATGGTCACCAGCGCCTGGTCGATCAGGTTGTCGTATTCCAGGGTCTCGATCAGGTCGGTGTTCCAGATCAGGCCGCGATCGGTGGTCTTGATGTCCGAGCCCTGCGCGTGGATGTCGCGCAGCTTGGCCACGCCTTCCTCCAGCGTCTTGCCGGTGCGGAACACCGCGGCGTCCGACTGCATGGCGCGCTGCATCTCCAAGCGCAGCTTGGCGGTGGGCGTGGAGCCGTCCGCGTTGCGGAAGCGGTCGAAACGCGCCAGGTGCGCCTCGGTGGTCGCGGCCGGGGCGCTGGGCACCGCCGAGGCCTTGTCCACCACCTCGCCGCAGCGCAGGCCGGCGGCGCGGCCGAACACCACCAGGTCGGTCAGGGAGTTGGAGCCCAGACGGTTGGCGCCGTGCACGGACACGCAAGCCGCCTCGCCCACGGCCATCAGGCCGGGCACCACGCTGTCGGGGTTGCCGTCGCGCAGCGTCAGCACCTCGCCGTGATAGTTCGTGGGAATGCCGCCCATGTTGTAGTGGACGGTCGGCAGGACCGGGATCGGCGCCTTGGTCACATCGACGCCGGCGAAAATCTTGGCCGATTCCGAGATGCCCGGAAGGCGCTGGTGCAGGATCTTGGGATCCAGATGGTCCAGGTGCAGGAAGATGTGGTCCTTGTTCGGCCCCACGCCGCGGCCCTCGCGGATCTCCAGCGTCATGGAGCGCGAGACCATGTCGCGCGGCGCCAGGTCCTTCACGGTCGGCGCGTAGCGCTCCATGAAGCGCTCGCCCTCGGAGTTGGTCAGATAACCGCCCTCGCCGCGCGCGCCCTCGGTGATCAGGCAGCCGGCGCCGTAGATGCCGGTCGGGTGGAACTGCACGAACTCCATGTCCTGCAGCGGCAGGCCGGCGCGCAGCACCATGGCGTTGCCGTCGCCGGTGCAGGTGTGGGCCGAGGTCGCCGAGAAATAGGCGCGGCCGTACCCGCCGGTCGCCAGCACCACCATCTTGGCCCGGAACTGGTGCATCTGGCCGGTGTCGAGCTGCAGGGCGGTGACGCCGGTGCAGGCGCCGTCCTGCATGATCAGATCAAGCGCGAAATATTCGACGAAGAACTTCACCTCGCGACGGACCGACTGGCCGTACAGGGTGTGCAGGATGGCGTGGCCGGTGCGGTCGGCGGCGGCGCAGGTGCGCTGCACCGGGCCCTCGCCGAAGTTGCGGGTCATGCCGCCGAAGGCGCGCTGATAGATTTTGCCCTCGTCCGTCCGGCTGAAGGGCACGCCCCAGTGCTCCAACTCGTAGACGGCCTTGGGGGCGTTCCTGACTAGGTATTCGATCGCGTCCTGGTCGCCCAGCCAGTCCGACCCCTTGACGGTGTCGTACATGTGCCACTGCCAGCTGTCCTCGCCCATGTTGCCGAGCGAGGCGGAGATGCCGCCCTGGGCCGCCACGGTGTGGCTACGTGTGGGGAAGACCTTGGTCACGCAGGCGACCTTCAGGCCTTGCTGGGCGGCGCCGAGCGCGGCCCGCAGGCCCGAGCCGCCGGCGCCGACGACGACGACGTCATACTCGTGGTCGATGAATTCGTAAGCAGCCATCAGGCGTTCAGACTCCGAGACCAGCCGGCAGCGGCGCCGAGCCCAGCGCCAGCCGCACGATGAGGAAGACGCCGGCAGCCGCCAGCGCGAGGAAGATCAGGTTGGACAAGAGGATCAGCAGCCCCTTGTTGCCCGGACGATGGATGTAGTCCTCGATGATGACCTTCCAGGCCAGGCTGGCGTAGGCGCAGAACACCAGCAGCGTCGCGGCGGCCAGGCCGGCGTTCAGCGGGCTGGCGATCCAGGCCAGCACGGCGTCATAGCCGGCGCCCGCCAGGGCCCAGGCGCTGAACGCCACCCACAGGCCCAGCGGCATCAGAAGGGCCAGCAGCACCTTCTCGGTCAGCCACTCGCCGGCGCCGTGGCGCTCGGAGACCTTGACCATGTTGCGGTAGCGCACCTGACGACTCACAGCGAAATCCTCCCCGAGGCGAACAGCCCGATCCAGAACAGGACCGCCAGGACCACCGGGCCCCACACGGCGATGTGAGCCAGCAGGTTTGCGCTCTCGACCGTCAGGCCCTCGCCCAAATCATTCAACAGATGGCGGCCGCCGTTCAGCAGGAAGGACAACAGCACCCACGTCAGGCCGAAGCCGATCAGCAGACCCAGCGGCGATCCGGCGAAGACCAGAAGATTCGAATAGGCCTCGGGACCAAAGGCCGCTGCGGCCAGCCAGGCTACGGCGAAGAGCGCGCCGAACGAGGCGGCACCGATCGTCGCGCGGAAGAGGATCGAGGCCGCCATGGTGATGTGCCAACGCCAGGTCTGCAGATGCGGCGACAGCGGCCGGATGCGTCCGTTGGGCTGCGTGACGAACCGACCGGTCTGGTCGTCCCGCGCATCGTTGCTCGACATGCGAATCGTTCTCAAAAGCGAGGAAAATCAAGCCTCGGGAGGGTGAGATCAGGGTTTAGTGACCGTCACCGCGCGGTGTCAACGCGGCGACGCCGCAATGCGGAACCGATCACGTTTTCGCGCATTCCGCGTCAAGCGACTAGCGCCGGGCGCGGGGTGTGCTTCACCTTGGACGGATGATTTCGCCCGCCTTGTTTGCTCCGTTCGTGGTAGCCCTGGTCCTGCCGGGGCATCCGGCGGACCTGCTCAGCCCGTTTCAGACCTATCAGCGACCGAGCCCCCCATTCCAGCCCCTGTCAGATTTCGGCCGCGAGCACGAAGCGGCGACCCAACAGGTCTTCCTGAGGGCGCGGCTGAGCGATGCGGTTCATATCGAGCGCTATTGCGGCGCCTATGAGACGTCGCCAACCCAGGCGCAGCTGGACTACGAGCGGGGAGTGGACGAGGCCGAGAGGGCCGCAGACGCTGCGGCCGGCGGGCCGGCGCCGTTGCGAGCGCCGCGCCCGGCGTGCTAGTCGCGCGGCCTCCGATCCCTTGCGCAACGGCGTGAGGCGATCCCCCGTGTTCAGGATCCAATCCACCCCATGACCGACGCCACACCCCCCGCCGACGCCCCCGTTCCTTCGGATCAGAATGGCGCCGCGACCGAAGGCCAGCCGCAAGGCCCCGGATTCCGCATTCTGGCTCAGTATGTGAAGGACATGTCCTTCGAGAATCCGCGTGCGCCCGACAGCCTGCGCATCGAAGCCAAGCCGCAGATCGACATGGGTGTCGAACTGGCCGCCCAGGGCCGTCCCGACGGTCTGTTCGAGGTCGAGGTCCGGCTTTCGGTGAAGGCGTCAACCGAGACCATGGCGGTGTTCCACGTCGAGTTGGTCTACGCCGGCCTGTTCGCACTGAACGGCGTGCAGGAGCAGGACATCGAGCCGATGCTGCTGATCGAGTGCCCGCGCTATCTGTTCCCGTTCGCCCGCGAGATCGTGGCCCGCGCCACCAGTGACGGCGGCTTCTATCCGCCCTTCATGCTGGACCCGATCGACTTCGCCGGCATCTACGTCCAGCGCCAGCAGCAGATCGCGCGCGGCCCCAACGAAACCGGCCAGGCCTGATTTAAAGGCTTCCGCCGGGGTGAAAGACCGGGCGTCGCGTGCTAGAGGCGCCGGCGTCCCGTCTCCTCCCCGCCCCTAGGACGCCGCCATGCCCGCAGCCCCCGACTTCCCGCCCGCTCCCGACCGGGTGGCGCCGCAGCGCGCCCTGATCTCCTTGTCCGACAAGGCGGGGCTGGATGAGGCGGCCCGCGCCCTTCACGACTTGGGCGTTGAACTGGTCTCGACCGGCGGCACGAAGGCGGCGATCGCGGCGCTGGGCCTGCCGGTCAAGGACGTGGCAGACCTGACGGGCTTTCCCGAAATGATGGACGGCCGCGTCAAGACGCTCCATCCCGTCGTTCACGGCGGCCTGCTGGGCGTGCGCAACGCGCCGGCCCACGCCGAGGCCATGACGACCCACGGCATCGGCCCGATCGATATCGTCTGGATCGACCTCTATCCGTTCGAAAAGACCGTCGAGGCCGGCGGCGGGTTCGAGGCCGCCATCGAGAACATCGACATCGGCGGTCCGGCCATGATCCGCTCTGGCTCCAAGAACCACGGCCATGTGGCGGTGGCGGTGGACCGCGAAAGCATCGGCCTGATTCTCCAAGCCCTCAAGGCCGACGGCGCCACGACCCTGGCCCTGCGCAAGCAGCTGGCCGCGCGCGCCTTCGCCCGCACCGCCGCCTATGACGCGGCCGTATCGGCCTGGTTCGCCGGTCAGCTGGAAGACGCCGCCCCGGCCCGCAAGTCCATCGCCGGTTCGCTGGCCCAGACGCTTCGCTACGGCGAAAACCCGCATCAGACCGGCGCCTTCTACCGCACCGGCGAACGCCGCCCGGGCGTGGCCTATGCGACCCAGATCCAGGGCAAGGAACTGGGCTACAACAACATCGCCGACGCCGACGCCGCCTATGAGCTGGTCGCCGAATTCAAGGCCCCGGCCTGCGTCATCGTCAAACACGCCAACCCCTGCGGCGTGGCGGTCGGCAAGGATCTGTCGGACGCCTACGCCCGTGCGCTGGAATGCGACGCCGTCTCCGCCTTCGGCGGCGTGATCGCGGTCAACCGCCCGCTGAACGGCGACGACGCCCGCGCCATCACCGGCATATTCACCGAGGTCGTCATCGCGCCGGGCGCCGACGAGGAAGCCAAGGCCGTCTTCGCCGCCAAGAAGAACCTGCGCCTGCTGATCACCGACGGCCTGCCTGATCCGCACGACGCGGGCGAGGTGTTCCGCTCGGTCGCTGGCGGCTTCCTGGTCCAGTCGCGCGACCGCAGCCTGATCAAGGCGTCGGACCTGAAGATCGTCACCCGGCGCCAGCCGACGCCGACCGAGATCCAGGACATGCTGTTCGCCTTCACCGTGGCCAAGCACGTCAAGTCCAACGCCATCGTCTACGCCAAGGACGGCCAGACCGCCGGGATCGGGGCCGGTCAGATGAACCGTCGCGACAGCGCCCGAATCGCCGCCATCCGCGCCAAGGAAGCCGGCGAGGCCAAGGGGCTGACCCAGTCGCTGGCGGAGGGCTCGGCCTGCGCGTCCGAAGCCTTCTTCCCCTTCGCCGACGGGCTGCTGGAAGCGGTGGCCGCCGGGGCCACGGCGGTGATCCAACCGGGCGGCTCGATGCGCGACGCAGAGGTCATCGCCGCCGCCGACGAGAAGGGGATCGCCATGGCCTTCACGGGCGTGCGGGTCTTCCGGCACTAATTTTGGGCGCTATGCTCGCGACGCGGTCGCTCGCGGCTTGAGCGCTTCATCCTTGTTCGTCAGCGCTGGCAGCAGCAGCTGATCCGACAACGCCCGCACCACCGGCACCGCCACGGCGTCGCCGGTCAGCTTCAGGGCGGCGTTGTCGCGGTCGGGCAGTCGGTAGTCGTCGGGCAAACCCATCAGGCGCGCCGCCTCGCGGCCGGTAAGGCGCCGGGCGCGCACGCGGGCGCCCTCGACCTCGACGACATACTGCCGCGACGAGCCGCCCGAGGGCGTACGCAGGCAGCCCGCCAAACCGTCGAACCGCAGCTCCAGCCGCTGGCGCTTATCATTCCCTTCGCGCCGCACTCGTCGAAACCCCGCCCCGATGCGGCGCTCGCCCGAGGCCTGGATCGCCTCCAGCCGGGCGCGATGAAGCGGAGACAGCAATGACAGCAGCGCTTCGGTTTCAGCGGGGGCCATCCATTCGGCGTCCGCGCTCAGGAGGGAATCGAGGTCTGCGTTGCGCTGGGCGGGGGCCGCGACACTCCACCAGGCCCAGGCCTCCTGCACAGATTGAGGCAGTCCGGCCTGTGCGCGGATCAGGCGCGGCGTGTGGAACGGCGCGACGGGCGCATGTTCCACCAGATGCTCCGCACCCTTTAGCCCGACGACGAACAGGCGAGGGCGAGACTGGGGCAGCCACCAGGCGGCGTCCATCTCCAGCGCACCGACCCGATAGCCGGCCTCGGCCATGGCCTTGCACACAGCCGCCAGATCCGCGCCGCCGCTGGACGTCAGGAGACCGCTGACGTTCTCAAGGACCACCGCGCGGGGGCTGCGGCCATCGGCCTGGAGCTGCTGGACCAGGCGCCAGAAGCCCCAGAAGGCGCCCGAGCGCTCAGACTTCAGCCCTCCGCGCGTTCCCGCCAGGCTGAGGTCCTGGCAGGGCGACGAAGCCCACACTAGGTCCGGTCGGCCCGGAAGGTCGGCCAGGGTCAAATCCCAAACGTCGGCCCTTCGGAAGGGCGTGCGGGGATGGTTGGTCCGAAAAGCCGCCGCCTTCATCTCATCCAAGTCATTGGCGAAGGCGATGCGGAAGCCTTCGAGCCCCAGACCGGCCAGACCGCCGCCGGCGAAAAACTCATAGGCGACAGGCATGTCGGGCAAGGCGGTGGACGTCATGATTCGCCACCATAGACCTCTGCGCGCGTTCAGCCATGATGCGCCTGCGCCGCCCCCTTTTCGGAGACTTTCGATGCGTCTTGTCGCCCTGATCAGCCTGCTGGCCCTGGCCGCCTGCTCGGACCCCGCCCCCGCGCCCGAGACGACGTCCGAGACGCCCGCCATTCGACCGGCCATGCTGGGCGGGGTCAATCTGAACGAACCGGTCCGCGCGCTCGGCACCGAGCCATTCTGGAGCGTCGAGATCGGGCCAGACCAGTTGGCCTATGATCGGGCCGGAGAGATCACGGCCCAGCGCGCCGCGCATGACGGGCCGCAAGTGCAGGGCACGATGGCGACCTGGCAGGCGACCGACGGTTCGATGACGGTGACCCTGATGGCGACGGAATGTTCGGACGGAATGAGCGACCGCACCTATCCTCTCACCGCCCGCATCGAGGTCGGCCAGGAGACGCTGAACGGCTGCGCCGCCGCCACCGCCGCCGTCCTGAGGGCGGCCGAGAGCGGCGCAGTCGGCTGATCAGCCCGTGGCGGCGTCGGCGTCACCGCCAGTCTTGGGATCGTCGCCATCGTTGCGGGCCTTATCCTCACCCGCATGAGCATCGGCCGAGGCCATGCCTTCGCTGGCCAGGCTCTCGTTGATCGCCTTCTGATCGGGATCGATGTCCGAGCCCGAGGCCGAGCCGCCTCGCAGCGATCCGGCGCGGGTGTCAGACCCCAGGTCCGAACCGCTCAGGGCCTCTGACAGGGCGTCGGGCTTGCGGCCCAGATCGGGCTTTTCCCCGATGTCGTCAGCTTCTCGGGCATCTAGAGTCCGGTCTTGATCCGTCATGGCGATCTCCTTCGCCGACTAGAGCGGGCGCGGCGGGCCGACGGTTCCCAAATGAAAAGAGCGCCGGGATCGAAATCCCGGCGCTCTTCATTCAGCATAACTTCCGGCCGCGTCGGGTCGAAAAGGCGGAGCCTTTTGACCGCGGCCCACAAAGATCGGAAAGGCCGTCAGGCCTTTCCGAACAGTTTGGCCCACCGGGGCTTCTCGCGGGTCTTCCACGCGCCGCGGTGATAGGCGTCCGAACCGATCAGCGGCACCACCGTGGTGGCTTCGGCGAAGACCATCTGCTCGTAGGTGGTCGAGACCTTGCCCCACGACGCCGCCTCCTTGAGCGTGGAGGACGAACAGGCGCCGTCGCGCACGTCGGCGACCGTGATCTGCACCGCATATTTGTGCATGTCGGCCTCGACGCCGAGGATCTCGGCGCAGACGACGGTGTCCTGAGCGAAGTTCTTCGGGACCCCGCCGCCGACCATGAACAGGCCCGTGGTGCCGGCCGCGATCTTGATGTCGGTCAGTTCGCGGAAGTCGGCGATGGCGTCCAGCATCATGTAGGGCTGGCCGGCGACCGCGCGCTCCTTCTGGTGCTTGACCAGGCCGAAGCCGGCGGACGAGTCGACGAACGCCGGGCAGAAGATCGGCACGCCTTCTTCATAGGCGGTCTGGATCAGACTGCCTTCCTTCTTGGCGTTGCCCTCCGACAGCCACTTGCCCATCTCCCAGATGAACTCGCGGCTGGAATAGCCGCGGGGCTCCAGACGGTTGGCGATCTCCAGGATGGTGTGGTCGCAGGCCTGGAGTTCTTCCTCGTCGATGTAGGTGTCGTAGATGCGGTCGATGTAGTTGTCGCGCAGGACGTTGTCGTCCACCGGGCCGGCGGCCTGGTAGTGTTTGAAGCCCAGGGCCTCGAAGAAATCCATGTCGACGATCGAGGCGCCGGTGGCGACCACGGCGTCGATCATGCCCATCTTCACCATGTCACGGTACACGTGCATGCAGCCGCCGGCCGAGGTCGAGCCGGCGAGGATCAGCCACGGCGAGCAGCTCTTGTCTTCCAGCGCCATGTTGAAGATGTCGGCGGCGCGGGCGGTGTCGCGCGACGAGAACGACATCTTGCGCATGCTGTCGATGATCGGGCGGGCGTCGAAGCTGGTGATGTCGATGTGCTCGACGGTGTTCTGCAGCAGTTCGGCCTTGGTGTTCGACTGGACGGGTGCGTTCATCGGTTTGGTTTCCCTTACAGGTGAGCGCCCGTCGCCAAAGTAAAGAAGCAGCGGCCCGGACGGAGCGACGGGCCGCTGCTGGATACAACGCCCCAACCTTAAAGGGGCAGTGTGACGATTTAGCGCCGGCTCTTCTTGCGCTGGCCGGCCTTGCCCTTGGGCCGTGACAGGCGGACGACCTTGCGGGCCTGCTCTTCCGCCGTGGTGCGCACGGTCGGGATGGAGCGGGGCGCCAGGCCGTACAGCGAAGCCATCGGGGCGTCCTCGACCACGGCGATGTCGTGCTCGCCATAGCCGTTGAAGCCGGTCGTCATGGCCACGCCATAGGCGCCGAGCATGCCGATCTCGATGAAGTCGCCTTCCTGCACATCGGCCGGCAGCCAGAACGGGCCGGGCATGTGGTCGATGGAATCGCAGGTCGGGCCGTAGAATCGGAAGGGCTTCAGCTCGCTCGACGACGAACCGTCCCGGACCAGCTTGGTCGGGAAGGGCCAGCGCGAGTGAGTGGCGTCGAACAGCGACCCGTAGGAGCCGTCGTTCAGATACAGGGCGTCGCCCTTGCGCAGATCGACGCGGGCCAGGACCGACGAGCTTTCGGCGACGAGCGCGCGGCCGGGCTCGCACCACAGCTCGGTCGTCTCCGACACCGGCATCTCGTTGAAGCCGCGATGGATGGCGTCGGCGTATTCGCTCATGTCCGGCGGGACCATGCCCGGATAGACCGAGGGGAAGCCGCCGCCGACATCGACGATGTCCACGAACACGCCCGCGCGCGCGATCGACCGGCCGACCTGGGCCATGGCGGCCTCATAGGCGGACGGGCGCATGCACTGCGATCCGACGTGGAAGGATACGCCCATCAGGCCGTCCTTGACCGCTTGGCGCGTTGCCATCAGCAGGGCCGGCGCCTGATCCGACGACACGCCGAACTTGCCCGACAGCGTATAGGCCGCGCCGTCGGCCGAGACCGCCATGCGCACGACCAGGTTCAGGTCGGCGGCGCCATCGGTGGCCTCGACGATCTTGGTCAGCTCTTCGTGGCAGTCCAGCGAGAAGGTCTTCACGCCGTGGTCGAAATAGGCGCGCGCGATCGCCGCGCGGCTCTTGACCGGGTGCATGAAGGCCAGACGCGCGGTCGGGCTGACCGAACGAACCAGTTCGATCTCGGCGATGGAGGCCACGTCAAAGGCGGTGACGCCGGCGTCGACCAGGGTCTCGATGACCCAAGGCGACGGGTTCGCCTTCACCGCATAGAAGACGTCGGCTTTCAGATTGTCCTGGAACCAGCGCGCCGCTACGGAAACCGAACGCGGCCGCACGAGGGCGACGGGACGTTCAGGAGGCCGCTCACGGACCAGGTCCAGGGGAAGCTGGTACGTGCGCAATTCACGTAACCCCCTGTTGATTGTTAACCCAGACCGGCGTTAGCAGCGCATAACGGTTAGACCACGGGGTCCGCCGGAGCGCGCGATTTAGGGTCGCGTCGCCGTCATGTAAAGCGGTATTTTGATGACGCGGCCAGCCGGGGCCTGTGGGTGGATGCGTTCAAGAGAACCGTCCTGTCCCCGGGGCGTTCCGAGAAACTTCCCCGGTCGCGGGGTTCGAGGGGCGATCATGAGCCGTTGGCTGTTCTTCTGGCGCAAGCTTAGCCGCCGCCTGTGGTGGCGCGCCGGCCTGTATGCGGCGCTGGGCGTGTTCACCGCGCTGGCGGCCGTCTTCCTGCGCCCGTGGGTGCCGGACGTGATGGCCGAGCGCCTGGGCGGCGAGTCGGTCGAGGAAATCCTGGCGGTCCTGGCGTCCAGCCTGCTTGCGGTGGCCACATTTTCGCTTGGCGCCATGGTTACGGCCTACACCTCGGTCTCGTCCTCGGCGACGCCGCGCGCGGCGGGCCTGGTGACCGGCGATGAGGCGGTCCAGAAGGCGCTGGCGACCTTTGTGGGGGCCTTCCTCTACGCCATCGTCGGACTGACGGCGGTCAATGCGCAGTACTATGGGCCCGAGGGGCGGGCCGTGATCTTCCTGGTCAGCCTGGGGGTGGTCGGCCTGGTGGCCTTCCGGCTGCTGGCCTGGGTGGACCGATTGTCGAACCTGGCCCGGCTGGGTCACACCTTGAAGACGATCGAGACCAAGACCGTCGAGGCCATGGAGCACCGTCTGGGCCAGCCGCGCCTGGGCGGATCGGCGGGCGAGATCGAGAGCGGCGTCGACATTCCCGCCCCCGCCACCGGTTATGTCGAGAACGTCGACCCCCGCCGGCTTCAGGCCTGCGCCGAGCAATGCGACGGCCGCATCGCCATCCTGGCCCAGCCCGGCGACCTGGTTCGACGTGGCGAGCCTTTGGCGCGCGTCGATGCGTCCGATCCGCGCGACACCGTTGTCAAGCGGATCGCCTCAGCCTTCGCCATCGCCGACGACCGGTCGTACGATCAGGACCCGCGCTATGGCGCGATCGTGCTGGGCGAGGTGGCGTCGCGCGCCCTGTCGCCGGCGATCAACGATCCGGGGACCGCGATCGCCGTCCTGGTCTGCGCCCTGCACGCCGCCGAGGCCTGGGCCGAGGGTTGCGACCGGCCGACGCCCGCGGCCTGCGACCGCCTTTATGGTCCGGCGCTGTCGACCCAGGACCTCATGGATGATCTGTTCTCGCCCTATCTCCGCTACGGCTCGGCGGACGCGGCAGTGGCCGAGCGGGTGCAGAAGACCCTGCGGTCCCTGGGGCGTGATCCCGGTTCGGTCGGCCAAGCGGCGCGGGCCCTGGCGGACGAGGCGCTGGAACGCGCCCTGCGCTCGCTGGACGAGCCGCAGGACCGCGAGCGGGTACGCCAAGCTGCGGCCTGATAGCCTCAAGGCTGGACGAGATCGACGCAGGCGTGCGATTAAGACTTGCCGAAACGCCGCTCTCGCGTCATCCGGCGCCCCCACCCGCAGCCGACCCTTAGCGAGTCCATGAGTTCTGCAACCGCCACCGCCGGCCCGGGCCTAGTCCTGGCGCGCGACGTGACGAAGACCTTCGGCGCCCGCAAGGCGTTGAACGGCGTTTCCATTTCCGTGGACGCCGGCGAGATGGTGGCCCTGATCGGGCCGTCGGGTTCGGGCAAGTCGACGCTGCTGCGTTCGATCACCGGCCTGCAAACCATCGACCCGGGCGGCACGATCCAGGTGTTCGGCGAAACCGTCCAGAAGGACGGCCGCACGACCAACGCCGTGCGTCGCGCCCGCTCTCGCCTCGGCATGATCTTCCAGCAGTTCAATCTGGTGGGCCGGCTCAGCCTGTTCTCCAACGTGATGCTGGGATCGCTGGGCCGGCTGCCGGGCTGGCGCGGCTTCTTCGGCGTCTGGCCCCAGGCTGACAAGGAAACGGCGATGGCGGCCCTGCACCGCGTCGGCGTGTCCGACTACGCCGCCCAGCGCGCCAACACCCTGTCGGGCGGACAGCAGCAGCGCGGCGCCATCGCCCGCGCTCTGGTCCAGGGCGCCAAGGCCATCCTGGCCGACGAACCCGTCGCCTCGCTGGACCCGGTCTCCGCACGCAAGGTGATGGAGTTGCTGGTCGAGCTGAACAAGCGCGACGGTTTGGGCGTGATCGTCACCCTGCACCAGGTCGACTACGCCATCCGCTACTGCGACCGCGTCATCGCGCTTCAGGGCGGCAAGGTGGTCTATGACGGCCCATCGACCGGCCTAGACACCAAGCGCCTTATCGAAATCTACGGTCCCGAGTTCGAGGACGCCTTTTGGGAAACCAAGGCATGAGCCGTTTCACCTTCTCCCGCCGCGCCCTTGGCCTGGCGGCCGCCGGCGCGCTGGCGCTGGGCCTGACGTCGTGCGGCCAGGGCGAAAGCGCTCCGGCCGGCGGCGCGCCGACAGAGATCACCTTCTCGATCCTGTCCGCGGAAGGTCAGGCCTCTTCCGGTCCGCTATGGCAGCCCCTGCTGGACGACATGGCCAAGGCGACCGGGGTGCGCGTGCGCCCGCACTTCGGCTCCAACTACACCGTTCTGGTGGAGGCCATGCGCGCCAATCAGACCCAGGTGGCTTGGTTTTCGGCCAAGCCGGCTGTGGAGGCCATTGACCGCTCCAACGCCGAGGTCATCGCCCGCATCGTCGATCCGGAAGGCAACGACAGCTACAAGTCCACCCTGATCGTGCGTCAGGGTTCGGGCATCACCCTGGACAGCGTGCTTGCGTGCGGTCAGCGCTACAACTTCGGCATCGGCGACGCTCAATCGACCTCGGGCACGCTGGCGCCGCTGACCTTCCTGTTCAATCCGCGCAATATCGACCCGTCGCGCTGCTTCCGCACAGTCCGCTCGGCCAACCACCAGGCCAACGCCTTCTCGGTCGCCTCGGGCGTGCTGGATGTGGCGACTTCGAACAGCGTCAACACCATCTTCATACGCCGCGAGAACCCGCGCATCGCCGATCAACTGGTCGAGATCTGGGAATCCCCGCCGATCCCGGAATCTGGCATCGTCGTGCGCAAGGATCTGGACCCGGCGCTCAAGGAGAAGGTGCGCCAGTTCTTCCTGACCTATGGCCAGGGCGAGGGAGCCGAGGCCGAACGTCAGCGCCAGGTGCTGGCCGGGCTCAACTATTCGCGCTTCAACCCCGCCGACGACAGCTACCTGAACCCGGTGCGCGAGCTGATCGCCGACCAGGCGCTGTCGCAGGCGCGCCGCGGCAACAACGCCGCCGCGGTCACAGCCGCCGAGGCCGAGCTGAACCGCCTGCGCGCCCTGCGTGAGGTCCAGCCTTGACCGACGCCGTCGCCGCGACCGCCATTCCCAAGCCGCCGACCAAGTCGGCCGGAGCCTGGGCGCTCGACGTTCTGATCTGGGGCGGCGTGGCCGTCCTGCTGATCATCAGCTTCGGCCCCGTCGACCTGGGCAACATCTCCAATCTGGTCACCAACTCGGCCAGCATCCAGAACTTCGGCGCCGAGCTGCTGCGTCCGAACTTCGCCGACTGGGGCCTGTTCG
The DNA here is from genome assembly GCF_004683885.1 of Brevundimonas sp. MF30-B. Taxonomy (NCBI): domain Bacteria; kingdom Pseudomonadati; phylum Pseudomonadota; class Alphaproteobacteria; order Caulobacterales; family Caulobacteraceae; genus Brevundimonas; species Brevundimonas sp. MF30-B. Next base: position 848,961 of record NZ_CP038440.1, on the reverse strand, counting down.
TCGAAAAGATGTGGGAGACGGTCCAGATCGCCCTGTGGGGCACCTTCCTGGCCGTGATCTTCGCCGTGCCCATGGGCCTGGCGGCGTCGCGCAACATCGCGCCGGTCTGGGTGGTTCAGCCGGTCCGCATCGTCATGAACCTGCTGCGCTCGATCCCGGACCTGGTGATCGGCCTGCTGTTCGTGGTCGCCGTGGGCCTGGGGCCGCTGGCCGGCGTTCTGGCCATCACCCTGAACACCGCCGGGGTTCTGGCCAAGCTGTTCTCGGAAGCGGTCGAGTCGATCGACAAGGGTCCGGTCGAGGGCGTGCGCGCCACCGGCGCCTCCAAGCTGCACGAGATCAACTGGGGCGTCATTCCGCAGGTCGCGCCGCTATGGACATCTTTCGCCCTCTACCGTTTCGAATCCAACAGCCGCTCGGCCACCGTGCTGGGCCTGATCGGCGCGGGCGGCATCGGCCAGGTGTTGTTCGACCGCATGAACGCCTTTGCGTTCCGCGACGTGTCGGCCGTGGTGATCATCGTCGTGATCGCCGTGACCCTGATCGACTTCCTGTCCCAGGCCATGCGCAAGCGCCTGCTCTGACGGAGCGACGAACCTGAAACGTAGAAAGGGGCCGCGACAGTCGCGGCCCCTTTTCTTTTGCGCTCAAGCGGTGAGCCGCCGCGCGGCGAACGTAGCGCCAGAAAAACCCCCTACACTTCCGGCTGAGGCGGTGCCGTGATGACCTCGACGTTGTCGTTCAGCAGATAGGCAAGCTCTTCCAGCGCCGCATGGCGGGCGTGGGCGTCAGTGGCGCTTTCGATTGCTGCGACCTTCTTGGGCATGTCTTCGGAGATGCCGCGCAGGATGCATTTCAGATCGCCGTCCGTCCCGCGTTCGCGCAGGGTGACGTGGCCCTGCATGTCCAGGGCGGCCAGTTCGACCGTCTGGGCCTTGAAAGCGGTGAAGTCGGGACCCGTGACGAAGCCGGCGGCGTCGGCGGCGCCCGAGGCGCTCCAGCCGTCCACGACCGCCTTCAGCCGCGCCGAGCGGGCGATGATGTCGGCGAACAGGGGCTCTGCGGCCACCGACACCGGTGCGGCTGCGGGCGCGGGCTGGGCGGCGGCCGTCGCCACAACCGGATCGGCCAGTAGCAGAGCGGAGGCGAGGGCGAGTGCGCAGGACATGGCGAGACCTTTCCAATGAATCCGGCCTTGCGGATTGAACCGGCTTACGCCTCGACCGTAAACGAGGGCTTATGACCTCCCCGACTTCGTTGGAGCCGACCATGACCGACCCGACCGCAAACGCCTTGAGCATCGACACGGCCTGGGGCGCGCTGACGGCGGCGGCGCAAGGGGACGGGCGGACGCCCATCCTGGATCAGTTCGCGGCCGACCCAGATCGTCTAGCGCGGTTCAGCGTTGAGGCCGCGGACCTGTATCTGGACTTGTCGAAACAGTCCTGGAGCCGCGAGGGGTTCGAGGCGGCTCTGACCCTTGCGCGCGCCGCAGACGTGGAAGGCCGCCGAGCCGCCCTGTTCGGCGGCGAAGCGGTCAATCCGACAGAAGGCCGCGCGGTGCTGCATCCGGCGCTGCGAGCCGGCTCGGGGGCCGACTTCAAGGCCCTGGGGGAGCCCGTCTCGGCCCAGGTCGAGGCCGTGCGGGCCGAGATGCGCGCCTATGCCGAGGCCGTGCGCACCGGATCCGAGCGCGGCGCGACGGGCCAGCGCTTCGAGGCCATCGTCCATGTCGGCATCGGCGGCTCGGACCTGGGACCGCGCCTGATCTGGGACGCGCTTCGTCCGATCGACGCGGCGGTGGACCTGCGCTTCGTGGCCAACATCGACCCACGCGAGATGGCCGAGACCCTGGCTGGGCTGGATCCGCGCACGACCTTGGTGGTGGTCGTCTCCAAGACCTTCACTACCCAGGAGACGCTGGCCAATGCGGTGCTGGCGCGCGACTGGTTGAAAGCGGCCTTGCCGGAAGAAGGACTGGATCGACATTTCATTGGCGTCACCGCTGCCCCGGACAAGGCCATGGCCTTTGGCTGCGGCCGCACCTTCGGCTTCCGCGACTGGGTCGGGGGGCGCTATTCGCTGTGGTCGGCGGTGGGCCTGTCCTGCGCCATCGCCCTGGGCTGGGACGCGTTCCACGACCTGCTGGTGGGCGCCGCCGCCATGGATGCGCATTTCCTGGAGGCGCCGCTCGAGGCGAACGCCCCGGTGCTGATGGCCCTGGCGCAGATCTACAATGTGGATGGGTTGAACCGGCCGGCGCGGACGGTCGCGCCTTACGCCCACGGCCTGCGCCGCCTCCCTGCCTTCCTGCAGCAGCTGGAGATGGAGTCGAACGGCAAGCGGGTGCGGCTGGACGGGCGGCCGGTCCAGCGTCAGACCTGCCCTGTCGTGTTCGGCGAGCCCGGCACGAACGGCCAGCACGCCTTCTTCCAGCAAATCCACCAAGGGCCGATGACGGTCCCGGCCGAGTTCGTGGTCGTGCGCCGCACCCTGGGGGACGCCGTGGAGGCACCGCTGTGGGCCAACGCCCTGGCTCAGGCCCAGGCCCTGATGATCGGCAAGACCGAGGATCAGGCGCGCGAGGAGCTGCTGGCCTCGGGCGCCTCGGCGAAAGAAGCCGACTGGCTGGCGCCGCACAAGGCGTTCCCAGGCAACCGGCCCTCGACCACCATCGTCATGGACCGCCTGTCACCCCAGGCGCTCGGCGCTCTCTTGGCGCTCTACGAACACAAGACCTTCGTGGAGGGCGTCATCTGGGACATAAACAGCTTCGACCAATGGGGCGTGGAGTTGGGCAAGGTCTTGGCCAAGGCGATTCTGAGCGATGTCGAGACAGGCTCGCCAGGCGCGGCGCTCGACCCCTCCACGCGAACCCTGCTGCAGCGACTGGCGTAAAAAAACGGGCGCCGAAGCGCCCGTTTCCTGATGTCGCCGCTTACCAGCGGCGGTCGTAGCGATAGTCGCGACGGTTGTCGTAGCGGTTCTGGTAGGAGCGCCATTCGCCGTGATTGCGCCAGAAACGGCCGTCCCGGTAATAGCCCCGGCCCTGATAATGGCGTCCTTCGTAGTACCGGTTGTCGTACCTGTAGCGATCATCGTATCGGCGACGGTCGTTATCCGACGACACCGCGCCCAACGCCGCGCCAGCCAAGGCGCCGCCGGCGACATAGCGGCCGTCGCCATTGCCGATGACCGCACCGGCCAAGCCGCCGACCACCGCGCCGATGACAGCGTCACGGCCAGTGTTGTCGCGATCGCGATACTGTGCGGCGGCAGGCGTGGCGGCCAGAAGGGTGAGGGCCACGGCGCCCGTGGCGATTTTCGAAACGGTCTTCATGATGCGGCTCCTTTCGGCGGCCGGTGATTGATGAGACCGTTATAGGCGCCCCGCCCTGAACAAGCCCGGTGGCGGCCGTTCATCTTCGCTTCATCGCAGCGCCCCGATTTCGGCGCCCTGTGACTTGACGCCCGGGCTGGCCGAGCCTACCTGCCCCTGCGTTAGCACTCGTGCAGGTCGGCTGCCAAACAGGCGGCCCACGAGCGAATGTCAAATCCCAAGGGAGAGCAATCAGATGGCGTTTCGTCCTCTCGGCGACCGCGTGCTGGTCAAGCGCGTTGAAGAAGAGTCCAAGACCAAGGGCGGGATCATCATCCCCGACACGGCCAAGGAGAAGCCCCAGGAAGGCGAAGTCGTCTCCGTCGGCCCCGGCGCCCGTGACGACAAGGGCGTGGTCAACGCGCTCGAACTGAAGGCCGGCGACCGCATCCTGTTCGGCAAGTGGTCGGGCACGGAAGTGAAGATCGACGGCGACGACCTGATCATCATGAAGGAATCCGACGTCCTGGGCGTGCTGTCGTAAGACGCGCCCGGTCGGTTTCCCTTACATCCCAAATAGATAGGAGCTGCCCTGATGGCCGCTAAAATCGTACATTTCAACACCGACGCCCGTGACAAGATGCTCAAGGGCGTCAACGTCCTGGCCAACGCCGTCAAGGTGACCTTGGGGCCCAAGGGCCGCAACGTGGTGATCCAGAAGTCCTTCGGCGCCCCGCGCTCGACCAAGGACGGCGTGTCGGTCGCCAAAGAGATCGAGCTGGAAGACGCCTTCGAGAACATGGGCGCCCAGATGATCCGCGAAGTCGCTTCGAAGACGAACGACAAGGCGGGCGACGGCACCACCACCGCCACCGTCCTGGCTCAAGCCATCGTGCAAGAGGGCCTCAAGGCCGTCGCCGCCGGCATGAACCCGATGGACCTGAAGCGCGGCATCGACAAGGCCGTGACCCTGGTGCTGGAAGACATCAAGAAGAGCTCCAAGCCGGTTTCGAACAACTCGGAGATCGCCCAGGTCGGCACCATCTCGGCCAACGGCGACTCGGAAATCGGTGAGTTGATCGCCCAGGCCATGGCCAAGGTCGGCAACGAAGGCGTCATCACTGTCGAGGAAGCCAAGACCGCCGACACCACCGTCGACGTCGTCGAGGGCATGCAGTTCGACCGCGGCTACCTGTCGCCCTACTTCATCACCAACGCCGACAAGATGGAGGCCGTGCTCGAAGAGCCGCTCATCCTGCTGTTCGAGAAGAAGCTGACCTCGCTGCAAGCCATGCTGCCGATCCTGGAAGCCGTGGTGCAGTCGGGCCGTCCGCTGCTGATCATCGCCGAGGACATCGAAGGCGAGGCCCTGGCCACCCTGGTGGTCAACAAGCTGCGCGGCGGCCTGCGCGTCGCCGCCGTCAAAGCTCCGGGTTTCGGCGACCGCCGCAAGGCCATGCTGGAAGACATCGCCATCCTGACGGGCGGCCAGGTCATCTCCGAAGACCTGGGCATCAAGCTCGAGTCGGTCACCCTGGACATGCTCGGCAAGGCCAAGAAGGTCTCGATCACCAAGGACGACACCACGATCGTCGAAGGCGTGGGTGAAAAGGCCGACATCGAAGCCCGCGTGGCCCAGATCAAGCGCCAGATCGAAGACACCACCTCGGACTACGACAAGGAGAAGCTGCAGGAACGTCTGGCCAAGCTGGCCGGCGGCGTCGCCGTGCTCCGCGTCGGCGGCTCGACCGAAGTCGAAGTGAAGGAAAAGAAGGACCGCGTCGACGACGCCCTGAACGCCACGCGCGCCGCGGCTGACGAAGGCATCGTTCCGGGCGGCGGCATCGCCCTGCTGAAGGCCTCCAAGATCCTGGCCGACGTCAAGGGTGACAACGCCGACCAGAACGCCGGCATCGCCATCATCCGTCGCGCCCTGCAGGCTCCGATCCGCCAGATTGCCGAAAACTCCGGCGTCGAAGGCTCGATCGTGGTCGGCAAGGTGCTGGAGAACAACGACGCTTCGTTCGGCTTCAACGCCCAGACCGAAGAATACGGCGACCTGGTCAAGATGGGCGTCATCGACCCCGCCAAGGTCGTCCGCACGGCTCTGCAGGACGCGGCCTCGGTCGCGGGCATCCTGATCACGACCGAAGCGGCCGTGGCCGATGCGCCGAAGAAGGCCTCCGGCGGCGGCGCCCCCGACATGGGCGGCGGCATGGGCGGCATGGGCGGCATGGACTTCTAAGAAGTCCATCTTCTCACTCAGAACGAGGGCGGCGTCTTCGCGGACGCCGCCCTTTTTCATGGGCCGCCGCCAAAAGCGGCGACAAAAAAAGCCCCGGGGATCACCCCGGGGCTTCTTTGTTTCGAATGTCGTGGGACCTAGAGGTCCAGCAAGGCGCGCTGCGGGTCTTCCAGCAGTTCCTTGACGCGCACCAGGAAGGTCACCGCCTCCTTGCCGTCCACCAGGCGGTGGTCGTAGCTGAGGGCGATGTACATCATCGGGCGGATCTTCACCTCGCCGTTCACCGCCATCGGGCGCTGGACGATGTTGTGCATGCCCAGGATGCCCGACTGCGGCGCGTTCAGGATCGGCGTCGACATCAGCGAGCCGTAGGTGCCGCCGTTGGTGATGGTGAAGGTGCCGCCCTGCAGCTGGTCCAGCGTCAGGTCGCCGTCACGCGCGGCCTTGCCCAGGGCGCCGATGCCCTTTTCGATGCCCGCCAGCGACAGCTGGTCGGCGTCGCGCAGCACCGGCACGACCAGGCCCTTGTCGGTGCCGACGGCCACGCCGATGTCGTAGTGGTTCTTGTAGATGATGTCCGTGCCGTCGATCTCGGCGTTGACGGCCGGGATCTCCTTCAGGGCGGCGACGACCGCCTTGGTGAAGAAGCTCATGAAGCCCAGCTTCACGCCGTGGCGCTTCTCGAACGTGTCCTTGTAGGCGGCGCGCAGGGCCATGACGTTGGTCATGTCCACCTCGTTGAAGGTGGTGAGCTGGGCGGCGGTGTTCTGCGATTCCTTCAGGCGGCGGGCGATGGTCTGACGCAGACGCGTCATCTTCACGCGCTCTTCGCGCGGCCCGGTTTCACGCGGCGCGGATTGCGTTGCGGCCTTGGGCGCCGGCGCGGTCGCGCCCGAGCCGATGGCGGCGAGCGCATCGCCCTTGGTGATGTTGCCCTTGGGTCCCGTGGCCGAGATGGCCTTGGGGTCCAGGTTGTTCTCGGCGACGACGCGCTGGACGGCGGGCGACAGCTTGTCGCCGGAAACCTGGGCCGAGCCGCTGTTGGCCGCCTTGGCCGGGGCAGCGGACTGCGCGGCAGTGGCCGCCCCCGAGGCCGAGACGGAGCCGATCTTCTGACCCGGCGTGACGGTGGAGCCTTCGTCGGCCTCGATGGTCAGGACGCCGTCGACCGGCGACGAAACCTCGACCGCGACCTTGTCGGTCTCGATCTCGACCAGCAGTTCGTCCTTCTTGACCGCTTCGCCGCTCTTCTTGAGCCACTTGCCCATCGAGCCCTCGGCGACGCTTTCGCCCATGGTCGGGACATTGATGGCGACGGCCTCGGCGGAGGCGGAGGCGGCGGGGACGGCCTCAGCCGGCTTGGCTTCGGCCTTCGACGCGCTGGGGGCCGCAGCGGCCGCGCCGCCCTCGGACACCGAGCCCAGCACCGCGCCCGGCGTCACCGTGTCGCCCTCGTCAAACTTGATCTCGCCCAGCACGCCGTCGGCCGGCGCCACGACCTCCAGCGAGACCTTGTCGGTTTCCAGCTCGACCAGGACCTCGTCCTTCTTGACCGGCTCGCCGACCTTCTTCGACCACTTGGCGATGGTCGCCTCGGATACGGATTCGCCAAGGGCGGGGGTCAGGATGTCGGCCATGTCGTCGGTCTCGTGCGGGTGCGTCTGTGTCGGGGCGTCTGAGTGATTATCGGGCGAAGGCTTCGGTGGTGAAAGCCTCGAGTTCCTTGAGGTGTCGGCTCATCAGGCCCGCGGCGGTCGAGGCCGAGGCCGGGCGGCCGACATAGCGGGCGCGCTTGGCCTTGATGTCCATCTTATCCAGCGTCAGCTCGAGCCACGGATCGACGAAGGTCCAGCCGCCCATGTTCTTGGGCTCTTCCTGACACCACACCAGCTCGGCGTTGGCGAAGCGCGCCAGCTCCTTGCGCAGCGACTGTATCGGCCACGGATAGAACTGTTCCAGGCGGAGGATGTAGACGTCGTCCACGCCCTGTTTCTCGCGCGCGTCCAGCAGGTCGTAATAGACCTTGCCCGAGCACAGGATGACCCGGCGGATATCCTTGTCGGGGCGGATGCTGACGCCGGCGACCTCGGGCCGCGTCTGGGCGTCGTCGTGCAGGACGCGGTGGAAGGCGCTGCCCTCGGCCATGTCGGCCAGGGTCGAGACCGCCTTCTTGTGACGCAGCAGCGACTTGGGCGTCATCAGGATCAGCGGCTTCCTGAACGAGCGGTGCATCTGGCGGCGCAGGATGTGGAAGTAGTTGGCCGGCGTCGTGCAGTTGGCGACCTGCATGTTCTCTTCGGCGCACTGCTGCAGGAAGCGCTCAAGACGGGCCGAGGAGTGCTCGGGCCCCTGCCCCTCGTAGCCGTGCGGCAGCAGCATGGTCAGGCCGCTCATGCGCAGCCACTTGCGCTCGCCCGACGAGATGAACTGGTCGATCACCACCTGGGCGCCGTTCACGAAGTCGCCGAACTGGGCCTCCCACAGCACCAGGCTGTTCGGGTCGGCCAGCGAATAGCCGTACTCGAAGCCCAGCACCGCCTCTTCCGACAGGGCCGAGTCGATGACCTCGAAATGGGCCTGGCCGTCGCGCAGGTTGTTCAGCGGGATGTAGCGGGCCTCGGTCGTCTGATCGATGATGCCCGAGTGGCGCTGCGAGAAGGTGCCGCGTACAGAATCCTGGCCCGAAAGGCGGACGGGATAGCCCTCGTCCAGCAGCGAGGCGAAGGCCAGGCTCTCGGCGGTGGCCCAGTCGATGTTCTGACCGCTGTCGATGGCTTCGCGGCGGCCGTCGATCACGCGCTTCAGCGTCTTGTGGGCGTCCACGTCGTTGGGCAGCGTGGTCAGGCGGTGGCCGTAGTCGCGCAGCTTGTCGGCCGACACGGCGGTTTCGCCGCGCTGTTCTTCCTTAGGCGCCTGGAGGCCCTGCCACTGGCCGTCCAGCCAGTCGGCCTTCTTGGCCTCGAAGCTCTTGCCGGCGTCGAACTCGGCGTCGAGGAAGGCTTCGAAGCGTGCGATCTCGGCGTCGACCTCGGCCTGGCTGATGACGCCCTCTTCGATCAGGCGCTTGGAGTAGATCTCGCGCGTCGAGGGCTGCGCCCGGATCTTCGAATACATCAGCGGCTGGGTGAAGGTCGGATCGTCGCCTTCGTTGTGGCCGAAGCGGCGGTAGCAGAACATGTCCACCACCACGTCCTTGTGGAACTTCTGGCGGTATTCGGTGGCCACCTTGGCGGCGAAGACGACCGCTTCCGGATCGTCGCCGTTCACGTGGAAAATCGGCGCCTGGACCATCAGGGCCACGTCCGACGGATAGGGCGACGAGCGCGAGTTGCGCGGGCTGGTGGTGAAGCCGATCTGGTTGTTGATCACGAAATGGATGGTGCCGCCCGTGCGGTAGCCCTTCAGCCCCATCAGGGCGAAGCACTCGGCCACCACGCCCTGGCCGGCGAAAGCGGCGTCGCCGTGGATCAAGAGCGGCGCGACCTTGGTGCGGTCGAGCACCCATTCGGCCTCGGGCTTGCCAGCGTTGGCCTCGCGGATGTCGAAAGCCTGTTTGGCGCGGGCCTTGCCCAGCACGACCGGATTGACGATCTCGAGGTGCGACGGATTGGCGGTCAGGGACAGGTGCACGCTGTTGCCGTCGAACTCGCGGTCCGACGAAGCGCCCATGTGGTATTTGACGTCGCCCGAGCCCTCGATGTCCGACGGGACGGTCGAGCCGCCCTGGAACTCGTGGAAGATGGCGCGGTAGGGTTTGCCCATGACGGCGGCCAGGGTGTTCAGGCGGCCGCGGTGCGCCATGCCGAGCACGATCTCGTCAACGCCCAACTGGCCGCCGCGCTTGATGACCTGCTCCAGAGCCGGAACCATGGCCTCGCCGCCGTCCAGGCCGAACCGCTTGGTGCCGGGAAAGCGCTTGTGCAGGAAGCGTTCGAAGCCTTCGGCCTCGATCAGCTTGTTCAGGATGGCCAGCTTGCCTTCCTTGGTGAAGGCGTTCTTCTCGAACTTGTCGGGACCTTCGAAGCGCGCCTGCAGCCAGGATTTCTCCTCGGGCTCGGCGATGTGCATGTACTGAATGCCGATGTGGCCGCAGTAGGTGCGCTTCAGGATCTCCAGAACTTCACGAATGGTGCCGGTCTGCAGACCCAAGACGCCATCCAGATAGATCGGGCGATCCAAGTCGGCGCTGGTGAAGCCGTAGAACTCGGGGGTCAGCTCGGGATTCCGGATGGGCAGTTCGATGCCCAGCGGGTCCAGAGTCGCCTGCAGATGGCCGCGCACGCGATAGGCGCGGATCAGCATCAGGGCGCGGATGGAATCATGGGCGGCCGCCTTGATCTCATCGGCCGAGGCGGGCGCGGATTTGGCCGGCGCGACGCTGGACTTCTTGGGGTCAGGCCTGGGCTCGGGCCAGCGGCCGTCGAACACGCCGGTCTCTTCGGTCGGCTCACGGTTGACCGAACGGCCCCAGGCGCCGGCGGCGGCGGCCTGTTTCACTTGGTCGGCGTTGTCGCGCAGCTGGTCGAAGAAGGCGCGCCATTCGTCCGACACGGAGGCGGGATCGGCGGCCCACTTCTCGTGCAGATCTTCGAGGAAGGCGGCGTTGGAGCCGTAGAGGAAGGCGGTCTCTGCAAAGACCTGGTTCAGCCGTCCGGCGTCGTCAGCCATTGTTCTCGTCAGTCCCTTGGACCCGCACGCGCACGTCTGCGCGTAGGCGGTGTGCTCATATAGGCGCTGTTTCCTTATGGGTCATGACCGAAGCGGGGCGAATCCGCGGGAAATTGGTCGCATCCCGCAAAGAAAAACGCCTCCGGCGCGAACCGGAGGCGTTTCAAGGAGCAAAACCGCCCCAAACTCACAGCGCTCAAGCCGCGAGCGACCGCATCGCGAGCATAGCGCTCGCGCGAAGCGCTCCGCTGAAGGGTCTTAACCCTTCAGCACTTCGACCAGTGTCTTGCCCAGGCGCGCCGGCGAAGGCGAGACCTTGATGCCGGCAGCCTCCATGGCTTCGATCTTGGAGCCCGCATCGCCCTTGCCGCCCGAGACGACAGCGCCGGCGTGGCCCATGGTGCGGCCTTCCGGAGCCGTGCGGCCCGCGATGAAGCCGGCCATCGGCTTCCTGCGGCCCTTCTTGGCCTCGTCGATCAGGAACTGGGCGGCGTCTTCCTCGGCCGCGCCGCCGATCTCGCCGATCATGATGATGGATTCCGTGGCGTCGTCGGCCAGGAACATCTCCAGCATGTCGATGAACTCGGTGCCCTTCACCGGGTCGCCGCCGATGCCGACGGCCGTGGTCTGGCCCAGGCCCTCATTGGTGGTCTGGAACACCGCCTCATAGGTCAGGGTGCCCGAGCGCGAGACGATGCCGACCGAGCCCTTCTTGAAGATGGAGCCCGGCATGATGCCGATCTTGCACTCTTCGGGCGTCAGCACGCCGGGGCAGTTGGGGCCCAGCAGGCGCGAGTTGGAGCGGTCCAGCCGCGCCTTGACCCGCACCATGTCCATGACCGGGATGCCCTCGGTGATGCAGGTGATGAAGGGGATTTCGGCCTCGATGGCCTCGATGATGGCGTCGGCGGCGCCCGCCGGCGGGACGTAGATCACGGTCGCGTCGGCGCCGGTCGCGTCGCGGCCTTCGGCCACCGAGGCGAAGATCGGCAGGCTCTCGCCGTGCGAACCCGTCCAGGTCTGGCCGCCCTTGGCCGGATGGATGCCGCCGACCATCTGGGTGCCGTAGTAGGCCAGCGCCTGTTCGGTGTGGAAGCTGCCGGTCTTGCCGGTCAGGCCCTGGACCAGGATCTTGGTGTTCTTGTCGACCAGAATGGACATGTGTCTGTGCTCTGAATTCGTGCGTGTCTGGGGCGGTCGGGTCGCTTAGGCGACCGCCGCGACGATCTTCTGGGCGGCGTCGTCCAGGTCGTCGGCGGCGGTGATGGCCAGGCCCGACTCGTTCAGGATCTTCTTTCCCAGCTCGACATTGGTGCCTTCCAGGCGGACGACCAGCGGCACCTTCAGGCCCACTTCCTTGACGGCGGCGACCACGCCTTCGGCGATGACGTCACACTTCATGATGCCGCCGAAGATGTTGACCAGGATGCCCTCGACCTTGGGGTCGGCGGTGATGATCTTGAAGGCCGCAGCGACCTTCTCCTTGGACGCGCCGCCGCCGACGTCGCAGAAGTTGGCCGGCTCCTTGCCGTACAGCTTGATGATGTCCATCGTCGCCATGGCCAGGCCCGCGCCGTTGACCATGCAGCCGATGTTGCCGTCCAGGGCGACATAGGCGAGGTCCCACTTGGAGGCCTCGATCTCCTTGGCGTCTTCTTCGGTCTCGTCGCGCAGGGCGCGGATGTCCTCGTGGCGGAACAGGGCGTTGCCGTCGAAGCTGACCTTGGCGTCCAGCACGCGCAGGCGGCCGTTCTCCATGACGATCAGCGGGTTGATCTCCAGCATGGCCATGTCCTTCTCGACGAAGGCCTTGTAGAGCGCCGGGAACAGGGACTTGGCGTCCTCGGCGGCGTCGCCGGTCAGCTCCAGCGCCTTGGAGATGGCGGCCACGTCGGCGTCGGTCACGCCGGCTTCCGGGTCGATGGCGATGGTGTGGATCTTCTCGGGCGTGTCGTGGGCGACCGTCTCGATGTCCATGCCGCCTTCGGTGGAGACGACGAAGGCCACGCGGCCGACCGAACGGTCGACCAGCAGCGACAGGTACAGTTCACGGGCGATGTCGGCGCCGTCTTCGATGTACAGGCGGTTGACCTGCTTGCCGGCCGGGCCGGTCTGGGCGGTGACCAGGGTGTTGCCCAGCATCTCCTTCGCGTGGGCTACGGCTTCCTCGATCGAGAAGGCCAGACGCACGCCGCCCTTGGCGTCGGCGCCCAGTTCCTTGAACTTGCCCTTGCCGCGTCCGCCGGCGTGGATCTGCGACTTCACGACATAGAGCGGGCCAGGCAGTTGCTTCGCCGCCGCCTCGGCCTCGTCGGCCGAGGTGATCGGAACGCCCGCCGCGACCGGCGCGCCGAAGCCCTTGAGGACCTGTTTGGCCTGATATTCGTGAATGTTCATGGACCGACGCCCTGACCGCTTGAGAGAGAGTTGCGGCGCTTATAGGCGTCGGCCCTTCGCAGGCGCAACAGGGGGCGCGAACGGGCCGTCCGTTAGTCGACCCAATCCTTCTTCAGAGTGCGTGACGCGCCGATCAGCAGCATCGACGCCAGCACGTAGAAGCCCATGCCGGTGTAGATCGCCCAGCGCAGGCTCTCGTCGCCGAAGCGGGGCGCCAGCAGGTCGCTCATCCAGCCGAAGTAGTAGAAGCCGACCGCGATCCCCAGCAGGTTGTTGATCAGCAGGAACAGGGCCGAGGCGGTCGAACGCATGGGCGCCGGCGCGATGTGCTGGATCGCCGCCGTGATCGGTCCCAGCCACGCCAGGTTCAGCCCGGTCGGGATCAGGAAGATCAGGAAGGCCAGCGTCAGCTGTTGCGCCTGCGACCCACCGCCCGGCAGGACCAGGCCGATCAGCCAGGGCGAGTTCATGGCCAGAATGAAACAGGGCGCCGAGATCAGGAAGGCGATGGCGGGCGTCAGCGGATAGGCGCCCTTGCCGCGGCTGGCCAGCTTGTCGGCGATCATGCCGCCCATCCAGATGCCGACCAGGCCGCCGATCAGGGCGATGCCGGCGTAGTACCAGCTGGTCTGGGCCAGGGTCAGGTCGAAGCTGCGCATGAAGAACAGCGGCAGCCAGCCGGCCACGCCATAGCCGCACACCGACGAAGAGGCGGCGCCCAGAGCCAGCAGCCAGAAGCTCTTCTTGGGAATGACCACCGAGGCGGTCACACGGGCGACGTGCAGCGATATGCCGATGACGATGGCCAGCAGGCCGCCGAAGCCGGCGACCAGCGGGTTCAGCCCCAGGCCTGCGAACTGCGCCAGCGCCGCCAGGACGAGGCAGCCCGCACCCAGGCCCAGCATGATGCGCGAGGCGATGCGGCCGACGCGGTCCGAAACGGTCACGGGCGGCTGGGCCGCCACCGGCGCGGCGTCCACGGGCGCGGCGGGCTGAATCACCTTGGGCGCGTCCGATCCGCCCCGCTTGGGATCGCGCACGGTCAGGCGCAGGATGGGCGCCACCAGCAGGCCGATCAGGCCGACGACGATGAAGGCGGTTCGCCAGCCGTAGGTCGCGGCCAGCAGGCCGCCTACCAGGGTGCCGGCGGCGGTGCCCAGCGGAATGCCGAAGGCGAACGCCGCCAGCGCTCGCGCGCGCTGCCTCGGCGGGAAATAGTCGGCGATCAGCGAATAGGCCGGGGCCACGCCGCCGGCCTCGCCCACGCCCACGCCCATTCGGAACAGGAACAGCTGGCCGAACGAGCCCGCCACGCCGCACAGGGCGGTGAAGCCGGACCAGACCGCCAGGGCGCCCGTCATGATCCACACACGACTGGCCCGGTCCGCCAGGGCCGCCAGCGGAATGGCCAGGGTTGAATAGACCGAGGCAAAGGCGATCCCGCCCAACAGGCCGAACTGGCTGTCCGAAAGTCCGAACTCCGCCTTCAGCGGCGCGGCCAGGATGCCGATGATCTGCCGATCCAGAAAGTTCAGCATGTAGACGAGGATCAGGATCCCCAGCACGTAGAAGCGATAGCCGGGCGAGGCCGGAGCCGTATCGGGCGGGGTCGCGGAGGCGGCGGTCATGGGCGTGTCCTCGGATGCGGTTGCGGCGTCTTGGCGGGCCGCTTGCGGACGACGGTAAGCGCGACAGGCCACCGGCGCCAAGAAAAAGGGCGGCGGCCCGTCGGGACCGCCGCCCGGATCACTTTCGGATCAGGCTTTCAGGAGGTTCGGGACGGTCAGTACCGCGCGGTCAGCTTGACCATCCACGTCCGCGGCGCACCGTAATAGGCGGTCCGGATGCTGCCGATGGACGAGAATTCCTGAGCGTCGGTCTTGTAGACCTCGTCCGACAGGTTCTGACCGTAGAGGCCGACCGAATAGCGGTCCGAGGCGTCGTTCCAGACCACGCGGGCGTCATAGAGCCAGTAGCTGTCCTGATACATGCTCTCCAACGGCACGTTGGAGTTCACCGCCGTGTTGTCGACCGCCAGGGCCATGCGCGAGCGGAACTTGGCCGCGGCGCCCAAGGTCACGTTCGCCCCGCCAGCCAAGTCGAAGACATACTGAGCGCCGTAGCGCGCCGTCCACTTGGGCGAGAAGGCCGGGTCCTGGAAGGCGCGGCTGCCGCCGAAGCTGGTGAAGCGATCGTCGGCGAACTCCTTGTACTCGGCGTCCAGATAACCGACCTGGGCGTCCAGGGTGAAGTTCGGGTTCACCGCCAGGACCGCCTCGAGCTCGGCGCCCTGGATCTTCAGCTCGCCCGCGTTGAGCACGCTCAGAACCGGGGCCGGCAGGCCGGTGACCGGGTCGACGTCCAGCCCCGCAACGCGCGCCTGGAAGTCTTCGTACTGCGTATGGAACACCGCGCCGTTCAGACGCAGACGACCGTCCAGCCAGGTGGTCTTGGCGCCGATCTCGTAGGTGTCGGCCGTTTCCGGTTGATACTGGGTCGATTCCGCCGCGCTGTTGGCCCGGCCGTTGAAGCCCCCCGATTTGAAGCCCTGCGCATAGCGAGCGTAGACCAGCGCGTCGGGCGTCACCTGATAGTCCGCCGACAGCATGATCGAGGTGTCGTCGTATCGACCCAGGCCCGGCTCGAAGACGTAGGTGGCGTTGAAGGCCGGCAGCAGGCTGTAGAAGGTCGACGTCGTGCGGAAGTAGTCCTTCTTCTCCTCGGTGCCGCGCACACCGGCCGACAGGCGCAGAGCGTCGGTGACCGCGTAGGAGACGTTGGCGTACATGGCCCGCGACGAGGTCTTGAGATTGTCGTCGATGGTCCGCAGGAAGCCCGAGTTGCCGAAGGCCGGCCCCAGCAGATCGTCGTTGTAGCTCTCCTGGTGCGACGAGACGTGCTCGCGCAGGAAGTAGACTCCGCCGACAGCCGTCAGCGGACCGCCGTTGTCGTAGGTGAGCTGGAACTCCTGGCTGAACTGGCTCTGGTCGACCGCGACCAGGGCGTCCGCGATTTCGAGCTGGGTTGCGTCGAAGTCGATGTAGTCGTCCGTCTTCAGCTCGCGATAGGCCGTGATCGACCGCAGGGTCAGGGCGTCGGTCATGTCGACCGCGATGCGGGCCGAGGTTCCCCAGGTCTCCAGGCGCGTCTCGTTGGGCAGGCCCGGCGTGGTGCGCGTGCGGAAATCATAGGTCGGCGGCGGGCTGGCGATCGGCAGGGCGACGCCGCCGGCCAGGAAGGTCAGGCTGTTCTGCGCCTGGCCGACCGTCAGGCCGGCGTCGTCCTTGGAGTAGTCGGCGGTCAGATCCACCCGCACGAGGGCCGAAGGATCCCAGGCCAGGGCCGCGCGCACGGCGCTGGTGTTCTTGTCGTTGTATTCCGCGCCGGTCACCGGATCGGTGACATAGCCGCCCCGTTCGGAGTGCAGCGCCGACAAACCCAGGGCCAGGCCCTCGGCGATGGGGCCCGAGACAGCGCCCTGCACGTCGATCAGGTCATAGTTTCCGCCGCTGACCGAAGCGCGGGCGCGGAACTGATCGTCCGGCCGGCGCGAGACCAGCTTCATGGCGCCGCCGATGGTGTTCTTGCCGTACAGCGTGCCCTGCGGTCCGCGCAGGATTTCGACGCGCTCCAGGTCCAGCAGGTCGAACTGGGTGCCCCGGATGCGGCTGTAGTAGACGTCGTCCACATAGACGCCGACCGCCGGGTCGAAGGTCTGAAGCGCGTCTGGCTGACCCACGCCGCGGATGTAGATGTTGGTGGCGTTCGACGAGCCCCGGCCCTGAACGATGTTCAGATTCGGC
Organism: Brevundimonas sp. MF30-B; assembly: GCF_004683885.1. Taxonomy (NCBI): domain Bacteria; kingdom Pseudomonadati; phylum Pseudomonadota; class Alphaproteobacteria; order Caulobacterales; family Caulobacteraceae; genus Brevundimonas; species Brevundimonas sp. MF30-B. The sequence continues at coordinate 832,529 of NZ_CP038440.1, read as the reverse complement.
ACCGCGCCCTGAATGTCGGTGACCTGCTGCACACCCTGACGCGCCAGGGTCTCGCCAGAGAAGGCGCTGATCGCCAGAGGCGTGCGTTGCAGGGATTCCTCGGTGCGGCGCGCGGTGACGATGATGTCGCCGACGGTCGTCGCCTGTTGGTCGGACGGTGCGCTCTGAGCCGCAGCCACGCCGCCAAGCGCGGTCCAGGCCGCGCCCGCCATAAGGGCGGTCTTCACAAGTCTGTTCATTTGGATCCCGATCTCTGATTCCAGCCCGACGGCGCTTTTATTCAGCGCTCAATGATTTTCTCGAAAATGACGAGAAAAGGCCCGGATGTCAAACGGGGGGGCGGGAGCCTCCGGATCAGTCGATGGCGCGCATCGTCCCGGCGTTGATGGCGATGCGGCCGATCAGGCCCTTGACGATCAGGTCCAGCGCCGAGCCCTCGCGGTAGTCGGCGGCCGCGACGAAGTTCACCCGGTCCTCGGAGATCAGGCCGTAGATCTTCTCCTGGTCGCGCGCGCTGTTGCGCGGATCGTAGACGGCGATCGAGAAGCCGCCCTTCGTGTGCATCATCTTCATGGTCGGGACGTCGGTGTCGCCGTCGCCCAGGAAGATCATCCGCTCGAACGGCACCGGCCGGTCATCGTCGGCCATGAAGCGGTTGATCCGCTCGTGCTCCCAGTGGTTCAGCACGCCCTTGTTGATGCGGAACAGATACTGGGTCTTGGTGGTGTAGTTCACCCCGACCGCCGGCCAGATGGCCACGCCGTTCTCGTCATAGACGAACTTGGACGCGAAGACGTGGCGGAAGGCGTCGCGGATCGGGCAGCCGTCGATCATCTCCTCCAGGCCGGCGGAGATGATGTAGTGCTCGATCTCCAGCCCGTATTCGCGGCCGATGGCGTCGATGCGCTCGAACCAGCCCTTGCCCGTCAGGTCCCACTTCAGCCCGTCGAACAGCTTCACGTCCTGGCCGTGCTCATGCAGCGTCTTGCGGGTGATGGGCGCGCCGTTCTCGCGGGCGCGGGCCAGCATCAGCTGCATGTACATCAAGATGTTGTCGCCGTCGGCGTCGCGGGTCAGGGCGTCCGCCGCGCCCCAGAAGTCGCCGATGCTCATGCCCACCGAAGGGATGAAGGTGACTTCCTGCATATTGCCGCGCGCCAGCGTGCCGTCGAAGTCGTAGATGAGGGCGGTCTTCAAAAGGGCCATGGGCCGGGGCTCCGTGTTCGGCCCGCCTCTTACAGCGCCTTGGCGCGTGGCCCAAGCGGCCCGTCAGTTCAGCTGAAGCTCTGGCGCGGCGGCGGCGCCCGCCGCCTGCAACGGCAGGTGAAGGATGAAGGCGGCGCCCTTTCCCGGCTCGCTTTCCACCTCGGCCCAGCCGCCGTGCAGCTCGACCAGGGCCTTGACCAGGGCCAGACCCACGCCCGGCCCGCCGCGCTCGCGCCGCACGAACCGGTCGAAGACGTGGGGCTGCAGGTGATAGGGGATGCCGCGACCGGTGTCGGCGATGCGGATGCGGGCCTCCGACGCGCCACGCTCGGCGCTCAGCGTGACCTCGCCCCCTTCGGCGACGGCGCGAGCGGCGTTTTCCAGCAGATGGTCGATGGCCTGCCCTATGCGGCGGGCGTCGGCGCGGATCGGGCTGAGGTCGGGCGGGCAGCTGACGGTCAGGGTCGCGCCCCGGCCCTCGACGCGCGCGCGCACCTTTTCGGCCGCCTCGTCCAGCAGGTCGCAGACCCGCACATCGCCCAGCGTCAGCTCCATCTCCCCGGCGTCGATCTGGCTCATATCCAGCACATCGTCGATGGAACGGGCCAGCTGGCTGGCGGCGATGCGGATGGCGCCGGCGTGCTGGCGACTGCGTTCGGGCAGGTCGCCCATGGTCTCGAGCAGTTCGGAATAGCCGACGATGGTGGTCAGCGGCGTGCGCAGCTCGTAGCTGACCGAGCCGACGAACTCGCGCTTCAGCGCCTGGCTTTCCTGCAGCGCCGCCTCGCGCTGGGCCAAGGCCTGCTCCAGGGCGCGACGGGCGGTGACGTCGGAAAAGGCCACCAGGGTCGCGCCGTCCGGCAGCGGCCGGGTCTGCCAGGCGGCGAAACGTCCGTCGGCGGTGCGCCCCTCGCCCGAGATCGGCACGCGGCTTTCCGGATCGGGGTCGGCCACGCGCGCCTTGAGCCCCAGCCACAGGCTGGGATCGGGCAGGACCGGCTCGCACAGGGCGGCCACGGCGTCGAAGTCCGAGGCGGCGGTCAGCCGTTCGGCCGGCACGCCCCAGAAGGCCTCGAACGCCTCGTTGTGCAGCCGCATCCGCCCATCGGAGCCGAACACAGCCACGGCGTCATTCAGCTTGTCGAGCGTCGCGGTCTGGACCTGAAGCTGGGCGTTGAAACGGCTGCGCAGCTGTAACTCGTCGGTGATGTCAGAGAAGATCAGCAGTACGCCGCCCAGCGGATGTGGCTGGCGCACGACCCGCAGGGTCCGGCCGTCGGGCAGCGACCAACTGTCGTCCGGCGCGGCCTCGGCGGCGCCGTAGAACTCCAGCTCATTGGCCTTCCACCCGGCATAGTCGATGACTTCGGGCAGCAGGCGGCGCTGGCGCAACCGGTCCAGCAGCTCGGCGTGGGTCGGCCGCTCGTCCAGCCAGGCCGGGTCGATGTCGAACAGGGTCTGGAAGGCGGTGTTGTGGAAGGCCAGTCGCCGGGCCGGCCCGAAGATGGCCACGGCGTCGGCGAGATGGTTCAGCGTCTCGTCATGCGCCTCGACATGGCGGCGCAGGGTGTCGCGCGTCTCTTCGGCCTCGGTCACATCCAGGGCGAAGGCGATGACGGCGCCGGACGGCCCAGCCGCAGGCTCGACCACGATGCGCCAGGCGCGGCGCCGGCCGCCGCCGGTGGTCCAGCGAAAGCCCTCCTGGCGCACGCCCAGGCGCTGTGCTTCGAGGGCGAGAGCGTCGGCGGCGCGGTCGAAGCTGGCCCCCTGCTCCAGCGCGGCCTCCAGGCTGGGGCAACCCGTCTCCTCCAGCCACGCGCGGTTGGCCCAGGCCAGCCGCCCAGCCTGGTCCAGCACCCAGGTCGGCGCGGGAGACGCTTCCGCCAGAGCGCCCAGACCGCTTTCGACCGCCGTTTCCGTGCCGACCGACAGGGGGCTGAGGCGCAGCCAGGCCGCGCCGCCGATCGCACGCCCCTCGATCCGCCAGGCCTGCGAGTGACCCTCCACAAGAGCGTCGAACGGCCGACCCTCAAGCGCCAGGCCACGCAGTCGTTCGGGATGGGCCTGTTCCAGCCGCGCCAGCAGGCCATCGCCGCCGAGATGCGCTGCCCCGGGGATCAGATCGCGGCAGGCGGCGGCCAACACGTCCGGCGAACCCAGCGCCTCACCCGGACGGCCGTCCGCTTTCATCGGCAGCCGCACGTCGTCGAAGGCGCACAAGGCCGCGTCCCGCTCGAACAGGTCGCGGCGGCGGTCATTGTCCAGAATCGTCACAGCGGCCTCGCGCGCCGCCAGCCGGGCGCGCAGCCGCCAGGCCCAGGCGCTGACGGCCAGGGCCAAGCCGGCGGCGCCGGCCGTGGCGGCATAGGCGATCTCGGCTTCGGCCATTACCCGCTCGGTGTCCCCGCGATTCGCGTTCACCATAACGCAAGGCGCGACGAAATGGGCGGGCTCGTTTTCCTGCGGCGAACGGGCGGATTGCGGACGGCGGCCCCCCGGACGATATGGACGGCCATGAGCAGCGCCGACACCGCCTTCGCCTGGTCCGATCAGACAGCCCCCTCGCTCGAGGACTTCGCCCGCCTGGCGGAACAGGCCTTCGCCGAACTGCCCGAGGCGTTCCGCAGCCTGGCCGGCGAAGTGGTCATCCGCATCGACGATTTCGCCGACGAGGCCACGCTTTCAGGAATGGGGATCGAGGACCCGTTCGAACTGACCGGCCTTTATCACGGCGTAGACCTGTCCAGCCGCGAAGGCCTTGGGCCGGCGCCGGAACCATCGCGCGTGTTCCTGTATCGTCGGCCGATTCTGGATGAATGGTGCGAGCGCGGCGATGTCGGCCTGGCCGAGATCGTCGCCCATGTGCTGATCCACGAGATCGGTCATCACTTCGGCCTGTCCGACGACCGGATCGACCTGATCGAAGCGCTGGATTGAATGTTCAGTCGGCCCGCGGAGCTGCTGGGGCGGCTCGGGCGGCTTCGGCGTGCGCCGCCTCGATGGCGTCGGCTGCTTGAGACAGGCCGTAGTCGGCCAGAAGTTCGTAGGTGACCATCTGATCAGGGTCGGGGTTGGTCCAGGCGCTGTTGGCGATAATCCCCTGGGCGGGCGCCATGGCGGTCTGCAGCGCCTCCCCGGTGATCCTGGCGACGTCCGCCTCAGCCAGAGCTGCGCGGCTCAGTTCGCCGCCCAACCGAGCGGCCAGGGTGGTGAACTCAGCCAAGGCGGGTTCCTGCGCCGTCCACAGGGCCTTGATGCGCGCCTCGCGTTCATCCTCTGTGAGACTCGGGTTCTTTTCGAGAGCCTCGGCTTGGGCGGCGAAGGCCTCCATGCGCTTGCCGAAAGCTTCGGCGGCGGCTTCCAGCCGGGTCTCGGCGGCCGGCGCGGGAGCGGACGCGGATTGCGCCAAGGCGGGCGCGGCGATCAGGATCGCGGCGACGGCGACAGGCGCGCTGAGGGCGGCAAGGGATATGCGGGCCATGGGCGGACCTCCTGCGATTGCCCGCAGAGGGTCCGCCCGATCAGCCGTCGCGACAAGTGAAATCGCGGTAAGGCGGCCTTACTGCGGTGCGGCGGCCGGGGCCTGAGCGCCGGCCAGCTGCTCCGGCGTCGCCTGGCCGATCTGGTCGCGCATCATGGTCGGCACGCTGCGGATTTGAGCCACCCCCTGGGCGATCTGGGCCTGGGCTTCGGCAGGGACGCCCGAGGCTGGATCGGCGGCAAAGGCGGTCAGGGCGTCGGCGAACGCGTCGGCCTGAGGTTGGTAGCGCGCCACGACCGGCTGAGAGTCCGCTTGATACTTGGCGGCGTCAGCGCCTGCGGCTGTGCGCAGGGCGACGAGTTCGGCCTGCATCTGCTCAACGCCGGCTTCGAACTTCTCGGCCTCGGCCTGGATCGCGGCTTCGGCCGGCGAAGGGGCGGCGGGAGCGGCCTGGGCTGGCGCGGGTTGGGCGGCGGGGGCTTCCTGGGCAAGGGCCGGGGCGGCCATCAAGGCGAGGGCGGCCGTGGCCGTGGCGAGGGTGACGAGACGCATGAAGGGCTCCTTGGCTCTGCGATCACGCCACCGTGAAGGGCGAATGGGGCGGGGGCAAGCCGTCAATGCGGCGCCCCGCCCCTCGACCCTCAGCGCTGGTCGCGGCGCGCCAGAACGCGCAGACGCAGGGCGTTCAGTTTGATGAAGCCCGCCGCGTCGCGGTGGTCATAGGCCTGAATGCCCTCTTCGAAGGTCACCAGATCCTGGTCGTACAGGCTGTCGGGGCTTTCGCGGCCGATGATGGTGACATTGCCCTTGTAGAGCTTGATCCGAACCGTCCCGTTCACTCGCAGCTGCGAGTGGTCGATGGCCGCCTGCAGCATCTCGCGCTCGGGCGCGAACCAGAAGCCGTTGTAGATCAGGTGGGCGTATTTGACCGCGAGCTCGTCCTTCAGGTGCATGGCGCCGCGGTCCAGGGTGATGGACTCGATGCCGCGATGGGCGGCCAGCAGGATGGTTCCGCCGGGCGTCTCATAGACGCCGCGCGACTTCATGCCGACGAAGCGGTTCTCGACCAGGTCCAGGCGGCCGACGCCGTTGTCGTGGCCCAACTGGTTCAGCCGGGTCAGGATTTCGGCCGGCGACAGAGCCTCGCCGTCGATCGAGACGGCGTCGCCCTTTTCGAAGCCGAGGGTGAAGATGGTCGGCGTGTCGGGCGCGTCTTCAGGCGCGATGGTGCGCTGGTGCACGAACTCAGGCGCCTCGACCGCCGGATCCTCCAGCACCTTGCCCTCGGAGGAGGAGTGCAGAAGGTTGGCGTCGACCGAGAAGGGCGCCTCGCCGCGCTTGTCCTTGGAGATCGGAATCTGGTGCTTTTCGGCGAAGTCCAGCAGGGCCTCGCGGCTGCGGAATTCCCATTCGCGCCAGGGGGCGATGACGTGGATGTCGGGGTTCAGGGCGTAGTAGCCCAGCTCGAACCGAACCTGATCGTTCCCCTTGCCGGTAGCGCCGTGACAGACGGCGTCGGCCCCGACCTGGCGGGCGATCTCGATCTGGCGCTTGGCGATCAGCGGCCGCGCGATCGAGGTGCCCAGCAGATACTGGCCTTCATAGACGGTATTGGCGCGGAACATCGGGAAGACGAAGTCGCGCACGAACTCTTCGCGCAGGTCGTCGACGAAGATGTTCTCGGGCTTGATGCCCAGCTTCAGCGCCTTCTCGCGCGCCGGCCCCAGCTCCTCGCCCTGGCCCAGGTCGGCGGTGAAGGTCACGACCTCGGCCTGATACTCGGTCTGCAGCCATTTCAGGATGATCGAAGTGTCCAGACCGCCGGAATAGGCCAGCACGACCTTCTTGACGGGCTTCTCGGCGGGCGAGCTCATGGGCGGATCCTTGCACCAGACGCGGGGAGGCGTTCGCGCGGCTTAAAGGGCCAGACGCGCCGCGATGCAAGAGGCGGGCGGCGCTTCCGGAAACGGAGAGCGAAGCGCCGGCCTACTGAACCTGCTGACGGCCCGGCGACGGCGCCGCGGCGGGAGCCTCGGGGCCGGGCGCGGCGCGGTAGGGCTGCGGGCCGGCGGGCTCAGGCGCGGGCGTGGGTGCAGCGGCCGCCGGGCGGCTTTCCGTTGTCCTGCTGGCTGGGCGGTTGGCGGCGCGCTGCGCCGGCGGCCGGGTGCGCGCGGCGGGTTGCGCCGCCGGCTGGGCGGCGGGGGGCGCAGCGGCCGGCGTAGGCGCGGCTGCGGCGTTGGTCGCGCCGGTCGCGACCGAGCCGGGCTCGGCGGCGGCGAGGGGCGCGCTGGCCGTGGCCGTGCGGGCGGCCAATTGCTGGGCCTCGTAGCGGCGGGCGAGCTTCTCGGTCAGCTCGCGGGCGGCGGCCGGCGGCATCTGGGCCATGACGGCGGCCAGCGAACGGGGCCGCATGGCGGCGGCGACCGGCAGGCGGACCGAGTCGTTCAGTGTATTGAAGACCGCGGCGGCCTCCTTGGGCCGCATGGCCGAATAGACCTGGACCAAACGATCGATCTCGGCCTTCTCGCGCTCGTCGACCTGGCCCAGCAGTCCCTGCATCTCGGCCTTGAGCGCCTCCATGGCCTGCAGCTTGGCGTCCAGCTTCTGCTCGGCCGAGGCCATCAACGGCAGCATGGTGGCGAAGTCGGTGTCGCGCGCGTCCAGATCCTCGCGGCGCTTCGACAGCGACTGCAGAACGCGCAGTTCGGCAGGGGACAGGCCGGCCTGCTGGGCCAGTTGTTCCGGGGTGAGGGCGCAGACGGCGGGCGCCGGCTTGGCGGGCGTTGCGGCGGCGGCTTCGCCGACGGGCTGCACCGCCTCCTCGGCCCAGGCGCGCGCGCCCTGAAACAGCTCCGGCGCGGCGCCGGCGGCGCGCAGCACCACCACCCCGCCTATGGCGACGGCGATCAGGGGCAGGATGCGGGGCAGTCGGCTCATTGTCGGCTCACTCTCGAATCAAGGCTGACAGCCCCTCAAGCCGGACGACCGCCGCGCGGTCGTCCATAGGGGCCAGCGTCATGCCGCGAACAGGTCTTCGTCCAGGCTACGCCGGGCGCGGTTGAGGCTTTGTTTCGCAGCCTGGTTAGCGGCCAGGGCCTGAAGCACCGGGGTGAAGCGCTCTACCTGCTCCTCATTCAGCAGACGGGCCCGCTCGGGCGCGCGGTCGGCGAACAGAGAGCGGTCGCGGTCGCGCGACCCGCTCAGCACGGGCTCGCCGCCCGTTTCGCGGGGGCGCGGCGCGGGCATGGGCCGCGGCGCGGGATCGACTGCGGGCTCGATCTCAACAGGGGCGCGGGCGGCGATCGGAGCGGCCGGGGCGCGCGCGATCAGGGTTTCGAGTTGCTGCTTGACCTCGCGCGCCTTGACGATGCGGTCGTGCAGCAGATCGGTCTCCTGACCCGAACCGCGCAGGGCCGATAGGGCGGCCTCGGCGCGCGAGGCGGCCTGGTTCAGCTCGGTCACGGCGCCGGCGAAGGCCAGCTGGCCCTCACGCAGGGCCCGCAGTCGCTTCTCCAGCCGCACCCCATAACCCAGGGCGGCGACCAGCAGCAGCATCAGAACGGCGTCCATCACCAGTCCGGCCATGGTTCAAGCTCCTCTTCGCGACAGGGCGGATGCGGCGTCGACGCTGATCGGGCCTTCGACGCGAACGGCGATGTGCCGGCCCTTGCGGCCCATCTTTCCGGTGGTCAGAGGAATCGAGCCCGCGCGCACCGAAATGTCGCTGTCGGGCGTGGCGTTCAGCATCAGGGTGTCGCCGACCTTCAGGTCCAGCACCCGCGACAGCGGGACCTGCTGCTCGTCCAGCACGGCGCGCACCTCGGTGCCGGTGGTCCAGAGCTCGGTGGCCAGGTGGCCTTCCCAGATGTTGTCGCGCCCGAACTTCTCGCCCATGAACTGCTGCAGCAGCATCTTGCGGATGGGCTCCAGCGTCGCATAGGGCAGCAGCAGCTCGACCCGGCCGCCGCGGTCTTCCATGTCGATGCGCAGCTTGACCAGGATGGCGGCGTTCGCCGGCCGGGCGATGGCGGCGAAGCGGGGGTTGGTCTCCAGCCGGTCCAGGTTGAAATGCACCGGCGTCAGTGGCTCGAAAGCCGCCTGTGCATCGGCCAGGATGACCTCGACCATCCGCTGCACCAGCACCCGCTCGATGGTGGTGTAGGGGCGGCCCTCGATGCGCAGGGCGGCGGTGCCGCGACGACCGCCCAGCAGCACGTCGACGATCGAATAGATCAGGTTGGAATCGACCGTCAGCAGGCCGTAGTTGTCCAGCTCCTCAGCTCGGAACACCGCCAGGATGGCCGGCAGGGGGATGGAGTTCAGATAGTCGCCGAACCGGATCGACGAGATGTTGTCCAGAGACACCTCGACGTTGTCGGACGTGAAGTTGCGCAGGGACGTCGTCATCAGCCGCACCAGGCGGTCGAAGACGATCTCGAGCATCGGCAGACGCTCGTAGCTGACCATGGCCGAGTTGATGATGGCGCGTATGCCGGATCGCTCGGAGCCGTCGTCGTCGCCTAGGTCGAAACCCAGAAGGCTGTCGATCTCGTCCTGGTTCAGCACCCGTTCGGAGGCGGCCGGGCGATCCGTCTCGTCCGCGCCGAAGGGGTCGGCCATGGTGTCGGTCATTGCACCAGCATCTCTTCGATCAGCACGGCGTCGACCTTGCCCGGTGCGGCGATCAGATTGACCCGGCGCAGGATCTCGGCGCGCAGCTGATAGGTGCCGGCCGAGCCGGCCAAATCTTCAGGCCGAAGCTCGCGCAGGAAGCCCTGGAACATGTCCTGCATGCGCGGCATCTCGCTTTGCAGGTGCGAGGCCAGGGCGGCGTCCTTGGTCTCGAGTGTCAGCTTCAGCTTCAGGAAGGTCGGCCGGCCGTCCGGGGACTGAATGTTCACCACCATGTCGGGCAGGGTGTAGAAGGTGACCCCGTCGGGCCCCGCGCTGATCTTGCCCAGCGCCGGGTCGGCCTCGCCTTCCTTGCCGCCGCCGTGGCCCCCGCCCTTCTCGGCCTTCTTGGGCGCGGCGGCGTGGCCATCCTCGCCTTGCGCCGCCTCGGCCGGCTTGGGCTTCAGTAGAAAGAAGGCCGCGCCCCCGCCCCCGCCCAGCACGACAAGCGCGGCGGGGATGATGATGAACAGAAGCGGCAGTTTCTTCTTCTTGGGCGTCTCGCCCTCGGCTCCGTCCTCGCTCTCGGGAGCAGGCGCGGCTTCGGCTTCGGCGGCGGCCTCTTCGGACGCGCCCTTCTTCTTTTTCTTGCCCAGCTTCAGCATGGCGACGCCCCGGCGATCCCCGCAAGTCCCCAAACTCGGGTCTCACGGTCGAATTGCGCCGGGTTTGGTTAACGAGCCGTTTAGAACCGGCAAATCCTGCCGGGCGCCGTCGAGGCTGATCCCGGCCAAACGCCCGCCCTGACTGGATTCACCCTGTTGGCACGGGCGTTGCGACGGACTCGGACGAAAGGAGCCCGCCGTGGAAAACGCCGCCTATATCGGACTGTCCCGCCAGATGACGCTGCGCCGCGAGCTCGACATCGTGGCCAACAACATCGCCAACGCCGACACGACCGGCTTCAAGGTCGAGCAGCTGCTGGTGGGTGAAGAGGTCGGGGACCGGGCCCGCAACGCCTTCGTGCGGCCCGGCGTCAGCTTCGTCATGGATCACGGCGTCGGACGCGACTTCGGCCAGGGCGCGCTGAAGCAGACCGGCCGCAGCCTGGACTTCGCCATTGAGGGCGAGGGCGTCTTCTTCGCGCTGAAGGACGGCCAGGGCCGCGACGCCTTCACCCGCGACGGGGCCTTCACCACCGACGCCGAGGGCCGGCTCATGACCCAGGCCGGTGCCCTGGTTCAGGGCGACGGGGGCGAGATCGTGCTGGATCCGGCGCTGGGCGCCCCGGCGGTCGCCGCCGATGGAACCATCAGCCAGAACGGCCAGCCTGTCGGCCGCCTGTCGGTGGTCCGCTTCGCCGCCCTGGGCGTGCTCGAGAAGGGCGGCGACGGCCTTTACCGCAACGCCTCCAACACGGCCCCGCTGGACGCGACCGACGCTCAGGTACGCCAGGGCATGCTGGAAGGCTCCAATGTCAACTCGATCCTCGAGATCACCAACCTCATCGAGATCAGCCGGTCCTACGAACGGATCACCCGGATGATCGAACAGACCACCGACCTGTCCAAGCGCGCCGTCGAGCGCCTCGGCAAGGTCTGACGCAAACCCGGTCGCTGACCCGACCAGAAACAAACCTATCGCTCAAGCAGCGAGGTCCCGCGGACCGAGCGTAGCGATCACGGAGTGGACAAAATGAGAGCGCTGCGAACCGCCGCCTCCGGCATGGCCGCCCAGGCCCTGAACGTCGAGGTCATCTCGAACAACATCGCCAACATGAACACGGTGGGCTTCAAGCGTCAGCGCGCCGAGTTCCAAGACCTGCTGTACCAGAACGTCGAGCGGATGGGCGCGCAGTCGTCCAGCCAGGGCACGGTGGTCCCCACCGGCATCCAGATCGGCGCGGGCGTGAAGGCCGGCAGCGTCTACCGCATCACCGAACAGGGCACGCCCAACCGCACCGGCAACACCTACGACCTGGCCATCGACGGCAAGGGCTATTTCCAGATCACCCTGCCCTCGGGCGAACAGGCCTACACTCGCGCCGGCAACTTCGCGATCAACGGCGAAGGCCAACTGGTCACCGACGACGGCTATGCGGTCGAGCCGGCGATCAACATTCCCCAGGGCGCGGTGGACGTCTCCATCTCCAAGTCCGGCCAGGTGCAGGCGATCCTGCAGGGTCAGGCCGAGCCGCAGGTGGTGGGCCAGCTGGAGCTGGCGACCTTCTTCAACGAGGCGGGTCTGGAAGCCATCGGCGACAACCTGCTGCTCGAGACCTCGGCCTCGGGTCCGGCCACCGTCGGCGCGCCGGGCGAGGTCGGCTTCGGCCAGCTGCTGCAAGGCTACACCGAGTCCTCCAACGTCGACGCCGTGGCCGAGATCAGCGCCCTGATCGTGGCCCAGCGCGCCTACGAGATGAACTCCAAGGTCATCACCACCGCCGACGACATGCTGGCCGTCGCCGCGCAAGTGAAGAGCTGAGCCATGAAGCTGATCGCCTCCGCCATCGCCTTCGCCCTCATCGCCGGTCCCGCTCTGGCCGGACCCGTCACGCTGCGCGCCGACATCGTCGACGACGACGGCCGCATCACCCTCGGCGAACTGTTCGAGGGCGCCGGTTCGGCCTCGAATGTCGTCGTCGGCCGCCGCGCCGGAGCGATGGCAGTGCTTGAGGCCGGTCAGGTCCAGGCCGCCGCGCGTCAGGCCGGGCTGGAATGGTCCAACCCCAACGGCCTGCGCCGCATCGTGGTGCGCGAAGGCGGTTCCGCCCCGGCCGCCGACGCCTCCGCCCGCCCCGTCGCGGCGACCGCCGGACCGGGCCGCACCGTGGAGGTCCTGACCTACGCCCGCAGCCTGGCCGCCGGCGACGTCATCCAGCCCGCCGACGTGGTCTGGTCCAGCGTCCAGTCCCATCTGGCGGCCGGCGGCGGACCGCAGGACGCCGAACAGGTGATCGGTCTGTCCGCCCGCCGCGCGCTGCGCGCCGGCCAGCCGGTCTCGGCCCGCGACCTGGCCTCGCCACAGGTCATCGCCCGCAACGACATGGTTCAGGTCTCCTACGAGGTCGGTGGCGTGAAGCTGACGGTCTCGGGTCGGGCGTCCCGCAACGCCTCGATCGGCGAGGCCGTGCCGATCGTCAACGCCACCTCCGGCCGCATGATCGACGCCGTCGCCACCGGTCCCGGCCGCGCCGTCGCCGGCCCTGCCGCCCAACACGCCCGCTCCGCCCCGCAACAGTTCGCCGCCCGCTGAGAGCCCTCGTCATGCGCAAGTTCGTCTTCATCGCCACCGCCGCCCTCTCGGCCCTGTCGCTTCAGGCCTGTTCTACCGCCATCGAGGCCGTGCGCGGCCCCGAACTGGCGCCGATCGGCTATCCGGCCGCCCTGGTGCCGGTCAGTCAGCAATATCTGCCGACCCCGGGCGTTCATGGCCCGGACGCGCGCCCGGCCAGCGCCAACAGCCTGTGGCGCACCGGCGCCCGCACCTTCTTCGGCGATCAGCGCGCCCGCCGCGTGGGCGACATCCTGACCATCAACATCAACATCGACGACCGCGCCCAGACCCAGAACGCCACCCAGCGCACGCGCTCGAACAACATCTCGGGCGGGATCAATAATCTGCTGGGCCTGGAAAGCAGCCTGGGCCGCGCCTTCCCCGGCGGCTTCGACGCCTCCAGCCTGATCGACCTGGAGGGCCAGAGCGCCTCGAACGGGTCGGGCAGCGTCAATCGCGCCGAAAAGGTCAATCTGACCATCGCGGCGGTCGTCACCGACGTGCTGGGCAACGGCAATCTGGTGATCCAGGGCCGCCAAGAGGTTCGCACCAACCGCGAAGTGCGCGAACTGACCGTCGCCGGCATCGTCCGGCCCGAGGACATCTCCTCGGCCAACACCATCAACCACACCCAGATCGCCGAGGCCCGCATCAGCTACGGCGGCCGGGGCGACATCACCCGCGTCCAGGCTCCCCCGGCCGCCCAGGCCCTGGCAGAGCGGTTCTCGCCGTTCTGAGGCTCGTTCAAAGAAACGAGTAGGGATCGACGTCGACGGTCAGTCTCACGCTGGCGGGGATTTTCACGCGCATCAGCCAGGCGCGCAGGAAGGACTGCAGGTCCACGTCACGGTCCGCGCGCACCAGCAGCCGCTTGCGCCGCCGCCCGCGCACCAGGGCCAGGGGCGCGTCGGCCGGGCCGTAGACCTCCAGCCGCTCGGCGTTGGGAATGGACTGGGCCAGGTCGTTGGCTGTCTTCTCGACCGCCGCGGCGTTCTCGCTCGACAGGATCAGCCCCGCCAGCCGGCCGTAGGGCGGCAACTGCGCGGCCTCCCGCTCGGCCATCTCGGCCTCGATGAAGGCTTCCCGGTCGCCGGCAGCCAGCGCCTGCAAAACCGGATGATCGGGCGTCCAGGTCTGCAGCAGGGCGCGGCCGGGTCGGTCGGCGCGGCCGGCGCGGCCCGTCGCCTGGGCCAGCAGCTGATAGGTGCGTTCGGCCGCCCTCAGGTCACCGCCGCGCAGGCCCAGGTCGGCGTCAACCACCCCCACCAGCGTCAGGCGCGGAAAGTTGTGGCCCTTGGCCGCCGCCTGGGTGGCCACGAGAATGTCGATCTCGCCGTCGGCCATGGCCTGGATCAGGGCGCGCGCGGCCTTTGCGTCGGGCACGGTGTCGGACGAGAAAACGGCCGTGCGGGCTTCGGGAAACAGCTGACGCACCTCTTCCTCGACTCGCTCCACGCCCGGTCCGACCGAGACCAGGCTGTCCTCGGCGCCGCAGGCCGGACAGTGTTTGGGCCGCGCCATGGTGAAGCCGGTCAGATGGCACACCAGCCGCCCGGTGTAGCGGTGCTCGACCAGCCAGCTGTCGGTGTCGGGCGCCGTCAGCCGATGCCCGCAGGCGCGGCACAGCACCACCGGCGCATAGCCGCGCCGATTTAGGAACAGCAACGTCTGCTCACCCTTCAGCAGGGTTTCGCCGATGGCTTCACGCAAGGGCTGCGACAGCCAGGTCTGGGGGTCGGGCGGGCTGTCGCGCAGGTCCAGCAGGTCGATGCGGGGCAGGACCGCCGCCCCGTGGCGCGCCCGCAGCCGCAGCCAGCCGTAGCGGCCCTGGCGGGCGTTCCACAGCGTCTCCAGCGATGGGGTGGCCGAGGCCAGCACCACAGCCGAGCCCTCGATGCGGGCGCGCGCCACGGCCAGGTCGCGGCCGTGATAGACCAGTCCGTCCTCCTGCTTGAACGAGCCGTCGTGCTCTTCGTCCACCACCAGCAGGCGCAGATTGCCGAACGGCAGGAACAGAGCCGAACGCGCCCCGACCACGATGTTGCAGCGCCCGGCCCGGACCGCCTCCCACACCTGGCGGCGGCGAGGCGGAGCGACGCCGGAGTGCCACTCGGCCGGGGCCGCGCCGAAGCGGGCGGTCAGGCGCGCGATCAGGGCCTGGGTCAGGGCGATTTCGGGCAGCAGAATGAGAATCTGAGCCGTCGGGTCGGCCCGCAGCGCCTGGGCGGCCGCCTCCAGATAGGCCTCGGTCTTGCCCGACCCCGTCACCCCGTCCAGCAGGAAGGGGGCGAAGCCGCCCTTGGCCGCCGCCACGCCGACGGCCTGGGCCGCCGCGGCCTGATCCGGGTTCAGGTCCGACGGGGCGTGATCGGGATCGGGCGCGTCGAAGGCGGCGACAGCCTCGATCTCGATGGTTTCCAGAACGCCCTCGTCGATCAGGCCCTTGACGACGCCCGACGACACGCCCGCCAGACGGGCCAGGTCGGCGCCGGGCAGGGCGCGCGGGCCGAGAGCCTCCAGCACCGCCGTGCGGGCCGGGGTGGCGCGCGCGGGTGTTCGGTCGCCGACCCTGCGCACCCGCCGCTCCGGCCGAGGTCGAGGCGCGCGCAAGCCTTTCAGGGCGGCCGCCGCCATTTCGCCGGGGGGCGAGAGGGTCCAGCGCGCGGCCCATTCGACGAAGTCGACGACGCGCTCGGGCAGGGCGGGATCGTCCAGGCGGTGGTCGACCGCCTTGAGCCGTCGGTTGGATCCTGTGGTCTCGCGCACCTCCGACACCACGCCCCGGATCAGGCGCGGGCCCAGCGGCACGGCCACCTGGTCGCCGCGCGCCAAGTCCAGGGTCTCGGCGACCTCGTAGTCGAAGGCCTCCGGCACCGGCAGGGGGATGAGGACAGAGGCGACTTTCACCGCGTCAGCCGCTCGGGTATGACCGCGACCATGAAACTCTTTCTCGACACCGCCGACGTCGCCGTCATCAAGGACATGGTCCCCACCGGAATGGTGGACGGCGTCACCACCAATCCTTCGCTGATCGCCAAATCCGGTCGCAACATCGCCGAGGTCATCGCTGAAATCTGCGCCCTGGTCGAGGGGCCGATCTCGGCCGAGGCCGTGGCGACCGACTATGAGACCATGGTCAAAGAAGGCGACAAGCTGGCGGCCATCGCCCCCAACGTCGTGGTCAAGCTGCCCCTGACCTGGGACGGACTGCGCGCCGCGCGAGCGTTTTCGGACAAGGGGATAAAGACCAACGTCACCCTGTGCTTCTCGGCCGCCCAGGCCCTGATGGCGGCCAAGGCGGGGGCCACCTTCATCTCGCCCTTCGTGGGTCGGCTGGAAGACCACGGCGCCGACGGCATCGGCCTGCTGGAGGAAATTCGCACCCTCTACGACATCCACGGTTTCGAGACCGAAATCCTGGCCGCGTCCCTGCGAAACCCAGGCCACGTCTCGGCTGCGGCCCTGGCCGGCGCCGACGCCGCGACCCTGCCGGCCGACACCTTCAAGGCGCTGGTCAAGCACCCGTTAACCGACAAGGGTCTTGATGCCTTCCTGGCGGACTGGGGCAAGACCGGTCAGTCCATCCTGTAGCGCGAGCCCTCAAGAGGTCCTGTTGAACCCGTCTCCGGACCTCTTCGAGCCCGCATCCGAGCTGCACTGGCCGCAGGTGCGCGCCTGGCTTCAGGTCGATCCGGCGCATCTGGTCGAGGACCGGGCGCTGCTGGAGGAGCTGGGCCTCAAGACCACCGGCCCCAATGTCGTGGACTTCGGCCGCGCCGCCCTGACGCGGCTTGAGGCCGTGGTCGAGCGCGAGGCGGGGGCCCGCAAGCAGATCGAAGCCGTCGCCCGCGCCAACTTCGCCGCCCAGACCCAGACCCACGTCGCCATCCTGGATCTGATGGAGGCGCGAAATCACTCCGACCTGGCCCGGCGCCTGGACGCCTCGGTTCAGGGGCGGTTCGGCCTGACCTCGGCGGCGATCGCCATCGAAAAGCCGGGCGCGGCGCCGTTCGGCTGGCGTCTGCTGGAGGCGGGCGGCGTCGATTCTCTGCTCGGCGACGACGGCCTGGCCTGGCTGGGGCCGGTCTTCCCCGGTCTGAGCCTGTTCGGCGCGCTGGAAGACGAGGTGCGGTCGGTCGCCCTGGTGCGCATGAACCCGCATCTGCCGGGCGAGGATGCGCCGCGCCCGGCCCTGTGCGCCTTCGGCTCGCCCGAGGCCGAGGGCTTCACCCCCGACATGGGCTGCGAACTGGCCGCCTTCATCGCCCGCGTGGTCGAGCGGATGATCGAACGCTGGCCCGCGCCCGTCGCGTGACGCCATGACGGCCGACGAGGCCCTGTTCGCCTGGCTCGAGCATCTGGCCCACGAACGCCGCCTGTCGCCCCGCACGCTGGAGGTTTACGGGCACATCGGCCGAACCTGGCTGGCCTTTCTGCAGGCCCACCGGGGCGAGCCGCAGTCTATGGCCGCCCTGGGCACCGTCACCGCCGCCGAGGTGCGCGCGCATCTGGCGGTGCGCCGCTCGGGCGAAAACCCGTTGAACGCACGGTCCCTGTCGCAGACCTTGTCGGCCATCCGCGGCTTTCACGCCTTCATCGACCGGCGGATGGGGGTGGCCACGCCGCAAATGGGGCTGGTGCGCGGTCCGCGGGTCAAGCCCGGCCTGCCGCGTCCGCTCAGCGAGGACCAGGCTCGCGGCCTGCTGGGCGAAAGCGACGCCGATCCGGACGTCGAGCCCTGGGAAGCCGCGCGCGACCGGGCGGTGCTGACGCTGCTCTACGGCTGCGGCCTGCGCATTTCCGAGGGGCTGTCGCTGACGCGCGGCCAGGTTCCGCTGGGCGAGAGCCTGCGCATCCTCGGCAAGGGTTCCAAGACGCGGCTGGTCCCGGTGCTGCCGGCGGTGGTTCAGGCGGTCGACGCCTATGTCGCCCTGCTGCCGTTCACCGTCGGGCCGGACGAGCCCCTGTTCCGCGCCCGTCGCGGCGGGCCCTTGAGCCCGCGCCATGTGCAGGCCGCGATGCAGACGCTGCGCGGGCGGCTAGGCCTGTCGGAACGCGCCACGCCGCACGCCTTGCGACATAGTTTCGCGACGCATCTTCTCGGCGCTGGGGTCGATCTGCGTTCGATCCAGGAACTGCTGGGCCACGCCAGCCTGTCCACCACCCAGAAGTACGCGGCGGTGGACGCCGAACATCTGCTGAACGCCTATGCCGCGGCCCATCCGCGCACCTAGCTCACCCCCTTTCGACGTCCTGCAACTTGCAGACAAGCCCCCGCGCGCGCTTCGGCTTCGAACTGCTGCGCCCGGAGGAAACCGCTTCAGTCTGAAGAGCCGCGCCGGGGACAGCGGCGTGCCGGCGCGGCTCCCTATGGTTGTCGTCAGGTCGACGGCTGTGCGAACATCCCCGCAGGCTGAGTCGGGGCAAGCATGAATTCGGGGCGATCGCAGGAGATGGAAGCCGCCTTCGGTCAAGCCGTCGATCGCCGCGACCTGCGGATCGCCGTAATAGGTCTGGGTTACGTGGGCTTGCCGCTGCTAATCCGTCTGGGAGGCCTGGGCTTCCCCGTCCTCGGGCTCGACGCAAGCGCCGAAAGGCTGGCGCTGATCGCGGACGGGCGGTCGCCGATCAGGCATATTCCCGACGCCGAAGTGCAAGGCCTGATCGACGCAGGATGCCGTTTCGGCGCGGACTATGCCGATACGGCGACGGCCGATGTGATCATTGTCTGCGTGCCGACCCCGCTCACCGCCAACCGCATTCCGGACATGAGCCACGTCGAGGCGGTCGCCCAAGGCCTGCGTCCTCACCTGCGGGCCGGCCAGATGATCGTGCTGGAATCGACCGTCTATCCCGGGGCTACCGAGGAGCATTTCCGACCCATCATCGAGGCGGCGGGCCTGGTCCCCGGGCGCGATGTCTGCCTGGCCTATTCGCCCGAGCGCGAGGATCCCGGCAATGCGGCCTATTCGATTCACAACACGCCCAAGGTCTGCGGCGGCCTGACGGAGACCTGCCTGGCCCGCGCCGCCGCCTTCTATGGCGCGATAAGCTCGCAGGTCGTGCCCGTTTCCAGCCTCAAGACCGCCGAGATGACCAAGCTGCTGGAGAACATCCACCGCTGCGTGAACATCGGTCTCGTCAATGAAATGAAGGTGGTGGCCGACCGGATGGGCGTGGACGTCCACGAGGTCATTTCGGCGGCGGCGACCAAGCCTTTCGGCTTCACCGCCTACTGGCCCGGCCCCGGGCTCGGCGGCCACTGCATCCCTATCGATCCCTACTACCTGAGCTGGAAGGCCCGCGAGTACGGGGTGGACACCCGTTTCGTCGAACTGGCCGGCCAGGTGAACGAGGCCATGACGGGCTTCGTCGTCGGCAAGGTGACCCTGGCTCTGAACGACCAGGGCCTTTCCGTGCGCGGCGCTCGGGTTCTTGTCTGCGGCCTCGCCTACAAGAAGAATGTGGACGATCTTCGCAAGTCGCCGGCGCTGCCCATCATCGATCAGCTGCGCGCGCTGGGCGCTCATCTGGAGTTCGACGATCGCTACGTCACCGAACTCAACCGGACCGAAGTTCCGTCTGATCTCCGTCAGGTGGATGTCGCCGTCGTCGGCGCTCAAGGCTACGACTGCGTAGTGCTGGTGACGGACCACGACTATTACGACTTCGACCGTCTCCTGAGCGAGGCGCCCGCGCTGGTGGACACTCGGGGCCGCTACCGGCGCGCCGCTCCCGGTCTTTACGGCGCCTGACGGGAGATCTCGTGGACGACGCCCAGATCGAACTTCTGATCCGCTTCTTCGATGTGGAATTCTACGAGAGGGCCAACCCCGACGTCGTCCTCTCGGGTGTCGATTCGCTGGATCACTGGATACGCTACGGCGAGACCGAAGGCCGCGCGCCTGCGCCCTGGTTCGACACCCAGGCCTACCGTGCCGAAGCGGGCCTGTTGCGGGAGCACAACGCCTTCCTGCATCTTCTGACCACCGACATCGCGAAAGCCCGGCGGATGCGGGCGGAATGGACGGAGCGACGGACCCTCGCCGAAGGCCTGCCACGCGCGCCCGTCCAGCCCTACTTCGCCCTGGCGCCGCAGCCGGGCGGCGCGCAGGCCGTCGTCTTCACCGCCGTGGCCGGATCACGGCAGGCCATGGTCCTGAACCAGACGCGCTGGTCTGACATGCGTCTGTTCGGCGACACGCCCCTGGACTACGAAGGCTGGACCTTCGCGCCCAGTCTTTACTGGGATCCGGCTCCGAAACGGGTGGCTCTGTTTCACAAATATGTCGCGCCGTCCCTGTTTCCGCAGGGGACCAAGCTCATCTGGGTGGATTCCCGCGTTTCCGTCGAGGCCGATGTCCTGGAGCGGATTTCCGCCGAGCTGGACGCCGCCGACCTGTGCGTCTTCAACCATTACGAACGGGACTGCGTCTACGACGAGCTGAAGGCCATCGTCGCGGCGGACCGCGCCAGGCCCGAAGAGGCGGCGGACTATGAGGCGCGGCTCAGGGCCGAGGATTTTCCCGCCCATGGCGGTCTGTTCGAGACCGGGGTTCTGGGCATGCGGACGGGGCCGACCCTGTGCCGGACCCTGTGCCGCGTCTTCGGCCTGGCGCGCCGTTACATCGCGCGCGATCAGGTGACCTTGCCTCTGGCTCTGCGCGACGCCGAGGTGCGCGTTCGGGTCTTCAATGAAGGGCGCACCAACCTTCGCGACACGCCCGGCGTGATGGTGCATCCGGCCTGGTGACCCCATGAACGCCTCATCCGAACCCCGGCTGCTCGTCGCCATTCCGGTGCACAATGCGATAGGCGTGGCCCGGCGCGCGTTCGACTATCTGATCGACAGCGGCTTTCGCGCCGAGAACGTGACCGTCTTCGATGACGGATCGACCGACACCGGCTGGCGTGACCTGTCGCACCGGGTCAGGACCGCCGGCGGCGCCTATGAGCGCAGCGTCCTCAACCGCGGCTACACGGCGACGGCGAACCTCGCCCTTCAGGCGGGCGCGGACTTCACCCTGCTGATGAACTCGGACTGCCTGGTGCGCGCGCCGGACGTGACGGCCCTGCTGGAGACCGCCCGGGCCTTTCCGCTTCTGGCGAGCTTGGGGCCGCTTTCGAACAACGCCGAGGTACAGAGCGTGCGCCTGGCAGCGGACCGGTCCTGGCTGCATCTGTCAAACGCCGAGATCGCCGACGCCGTCGAAGTGCTGAGCACTCGCCTGGCCTGGACCTACGGCCGCAGACCGATCGCAGCCCCGTCGCTCAACGGTTTCTGCGCGCTTTGGCGGACGTCGGCGGTCGTGGAGGCCGGCGGCTTTGACGAGCACGCCTTTCCTCGCGGCTATGGCGAGGAGGACGACCTGTGCTTCCGCCTGGCGGAGGCAGGATGGACCACTGCCGTCGCGCCCTGGATTTTCGCGGTCCACTTCCGGTCTCAGAGCTTTGCCGCCGAGGAGCGGGGCCGCCTGCGCCCCCAGGCGATGGACGCGCTGAAGGCGCGGTACGGCGCGCGGTTCATCCAGGGCGTCATCGACCACTTGGACGCCCACCCGCTGTTCCAGCATCTCGGTCAGGCCGAAATCGATGACTGACGATGAAACCCTGGCCCGGCTTCGCGCGGGGGGCTTTCAGGCGCTCGACTGGGGCAGCAGCAAGGGCGGCTCCATGGACCATGTCGTCGATCGCTTCGGCTATGACCTCGTGGTCGGGATCGACCTCAGTCCCGACAAGAACCGCATGGCGCGACAGGGCGGCCACGTGATCATCGAGGCCGATGCGGTGGCCGTGGAGGTCGGCGAGGCCGTCGTCGAGGCCGGGTTTCTGTATCACTTCCTGGAGCATCTGCCGTCGATGCGAGAAGCCGAGACCGTGCTGGCCAAGGCGTGCCGGGCTTCGCGTCACGCGGTCTATGTGCGCCAGCCGATGTTCGGTGCGGACGAGCGGCTGCTGGAGCTGGGCCTTCGCTTCAGCTGGTCGACCTGGGCTTCGCATCCCAACCGCATGACGACGCTGGATTTCCATACGGTACTAAGAGCGCTCAGGGGCCAAGGCGTGCTGCGCGATTTTCGCATCGGCTATGGACATCCCGTAGCGACGACGATGGCCGAGTGCATCCTTCCATTGACCGCCGACCCTGAAGCCGCCGCCTACGACCAGAACCTCCACGACCCCAAGCCCGACCTGCCGCTGACAGGCGTCTATCGGGAAGTCTGCGTGGCCATCGCCTTGGACGACGCGTTTGACTTCGAGGCGGCGGGGCCGCGTCTTGACGTGGATCGCTGGATCTACGTCTCGCGCTGAGGCGCCAGGTCGCGGCGGGGCCGCTTGCCAGAGGCCGGGCCGGTCGCCATCTGGCCTCTTATGAGCATCACGTCTTCCGACACCGCTTCGCCCGGCTGGCACGGCACCACCATCCTGGCGGTGCGCAAGAACGGCCAGACCATCATCGCCGGCGACGGCCAGGTCTCCATGGGGCCGACAATCGTCAAGGGCGCGGCGCGCAAGGTCCGCGTGCTTTCGGGCGGCAAGGTGCTGGCCGGCTTCGCCGGGGCCACGGCCGACGCCTTCACCCTGATCGAGCGGCTTGAGGCCAAGCTGGAGCAGTATCCGGGCCAGCTGGCGCGGGCCTGCGTCGACCTGGCCAAGGACTGGCGCACCGACCGCTATCTGCGTCGTCTCGAGGCCATGCTGCTCGTGGCCGACAAGGACTCTATCTTCACCGTCACCGGGGTCGGCGATGTGCTGGAGCCGGAGCATGGCGTGGCCGCCGTCGGTTCGGGCGGCAACTACGCCCTGGCCGCCGCGCGGGCGCTGATCGATGAGAACACCGAGCTGGACGCCGAGGCCATCGCCCGCAAGGCCATGAAGATCGCGGCCGAGATCTGCGTCTACACCAACGGCAACCTGACGGTGGAGCGGTTGGGAGGCGTGGCGAATGGCGAGTGATGAGTGGCGAGTTCGCTCGCTTCAGCCGTCACGCCCGACCCACAGTTTCAGCGCCTGCATTCCGCCCCTTCTCACCACTCGCCACTCATCACTGGCCACTCCAAAATGACCGACCTCTCTCCCCGTGAAATCGTCTCCGAACTGGACCGCTTCATTGTCGGCCAGGACGACGCCAAGCGCGCCGTGGCCGTGGCCCTGCGCAATCGCTGGCGGCGCAAGCGCGTGCCCGAGGACCTGCGCGACGAGGTCACGCCCAAGAACATCCTGATGATCGGGCCCACGGGCGTGGGCAAGACCGAGATCGCGCGGCGCCTGGCGCGGCTCGCCGGCTCGCCCTTCCTGAAGGTGGAGGCCACGAAATTCACCGAGGTCGGCTATGTCGGCCGCGACGTCGATCAGATCATGCGGGACCTGGTCGAGAGCGCCTTGGTCATGGTGCGCGACAAGCGCCGGACCGGCGTGCGCGCCCGCGCCGAGGCGGCGGCCGAGGACCGCATTCTGGACTCCTTGGTCGGACCCGGCAGCCAGCCGGCTACCCGCGACGCCTTTAGAAAGAAGCTGCGCGCCGGCGAGCTGGACGACAAGGAGATCGAGATCGCCCTGGCCGACACCGCATCGCCCATGCAGGGACTGGACATTCCGGGCGGCAACGTCGGCCTGATCAACCTGTCCGAGATGCTGGGCAAGATGGGCGGGCAGAAGACCAAGACGGTCAAGATCCCCGTCCGCGACGCGGTCGCGCCCCTGGTCGCCGAAGAAGGCGACAAGCTGCTGGATCAGGACAGCCTGACCAAGGAGGCCCTGCTGCTGGCCGAGAACGAGGGCATCGTCTTCCTTGACGAGATCGACAAGGTCGCCGCGCGCCAGGGCGCGCAGGGCGGCGATGTCAGCCGCGAGGGCGTTCAGCGCGATCTGCTGCCACTGATCGAGGGCACGACGGTGTCGACCAAATACGGGCCGGTGAAGACCGACCACGTCCTGTTCATCGCCTCGGGCGCCTTCCATGTGGCCAAGCCGTCGGACCTGCTGCCCGAACTGCAGGGCCGTCTGCCGATCCGGGTCGAACTCAAGGCCCTGACGCGCGACGACTTCCGCCGCATCCTGACCGAGCCCGAGGCCAATCTGATCCGCCAGAACCAGGCGCTGCTGGCGACCGAGGACGTGACGCTGGAGTTCACGCCCGACGGCGTGGACGCCCTGGCGGATGCGGCGGTCGCGGCCAATGGCGCGGTCGAGAACATCGGCGCGCGGCGGCTTCAGACCGTGATCGAGCGCGTGCTTGAAGAGACCAGTTTCAAGGCCTCTGACCTGTCAGGTCAGACCCTGGTCTTCGACGGCGAGAAGGTGCGCGAGAAGATCGGCGACCTGGCCAAGGACGCCGATCTCAGCCGCTATATCCTATAGCGCGTGGGCTGAAGGCGAGGGCTCAGGCCAGCGCCTTCAGCTTGTCGACCAGGTCGGTCTTCTCCCACGAGAAGCCGCCGTCCGCGTCGGGCTCGCGGCCGAAGTGGCCGTAGGCGGCGGTGCGGGCGTAGATGGGCTTGTTCAGGCCCAGGTGCTCGCGGATCGCGCGTGGCGTGGCGCCGCCGATCAGGCCCAGCAGTTCGCGCTCCAGCACGGCCTCGTCGATCCGGCCCGTATGGTGCAGATCGACGTGGATCGACTGGGGCTCGGCCACGCCGATGGCGTAGCTGATCTGGATGGTGCAGCGGTCCGCCAGACCGGCCGCAACCACGTTCTTGGCCAGGTAGCGGCAGGCGTAGGCCGCCGAACGGTCCACCTTGGTCGGATCCTTGCCCGAGAAGGCGCCGCCGCCGTGGGGCGCCGCGCCGCCGTAGGTGTCGACAATGATCTTGCGGCCAGTCAGGCCGGTATCGCCGTCCGGTCCGCCGATCTCGAAGATGCCGGTGGGGTTGATGTGCCAGACGGTCTTCTCGTCGGTGAAGCCCTCGGGCAGGACCTCCAGGATCAGCGGCTTGACGAAGGCGGCGACGGCGTCGGCCTTGCCCTTGGCGTGCTGGGTCGACAGCACGATCGAGGTGGCGCGCACCGGCTTGCCGTCCTCGTAAAGGATCGTGACCTGGCTCTTGGCGTCGGGCTCCAGAAGGGTGCCGCCGGCGTGGCGCACTTCGGCCAGCTTCTTCAGTATGTTGTGGCTGTAGGCCAAGGTCGCCGGCATCAGCTCGGGCGTTTCGTTCGAGGCGTAGCCGAACATGATGCCCTGGTCGCCCGCGCCCTCGTCCTTGTTGTCGGCGGCGTCGACGCCGACGGCGATGTCGACCGACTGGCCATGCAGATAGTTCGAGAACTCGAAGGTGTTCCAGTGGAACTGGTCCTGCTCATAGCCGACGTCGCGCACGGCGGCGCGGACGGCCTGTTCGATCTCGGCTTCGATGCCATCGGCCCAGGTGCCGTTCTCCCAGATGCCCTTGCCCCGGATTTCGCCGGCCAGGACCACGCGGTTGGTGGTGGTCAGGCACTCGCAGGCCACGCGGGCCTCCGGGTCGCGGGCCAGGAACAGATCCACCACCGTATCGGAGATGCGGTCTGCGACCTTGTCGGGGTGACCTTCCGAGACGCTCTCGGAGGTGAAGAGGAAGGACGTACGGGCCAAGGCAGGCTCCTGCTGTCGACGTGGCCCGCAGACATATAAAGATATGCTTATGTCTTCAAGAGAGCGCGCGGGATCGTGAAAAGCGCGATGAGCGCCAAGGCCGCCGACTTGGCGATCGCGCCGATCAGAAAGGGCTGAACGCCCCCGCTCCACGCCGCCTGAGCGTCGATCGTCTGAGTTAACCAGACCCATCCCAGGCCCAGGATCAGGACGTGGCCAGCCAGGCCGGCGATGAAGGCGAGGCGTCTCGGCTTTCTCCTGGCGATCAGGGCCGCCGCGACGGCGGCGATGGGGAAGCCGATCAGATAGCCGGCCGTCGGTCCGGTGAGGGCGTGCCAGCCGCTCGATCCGCCCGCGAACACGGGCGCGCCGAGGGCGCCCGCCGTCAGATAGAGCAGGCTGGCGGCCAGACCGATGCGCCAGCCGCCAAGGACGCCAGCCGCCAGGACGGCGAGACTCTGCAGCGACATCGGCACGGGATGCATGGGCACGTCGAGCTGCGCGCCGACCGCGATCATAACGCCCCCGATCAGCGTCCAGATGATCAAGGCCGGCGCCGATCGTCTCATGGGTTCAGGCGATCAGGCTTCGCCCAGACAGCGCAGGGCGACCTCGAGGTTGCGCAGTCCGTCCTCGCCCGTCACGGCCGGGGACTCGCCGGTGCGGATGGCGTGGGCGAAGGCTTCGAGCTCCTTCTTCAGAGGCTCGTTGGGCCAGCTCATCAGGCCGCGGGTCGAATAGCTGCCGTCCGGCTGCTGGCCGAAATACTCGGTGACCTGGCGCGTCATCAGGTCGGCGACGACGAACTTGCCCTTGGTCGCCACCTGCAGGGTGCGGGTCTTGTAGGGGGTGACCCAGTTGGTGGTGATGTGGGCGATCACCCCGTTGTCGAGCCGGAATTGCAGCAGGGCGGTGTCCTCGCGCTCGGCCTTGGTGCGGGCCAGCTGCGGCTGGACGTCGACGATCTCGGCCCCCGTCAGGTGGCGGATGATGTCGATGTCGTGCACCGCCAGGTCGATGACGACCCCGACCTCGCCCATGCGCGGCGGAAACGGGCCGACGCGGGTGATCTGGATGGAGATGACGTCTTCGTCGGCGATGGCGCGCTTGACCGCCTCGACCGCCGGGTTGAAGCGCTCGACCTGGCCGACCATCAGCACGCGGTCGTTGGCCCTGGCCGCGTCGATCATGCGCTGGGCGTCGGCGACGGTGGCGGCGATCGGCTTTTCAACCAGGACGTGGACGCCCTTTTCCAGCAGGGCGACGCTGAGATCGGCGTGGGTGCGGTTGGGCGTGGCGACGACGGCGGCGTCCAGCCCGGCGTCGACGAAGGCTTCGACGCTGGCGACGCCGGTCGCCTCATAGGCGGCCGCGACCCCTTCGGCCGTCACGGCGTCGGCGTCCAGAATGTGGGTCAGGCGGAAGTCCCGGGTCTCGGCCAGCACCCGGGCGTGGTTGCGCCCCATGACGCCGGCGCCGGCGACGCCCACCTTGATCGGGGTCTGGGTCATGCGGCTTGTCCCTTGAAGGTGGCGACGGCGTCGATGATGCGGGCCTGCGTCGCCTCGTCCAGATCGGCGTGCATGGGCAGGCTGATGACCACGTCCTTCAGACGCTCGGTCACCGGCAGGCCGCCTTCGCCGCGCGGAAAGTGCTCATAGGCCGGCTGAAGGTGCAGCGGGATCGGATAGTAGACGGCAGTGGGCACGCCCTTATCCTTCAAGTGCGCGGCCAGGGCGTCGCGGTCGGAGTGTTCGATCGTGTACTGGGCCCAGTTGGAGACGTTTCCGGCCGGCACGTCGGGCACCTTGGCCACGTGCGGACGCAGGGCTTCGTTGTATCGCGCGGCGATGCGGTTGCGCCATTCGATCTCGTCGGCGAACACCTTCAGCTTCTCAATCAGGACGGCGGCCTGGATGGTGTCCAGACGGCTGTTCAGGCCAATGCGCATGTTCAGGTATTTGGGGTCGTGGTCGAAGGTGCGGTCCTTCAGGTCCACCGCCACGGCCTTGCCGTGCACGCGCACGGAATCGATCAGCTGGGCCAACTCGTCGTCATTGGTCAGCACCGCCCCGCCGTCGCCGTAGCAACCCAGCGGCTTGGCCGGAAAGAAGCTGGTGGTGGTGATGTCGGCCCACTTCAGCGGATGGTCGCCGCCCAAGGTGCAGCCGAAGCCCTGGGCCGAATCCGCGATCAGCTTCAGCCCGTGCTTGTCGCAGATCGCCTTGATGGCCGGATATTCGGCCGGCTGGCCGAACAGATCCACGGCGATAACCACGCGCGGCGTCAGTCGCCCCTCGGCCTTGATGCCGTCGATGGCGCGCTCCAGAGCGGCCGGATCCATGTTGTAGGTGTTCTCGTCGACATCGACGAAGACAGGTTCGGCGTCGAACCAAGGCACGATCTCGGCGGTGGCGGCGAAGGTGAAGCTGGGGACGAAGACCGCATCGCCGCGGCCGATGCCCCACGCCATCAGCGGCAGGGCCAGGGCATCCGTGCCGTTGGCGCAGCCGAGGGCGTGCTTGGCGCGGCCGAAGGCGGCCAGGTCGGCCTCGAACTGGCGCACCTGCGGCCCCATGACCCAGGCGCCGCCGACCACGGCCTCCTGAACGGCGGCCTCGATCTTGCCGCCGAGGCGAAGGCGCTGGGCCTGAAGGTCGATGAAGGGCAGGGTCATGACGGGATTTCTCCGGCGGCGGCTGGGGCGCGTCTGTCGGCGCGGGCGCGGAAACTTCGCTTGCAGGCAAGTCGGGGGCGCTTGCTAGCAAGCCGGGCGACGAAGACCAAATCCGCGCGGCTCACTTCGCGTTGCGTCTCGCAACAATGCGTCCGCTTGGCAAAGCCGGGAAGCCCGCCTAATCGAAAGCGGTGACGACACTGACTGACGCCCGCGAAAAGGCCCGCGCCTGGTTGTTCGACCAGGCCTTGCCGCTGTGGGCGGACCGGGGCGTCGACGCGGACGGCCGCTTTCACGAGGCGCTGCAGTTCGACGGCCGTCCCATCACCGGCGTCGCGCGTCGGACCCGCGTTCAGGCGCGGCAGGTCTACGTTTTCTGCGAGGCGGCTTCGTTGGGCTGGACCCAAGCCGAGCCCTTGGCCCGGCGCGGGCTGGACGGGCTGATCGCGACGTGTCGCCGCGAAGACGGCCTGTGGCGGCTGACCACGGACGACGCCGGCCAGGCGCTGGACGAACGCCCCGACCTCTATGACCAGGCGTTCGTGCTGTTCGCCCTGGCCGCCGCGCACCGGGTGCTGGGCGATCCGCGTGCGCTGGATCTGGCGCGCCAGACCCTGGCCGCGATCGACGCCGTGATGCGCGAACCCGGCGGCGGCTGGAGCGAATGCCTGCCGCCGGTCCTGCCGCGTCGGCAGAACCCGCACATGCACCTGCTCGAGGCCTTGCTGGCCTGGCTCGAGATGGCGCCCGACGACACTATGCGCGCCTACGCCTCGACGGTTCTGGATCTGTTTCACCAGCGCTTCTTCGACGTCCGCACAGGCACGCTGGGAGAGTATTTCGACGCCCGCCTGGCCGTGGCTCAGGGGGCGCCTGGCCAGGTGGTCGAGCCAGGCCATCACTTCGAATGGGTGTGGCTGCTGAACCGGGCGCGGCGGGCCGGTCTGCCGGTGCGCGACGCCGACCAGCCGCTGCTGGAGACCGCCCTCTCGCGGGGCCTGGACGCGCAGGGGTTTGTCGTGCGCGAGATCGATCGACGCGCTGACGTCATCGACGGCGGGCGTCGGCTTTGGGCCCAGACCGAGGGCCTGCGCACGCTCGCCCTCGTAGGCGCCGAGGGGCGGTTCGGGCCGCTGTTCGACGGCGTGTTCGCCACCCATCTGGCCACTGCGGTTCCCGGGTTGTGGACCGACAGCTACGACGCTCAGGGTCGCAGCGCCGACCGCACCGTGCCCGCCTCGACCTTCTATCATCTGATGACCGCCTTTTCGGCCCTGATCCGAGAGCCGGCCCGCGCATGAGCCGCCCGGCCGCCTTCCTGGATCGCGACGGCGTCCTGATCGAGGACGTCGGCTATCCGCATCGCCCCGATCAGCTGCGCCTGACCCCGGGGGCCGGCGCCGCCGTCGCGCGGTTGAAGGCGGCGGGCTATGTCACCGTCATCGTCACCAACCAGTCGGGAGTGGCGCGCGGCTATTTCAGCCTGGAGCAGATGCAGGCCTTCAACGCCCTGTTGCTGGAGCGGCTGGCTCAGGACGGGGGCGTGGTCGACGCCGTCTACGCCTGTCCCTACCACGCCGACGCGGCCGACCCGCAGTGGCGCCACCCCGACCATCCCGACCGCAAGCCCAACCCCGGCATGATCCTGCGCGCCGTGGCGGATCATGATCTCGATCCCGCGCGTTCGCTGATGATTGGCGACCAGCCCAGCGACCTGGAGGCCGCGCGTCGCGCCGATGTGGCGGGCCATCTGTTTCAGGGCGGCGATCTGGACGCCTTTGTCGCCCGCATCCTTGCCCAGCCCTCGGGCAGCACATAGGTCGCCCCCTTCAGACGCGGCCGCCGACCGCCGCCCCGAACCCCGGAGACCTCGCCATGTCCGCCTTCGTCGATCGCCGCTGGACGTCTCATGACGGCCTGAGCCTGCACGCGCGAGACTACGCCCCGGCCGCCGGTCCCGCCCGCCTGCCGGTCATCGCGATCCATGGTCTGACCCGCAACGCCGCTGACTTCGAGGTCATCGCGCCCCTGATCGCCCAGAGCGGTCGTCGCGTCCTTGCGGTGGATGTGCGTGGGCGGGGGGGTTCGGACCGGGCGCCGGATCCCATGACCTATACGCCCGACATTTACGCGCGGGACATCCAGTCCCTGCTGGTGCAGGCGGGCATCGAGCGGGCGGTGTTCCTGGGCACCTCCATGGGTGGGCTGATCACCATGGCGCTGGCGGCGCAGCGCTCGAAGGTGATCGCTGCGGCCATCCTGAACGACGTCGGACCGGAAGTGGCCAAGGAAGGCCTGGCGCGCATCGCCGCCTATGCCGGCAAGCCGGTCGAGATCAATTCCTGGGCCGACGCCGCCGCCTACGCCAAACAGATCAACGCCGCCGCCCTGCCGCACTACACCGACGCGGACTGGGAAGCCTTCGCGCGCCGGACGTTCCGCGAGGGGACGGAGGGCGCGCCCGTGCTGGACTATGACCCCGACATCTCGGTTCCGATCAAGGCGGCGGGCGCCAAGGCGCTGGTCCCGAACCTGTGGCCGATGTTCCGCCGCCTGACGCGCGGGCGGCCGGTGCTGTTGATCCGGGGCCAGTCCTCGGACCTGCTGAGCGAGGAGATCGCCGTCAAGATGCGCAAGGCCGCGCGCAAGATGGTCTTCGCCGAAATTTCCGGGGTCGGCCACGCCCCCATGCTGGACGAGGCCGAATCGCGCTCGGCCATATTCCAGTTTCTGGCTGAGGTTCCCTGAAGGGGTCTAGTCGCGCAGCAGTTCGTTGACGCCGGTCTTGGCCCGGGTCTGGGCGTCGACGCGCTTGACGATGACGGCGCAGTACAGCGACGGCCCGCCCTTGGGATCGGGCAGCGAGCCCGGCACCACGACGGAATAGGCCGGCACTTCGCCGCGGAACACTTCGCCCGTCGCGCGGTCCACGATCTTGGTCGAGGCCGACAGATAGACGCCCATGGCCAGGACGGCGCCCTCGCGCACGATCACGCCCTCGGCCACCTCGGCGCGGGCGCCGATGAAACAGCCGTCCTCGATGATGGTCGGATTGGCCTGCAGGGGCTCCAGCACGCCGCCGATGCCGGCGCCGCCCGACAGGTGGACGTTCTTGCCGATCTGGGCGCACGAGCCGACCGTGGCCCAGGCGTCGACCATCGACCCCTCGTCGACATAGGCGCCGATGTTCACGAAGCTGGGCATCAGCACGACGTTCCGGCCGACGTAGGCTCCCTTGCGGACGATCGCGCCAGGCACCGAGCGGAAGCCGGCGTCCCGATAGTCGCTGGCGGTCCAGTCGCCGAACTTGTTGGGCACCTTGTCCCAGAAGGGACCGACGCCCGGAGCAGCGCTGGTCGGGCCCCGGTCGCCGGCGCGCAGGATGACGTTGTCGTTCAGGCGGAAGGACAGCAGCACCGCCTTCTTCAGCCATTGATGCGTGGTCCAGACGCCGTCGGCGCCGCGCGAGGCGACCCGCGCCTGGCCCGAGTCCAGCAGTTCCAGCGCGCTTTCGACGGCGTCGCGGACCTCGCCGTGGGTGGAGGCGGACACGGCGGCGCGGTCTTCCCACGCGGCCTCGATGACGGATTCGAGATGGGTCAGGTCGGTCATGCAGCGGCCTCGGTGAAGGTTAGATCGGTCAGGAAATCGAGCAGATAGGGCGCGATGTGGTCGATGTGGTCGCCCAGCGGCTTGCCGTGGCCGTCGCCGATCAGCACGGTCGCCATCCCCATCGCCTTTGCCGGCTCCAGGTTCCTGGGCGTGTCCTCGAAGAAGCAGGCCGAGCGCGGTTCGAAACCGAAGCGTTCGATCACGCGGCGAAAGGCCGAGGGCGCCGGCTTGGGCGTCAGGTCGCCGTCCTCGATGGCGAAGACGCCGTCGAAGCAGTGGGCGATGCCGATCCGGTCCAGCACGCGATGGGCGTAGCTCCGCGCGCCATTGGTGAAGACGTAGCGCTTGCCGGGCAGGCGCATCAGCTGATCGGCCAGCCGCGGATTGGGCTCGACGCCGTCCAGCGGCACGTCATGCACGACCTCCAGAAAGTCGTCGGAGTCGATCGTGTAGTTGGCCATCAGCCCGGCCAGGGTCGTGCCGTGTTCGTCAAGGAACTGGCGTTGGAGCACGCCGGCCTCTTCGGGCGCCATGCCGACGGCCTCGACGACATAGCCGTTGATCCGCGCCTGGACGAGCGACATCAGACCCTGTTCGCGCGGGTACAGGGTGTCGTCCATGTCGAACACCCAGGTCCGGACGTGGTCCAGACCGGTCAAGACGCCTTCACCAGGGTGCCGGCGCCGAACTGGGTGAACAACTCCACCAGCATGGCGTGGGGGCGGCGGCCGTCCAGGATGACCACGGCCTCGACGCCCGAGCGAACGGCCGCCATGGCGGTCTCCAGCTTGGGGATCATGCCGCCGGTGGCGACGCCCGTGTCGATCAGCGCCTGCGCCTCCTCCAGCGTCATCTGGCGGATGATCTGGCCGTCCGCGCCCTTGACGCCGGGCACGTCGGTCAGCAGCAGCATCCGCTTGGCGTCCAGCGATCCGGCGATGGCGCCGGCCACGGTGTCGGCGTTGACGTTGTAGGTCTGGCCGTCCTCGGCGACGCCGATCGGAGCGATGACCGGCACCCAGTCCTCGGTCTCGGACGCGATCAGGCCGGCGATCAGCTTGGGGTCCACCTTGGTGGGCTCGCCGACATAGCCCAGATCCACCTCATGTTCGATCATGCTGTCGGGATCGCGCTTGGTGCGGCGCGTTTTCTCGACCGTCAGCAGGCCGGCGTCCTTGCCCGACAGGCCCACGCCACGGACGTCGGCCTCCTTGCCCGCCATGGTGATCCAGTGGGCGATCTCCTTGTTGACCGCGCCCGACAGAACCATCTCGGCGACCTGCATGGTGTCAGGGTCGGTCACACGCAGGCCGTCCACGAAGCTGGATTTCACCCCGGCCTTGTCCAACATGGCGCTGATCTGCGGCCCGCCGCCGTGCACCACGACCGGGTTCACACCCATGAGCTTGAGCAGCACGACATCCGCGGCGAACTGCTTGGCCACGGCGCTTTCGCCCATGGCGTGGCCGCCGTATTTTATGACCACGGTCTCGCGGTCATAGACTTGGATGTACGGCAGGGCCTCGGCCAGCGTTTTGGCCGTCTCCCAGCTGCGTTCCTCGGATTGGCGCTCGTTCTCTTCCATCGGGCGCGAAATAGCGTCCGTCGGCCGTCGAGTCACCCTGAAACCCAGAGCGCTGTCGGTCGTTCAGCTTGCATGAGCGACACCGACATCGACGACCGCGGCCTGACGCCGGAAGATCCCGCCGATCCGGCCGCGCATCAGCACCCCGATCCGACCCTGTGTCCGGAATGTCAGGGCGTCGGCGCTCTGCCGTCCGGCGAGACCTGTCCGGTCTGCGAGGGCTCGGGCAAGGCGGTGGGGCGCACCGGCGGCGGTTAGGCGCCAAGCGGGTTGTGGCGCCGGCCCGGCGCGGTATGACAGGGCATGGCTCTTTATCCCGTGATCATGTGCGGCGGCGCCGGCACCCGTCTGTGGCCCGCCTCTCGGCCGTCGCGGCCCAAGCCGTTTCTGAAGTTGACCGGCGACCGGTCGCTGTTTCAGGAGACCGCGTTGCGCGTCGCGCCCTTGGCGGAGGGCGGACGGCTGATCGTTGTCGGCGGCCAAGCCCATGCGCGCTGGATCACTGACCAGCTTGCCGAGATCGGCGTCGAGGCCCAGATACTGCTGGAGCCGCAGGCCAGGGACTCAGGCCCCGCAATGGCCGCCGCCGCCGCGTGGACGCAGCGCGTCGATCCCGAGGGCGTCAACGCCTTCGTGGCTTCAGACCACCATATCCCTGATGCCTCGGCCTTCCGCGCCGCCGTGACCGAAGCGGCCGCCGAAGCCCAGCGTGGGCGCATTGTCACCCTGGGCGTGGCGCCGACATCGCCGGCTTCGGCCTACGGCTACATCAAGCCCGCAGGACGGGGCCTGTCGCGGGTCGAGGCCTTTGTGGAAAAGCCCGACGCCCAGACCGCCGGCCGCTACATCCTGGACGGCTATCTGTGGAACAGCGGCAACTTCATCGTCAGGGCCGCCACTCTGATCGAACAACTGCGCCGCCACGCGCCTGGCATGGCCGAGGCGACGGCCGCCGCCCTTCCGGTGTCGGAGAGTGATCAGATGCTCGGCCCAGCCTTCGCCGATGCGCCCAAACTGTCGATCGACTACGCCGTGATGGAAAAGACCGACCTCGCTTCGGTGCTGGAGGTCCACTTCCAGTGGTCCGACCTCGGCGCCTGGGACGCCTTGGCTGCGGTCGAATGCGGCGGCGGCGGACGTCGCATCCTGCAGGACGCCGAGGGGTGCGTGGTGCGTGCGGCGGAGGGAATGGTCGTGGCCGCCGTTGGCGTGCGAAACCTGGCCATAATCGCCGAACGCGACGCCGTTCTGGTCTGCGACCTGTCCGAGGCTCAAAATTTGAAGGGCGTGATCGAGGCCCTCAAGGGCGATGCGCCTCACCACCTTGATTTCCCCGAAGGCGCGGGCTGACACCTTTCGTCAATCACGACGCTTAACGCGATCTGCAGCTGTCATCTGCATCGTGGCGGCATGACCCCCGTCCAGACGCCCGATGATCTGCGCTCCATCACCTCTCTGCGGTTCGTCGCGGCGATGTGGGTGGTGATGTTCCATTACTGGCCCAATCTCGATGTCGGCTTCCTGCCCAACATCGTGGCCAAGGGCTATCTGGGGGTGGAGCTGTTCTTCGTCCTGTCCGGCTTCATCCTGTGCCACGTCTATCTGGCGGCGGCGGGCGAGAAGCGGTTCAGCTATGGCGGCTTCCTGTGGGCCCGCATCGCGCGGGTCTATCCGCTGCATCTGGCGACCCTGATCGGCGTCGGCACCCTGGCGTTCGGCGCCTCCATGGCCGGCATGGCGGTGGACGACAGCGTGCTGAGCTGGAAGTCGCTGCCGGCCAATCTGCTGATGGTGCACGCCTGGGGCTTCGCGCCTGAGGCGGGCTGGAACCATCCCTCGTGGTCGATCTCGGCGGAGTGGTTCGCCTATCTGCTGTTCCCGGTCTTCGCCTTCGCCGCCTGGAAACTGCGTCATCGCCCCACGGCTGCCGTCGCCGGCGCGGCGGCGCTGATGCTGGGCCTCTACGCCGCGTTCGAGGCCTTGGCGGGCTTCCCGCTGACCCAGGCGACCATCGCCTGGGGGGCGCTGCGCATCGTGCCGTGCTTCGCCCTGGGCTGCGCGCTCTACCTGGCCTATCGCCGCGCGCCTCTGCATCGGCCGGGCCTGTCGGCGGCGGTTTTCCTTGTCGCCCTGGTCGTGGCGTCATCGGTGATGGCCTGGGATGGCGCCATCGTGCTGCTGGCGGGCGGGCTGATTCTGGCGCTGGCGTCGCTGCCCAACGCCGAGGCCGGGCCTTTGGCGTCGAAGCCAGCCGTCTATCTCGGCGAGATCAGCTATTCGGTCTACATGGTCTGCATTCCGTGGAAGCTGGCGGCCGTGAACCTCGCCGCGCAGTTGACGGGCGCGGAGGACAAGCGTCTTCACATTTTCGTGTGGCTAATCGTCGTTGCGGCCATTCCGCTCGTCGCCGCCGCCTCCTACCACCTGGTCGAACGCCCGGCACGCAAGGCTCTGCGCGATCTGGCTGATCGCCGTCGCGCGAAAAAGGGCGAAAAATCAGCAGGCGAAAGGGTTCTTCAACCCTCGGAAACTATCGGCTAGGACTGTCACAGGGCGTAACAGTCGGAAATACAGCGTATGGCGAAACGGCTCACAGCCGCTGCGGTTGCAGCGACCCTTGGCTTTTTTGCGCTGGGCGCCACGCCCCAGCCGGCCCAGGCCAGCGACCCCTACTGGCAGTGCGTCACCTTCGCCCGCATGTTCTCCGGCATTCAGATCTTCGGCGACGCCTGGACTTGGTGGCGTCAGGCCGTGAACAACTTCCGCACGGGTTCGGCGCCTGAGACCGGTTCGGTGCTGGTGTTCCGCCCCGAAGGCCGCATGAGCCGGGGCCACGTCGCCGTTGTCTCAGACGTGCTGACCGACCGCGTGATCCGCGTCACCCACGCCAACTGGGGCGGCAGCCGCGGCAAGGTGGAGGAGAACGTCACCGTCGTGGACGTGTCGCCTTCCGGCGACTGGAGCAGCGTCAAGGTCTGGTACAACCCGATCAACGGCCTGGGATCCACGGCCTATCCGACCTACGGCTTCATCTACAAGGGAGCGCGAGAGGCCTTCGAGGGCGGGCGCGAGATGGCGGCGGCCGCAACAGCGGGGCGCTGACACTCTTTGGCGGTCGTTCGGTGATCGGCTTACGACATTCTTGCGCGGCGCGACTGACGCCATCATAAGACCCTCGTCCGCGAGAGCCGGCGCCGGTTTAGCTCAGCTGGTAGAGCAGCGGTTTTGTAAACCGAAGGTCGCGGGTTCGATTCCTGCAACCGGCACCACTTCGTCCGCGGAAGGCGCATGTTCGAAAAAACGAACAAGCTGGGACACAGGATCGGCGCCAGGGGCGGGCGCACGCGTCAAGCGATCACGGAAGCGACCCGCCGTCTGTTGACCCGACAGCGCTTCAGCGAAATCCGAGTTGCTGACCTGGCGGCCGAAGCCGGTGTTTCGCCCTCGAACTTCTACACCTATTTCAAGTCGGTCGAGGAGCCGGTTCTGGCGCTCAGCGAACAGGTCGCCGTCGAGGGCGATCGTCTGGCGCGTCACCTGCAGAGCGACTGGTCCGGCGATCGGGCCATCGAAGGGGCCCGGGCGCTCGTCGCCGACATGATCGAGCTCTGGCGCGAGCATGGACCGGTGCTTCGGATCGAGCACATGCTCGCCGACGAGGGAGACGAGGCCTTCGGAGAATGCCGCATCCGGCGCCTGCGCCGCCTCCACCTGGCGTTGGAGCGCCGCATAGCCCAGGCCCAGTCCAGCGGCGCCCTGCCCGAGGCGATGAGCGCGCGCCTGGCCTCCTACGAGATCGCAAGCCTCGTCGAAGGCGTGGCGGCGGGCATGGGCCTGTTGCGACGGGCCGATGATGATGCGGCGATCGTCGAAACCACCGCTCTCATCGTCGTGCGCCTCACGACCGGCCGCTGACGACCTGAGGCTGTCCGCGCGCCGACCAGGCCTCGATCACCGCCCGCGCCGCCCGATCCGTTTCAGCCAGCGGTTCGTAGCGCCAGCTTTCCAACTCACCCTCAAAGGCTCGGGCGGCGCCTCGCGCCGCCAGGTCGGCGTGCAGGCGCGCAAACTTGCCCGAAGGACCGCGCGCGACCATCGGAAGGACGTGAACGGGACGACCTGTCGATGCGGCCTCGGCGGCCATGTTGGCGCTGTCCTCGGTCACCAGTATGTGGTCGGCGAAATGCAGGAAGGCGAACAGGGGGTTGTCTCCCGTCCCGTCCCAGACCCAGCCGGGAAGCGCGTCGAGGCGGCGGGTCATGATCGCGCGGGCCGCCTCCGGCGTTCGGCGCGAAAAGGTCAGCATGAGCGAGCCGCCGACCGCCTCGACCGCCTGGGCGATCTGCGCGGCCAGGTCCGCAGCGTGGGTATCGGGCAGGTCGAACGCCGTCGAGCGCCCACCGATCAGCGCGGCCACGCGGGGACGGGGCAGGGCTTCAAGCCGGGCGGCGAACGCCTGGGCCTCGTCCGCGATGCGGCCCGGAGTTATGCGGTGCGGCGAGCCTGTGATCTCGAAAACCGTGTCGCCCTGGATACCGTCGTGCGCCGGGGCGACCACCACGTCGAATAGAGCGGGATCCAGACGGGGATTCTGGACCTGCACGACGAGGGGGCCGCGGCCCTTCATGCGGATCGACAGCGGCAGGGTGGCCCGGCCCGCCGCAATCCAGATGTCGGGCCAAGGGGGGGCGACCGGATCGGAAGCAGGGTCCAGCATGGCCGGCGCCTTCAGCGCGGCGGGCAGCCAATCGAACGCGCTGCGCCAGCGGACAGTCTTGGCCGTGACGGCGCACGGAACGAGGCGTCCCACAGCCTCGGCCAAGCCCAGCGCTTGGTTTGCGATCCCAGCTCGACCATCCGATACGGCCCAAATGCGCAGAGGCCGGGTCACGACGCAGGATCGTCGCGACGCACCCAGCACATGGCCTCGATCTTGTTGCCGTCAGGGTCGCGCAGAAAGGCGGCGTAATAGCCGGGCGCATAGGTCGGCCGCGGCCCCGGCGCGCCGTCGTCCAGCCCCCCCGCCGTCAGACCTGCGGCATGGAAGCGCGCCACGGCCTGGGGCGTCTCGGCGTTGAAGCAGACATGCGTCCCGTTCCCGGGGCGGGCGTCGCGGCCATCATGGGGCGAAGCCGCCCAGAACTCGGGAAAGGCGCGCCCATAACCAATGCCCACGCCGTGCTCGATCAGCCGGCGCGCGCCCAGCACCGCCAGCACCGCGTCGTAGAAGAGGCCGGCGCGGCTGAGGTCGGTGACGCCGACCGAGACATGCGACACCAGAGGCGGACGCGTCCCGGTCGGATCGGTCATCGGATTATTTCCACTCGACCTTGAGGATCTCATAGGCCTTCACCCCGCCGGGGGTGTTGACCTCGACCACGTCGCCGACCTCCTTGGAGATCAGGGCGCGGGCGATCGGGCTGGCGATCGAGATGCGGCCTTCCTTCACGTCGGCTTCGTGCTCGCCGACGATCTGATAGGCGCCTTCTTCCTCGGTGTCCTCGTCCACAATGGTGACGGTGGCGCCGAATTTAACCTGGCTGCCCGACAGTTTCGACACGTCGATGACCTGGGCGCGGCTGATCTTGTCCTCGATCTCGGCGATCTGGCCCTCGATCCAGCCCTGACGCTCCTTGGCGGCGTGATACTCGGCGTTCTCGGACAGGTCGCCGTGCGCGCGCGCCTCGGAGATCGCCGCGATCACCGCCGGCCGTTCGACCGACTTCAATTGCTTCAACTGATCGTCGAGGGCGCGATAGCCCCCGGCCGTCATCGGCACTTTTTCCATTGAGCGTGAGTTTTCTATTTTCGCCCGAAAGCTGAGAAAGAAGACGTTTAAGCGACACAAAGCCCGCTGCGGGGCGCTCGCAGCGGGGCAGATAGGCTAAGGCCGGGCGGCCGAAACTTCAAGGCGCGATCAGGCGGTCGGCGCGGGCGGCCTCGAACGGCCGCGCGACACCATGCTTCTGATAAGGCTCCAGGCGACGAAGGCCAGCGCCGCCATGCCCAACAGCATGAACAGGCCCGAGGCCAGAGCGGCCCCAGCGGCCATGAAGGCCAGGACGAAGGCGACGAGGGCGAACAGGCCGGCAATGACTTGGATGGTTTTCAGGCGCATGGCCCCTAAACGGGCGACAAGCCTCGGAGTTGCATTCAACCGTAGGCGTAGTGCCCGCCACGTTCCAGGGCGCGCTGGTAGGCCGGGCGGTCATGGATGCGCTTCAGGAAGGCGTCCAGGCGCGGCCTGTCCTGTCGGCGAAACGCCCGACTGGCCCCGGCCTCGACCGGAAAGCTCATCATGATGTCGGCTGCGGTGAAGGCGTCGCCTGCGAACCATTCGGACTTGCCCAGCTCAGCGTCCCAATAGTCGACGTGGGACTTCAGCTGCGGGTCGACGAAGCCGGACTGGGCCTTGGCGGCGATGGCGTTGACGACCGGCTTCATCAGGCCTGGCGCGCGCTTGGGCAGCTGGCTGAAGACCAGCTTGAGCAGCAGAGGCGTCATGGCCGAACCCTCGGCATAGTGCAGCCAATAGGTGAACCGCCGCGCCTCGGCCGTGCCCGGCGCGGGCTTCAGCCGTCCTTGGCCGTGGGTGTCCAGCAGGTAGTCGACGATCGCCCCCGTCTCTGCGACGCGGATGTCGCCATCGTCCACCACCGGCGACTTGCCCAAGGGGTGGATGGCCCTCAGCTCCGGCGGCGCGAGCATGGTCTTGGGATCGCGCTCATAACGCTTCACCTCATAGGGCAGGCCCAGCTCCTCGAGCAGCCACAGCACGCGCTGCGAGCGGGAATCGGCGAGGTGATGGACGGTGATCATGGCGGTCCCCAGATGGCACCCGCGACCCTAGCCCCGCTCTGCCGCCGCGATCCAGCCCGGAAGGCGGTCGATCGCCTCCAGGGCGCCGTAGCGGGGGTGGTTCTCCGGTGCGTCGGCCAGTTCGTGCGCCCAGGTCACCACATAGGGGATGTGGACGGCGAAGGCGCCGGCCTCCAGCGCGGGCAGAACGTCGGACTTCATCGAATTGCCGACCATCACGGCCTCTTCGGGTCCGGTGCCGTGACGAGCGAAGACGCGGTCGTAGGTGGCGCGGGTCTTTTCGGACACGATCTCCACGGCGGCGAACAGATCGCCCAGGCCCGAGGCGGCCAGCTTGCGCTCCTGGTCCAGCAGGTCGCCCTTGGTCACCAGGACGAGGCGGTATTTTTCGGACAGTTCGGCCAGGGCCTCGTCCACGCCGGGCAGGGTCTCGACCGGATGGGCCAGCATCTCGCGTCCGGCGGCTAGGATTTCGCGCACCACATGCGGCGGCAGGTCGCCGTTCGTCAGCTCCATCGCCGTCTCGATCATCGACAGGGTGAAGCCCTTCACCCCATAACCGTAGAGACGCAGATTGCGGCTCTCGACCTCGGCCAGCCGGGCTTGCAGGGTCGGCTCGTCGCCGTGGTCGGCCAGAAGGTCGACGAACCGGGCGTGGGTCAGCCGGAAGATCGTCTCGTTGTGCCAGAGGGTGTCGTCGGCATCGAGGCCGACCGTGGTGATGGTCATGGCGAGGCTTTGCCGTCAGTGTCGCGCTTGAGCAAGACCGCCAGGACAGGTTCGGACGAATGGACAGGGAAACGCAGGCGCCGCGTGGGCCCGCCGTGATCGTCGGCGCCTCGGGCGGGGTGGGCGCAGCGCTGGTGCGGAGCCTGGCCGCACGCCAGCCGTCCCAGACGATCCACGCCCTGTCGAGAAGCGGAGCCGCCGTGGACGGCGCTCAGGCCGGCGTCCTGGACCTGGAGGACGAGAGCTCAATTCAGACCGCCGCCGCGAGCGTGGTCCGAGACGGTGCGCCGGAGCTGGTGATCGTGGCGACCGGCGTGCTTCACGGCGCCTTCAAGCCGGAGCGGTCGATGCGCGAACTGTCGGCGGATCACTTGCTGCGCGACTACCGCATCAACGCCGTCGGGCCGGCCCTGCTCGCCAAACACCTGCTGCCGCTGATGCCGCGCGACCGGCGGACTGTGTTCGCGGTTTTGTCGGCGCGGGTAGGATCGATCGGCGACAATCGGCTGGGCGGGTGGCACGCCTATCGCGCCTCCAAGGCCGGGCTGAACATGATCCTGAAGACCCTGGCGGTGGAGGCGGCGCGCACGCACCCGCAGACGATCGTCTGCGGGCTGCATCCGGGCACGGTGGACACCGAACTGAGCCAGCCGTTCCAGCGGGGGGTGGCGCCCGGCAAGCTTTTCACCCCAGAGGTTTCTGCGGCCCATCTGCTGAAGGTCATCTATGGCCTGACGCCCGCCGACAGCGGCGGCGTCTTCGCCTGGGACGGATCGCGAATTCCCGCGTAAAGCGGAAATCATGAGCCAGACCGAGATCCTGCCCGTTCCCGCCCGCCGCATCGGCTGGGGCCTGGCCGCCCTGGTGGTGGCGGGCAACATGATCGGGTCGGGCGTCTATCTGGCGCCGGTCGCGCTGGCGTCGACCGGCAGCTCAAGCCTGATCGGCTGGCTGATCTGCGGCGCTGGAGCGATGGTGCTGGCGGCCGTGTTCGCCGGTTTGGGCCGGTTTCAGCCGGACGCAGACGGCCTGTCGGACTTCACCCGGCGCGGGCTGGGCCGGTTCATCGGCTATCAGACCGCCATCGCCTATTGGGGTGTCTGTCTGACGGGCAATGTGGCGGTGGCCATCGCCGGCACGGGCTATCTCGCCTTCTTCTTCCCCGCCCTGGCCCAACCGGGACCGGCCGCGGTCAGCAACCTGATCCTGATCGCGGTCACCACCACCGCCTATGCGATGGGGGCGAAGGTGGCGGCGCGGCTGGGCGCGGCGACCCTGGTGATCGGCCTGCTGCCCCTGGGTCCTGGCCATCGCCGCCGGGGCCGTGGCCTTCAGCGGCGACACCTTTTCCGCCTCGTGGAACACCTCCGGCCTCCCCCTGGGCCAGAGCATTCCGGCCGCGCTGGTGGTGATCTTCTGGTCCTTCCTGGGCCTGGAGAGCGCCGCAGCGCTGTCGCAGCTGGTCCGCAACCCCGGCCGCGACGTCGGGCGCGCCAGCGTCGCCGGCGTGGGTCTGGCGCTCGTGGTCTATGTGGCGGCGACGACGGCGGTGTTCGGCGTGATCCCGGCCGGCCAACTGGCCGCCTCGACCAGCCCCTTCGCCGACCTGGCCGCGCGCGTGTTCGGCGCCTCGATCGCCGGCCTGGTCGCGGTCTGCGCCGTGATCAAGGCGATAGGCACCATCTCCGGCTGGACCATGCTGGGCGGAGAGACAGCGCGCAGCGCGGCCGAGGCCGGCTATCTGCCCGGCGTCTTCGGCTCTTCGGCGCGGCCAGGGCGGCTGCCGCTGACCAATCCGCTGATCAACGGCGCGCTGATGGCCGTCATGGTGCTGGCCAGCATCCAGCCGACGCTGGCCGATCAGTTCGGCTCGTTGATCGGCGCCTGCACGGTGCTGACCATCTGCCTTTACGCGCTGTGCTGCGTCAGCCTGTTCCGGTTCACCCACGCGCCGGGCTGGCGGGCGCTGGCCGTGGTCGGCCTGGTGTTCTCGGTCGGCGCGGTGGCGGCGGCGGCGCCCGGAAACGTCGTTCCCGCGACCGTTCTCTTCGCCGTGGCGTCGGTCGGGTGGATCTGGGTTAGAAAGACTTCCGCCCGGCGCGTTGACCCGACCCCTCGCCCCCTATAGTCACGCCGCCGTTTGCTTGCCGGAATCCGGCGCCAAGGAGATCGTCATGACGCAGAAGCTTCTCCCCGGCGCGACGGGCGTGCTGGCCCTGGCCGACGGCACGATCTTTCAGGGCATCGGCTGCGGCGCCGTCGGATCGGCGCTAGGCGAGGTCGTCTTCAATACGGCGATGACCGGCTATCAGGAAATCCTGACCGACCCGTCCTACATGAGCCAGATCCTGGCCTTCACCTTTCCCCACGTCGGCAACGTTGGCGTCAACGTCGAAGACATCGAGCAGATGGGCGACGGCTCCGGCACCTCGGCGCGCGGCGCGATCTTCCGCGACGCGCCGACCGATCCGGCCAACTGGCGTTCGGGGGGCGACCTGGACGGCTGGATGAAGCGGCGCGGCGTCGTCGGTCTGGCCGGCGTGGACACCCGCGCCCTGACCCAGCGCATCCGCGACGCCGGCGCGCCGCATGCCGTCATCGCTCACGACCCCAACGGCGCCTTCGACCTGGACGCTCTGGTCGCCCAGGCGCGCGCCTGGACCGGGCTGGTCGGGCTGGACCTGGCCAAGGACGCCTCGACCCTGCAGTCGTTCGACTGGAGCGAGGGCGTGTGGGACTGGCCCCAGGGCTATCCCCGCGTCGACGCCGCCGACAAGTCGGTGGTGGTCATCGACTACGGCGTGAAGCGCAACATCCTGCGCGCCATCGCCTCGACCGGCGCCCAGGTGACGGTGGTGCCGGCGACCACCTCGGCCGAGGACATCCTGGCGCGCAATCCCGATGGGGTGATCCTGTCCAACGGTCCGGGCGACCCGGCCGCCACCGGCGCCTACGCCGTGCCCGAGATCAGGAAGCTGGTCGACAGCGGCAAGCCGATCATGGGCATCTGCCTGGGCCACCAAATGCTGGCCTTGGCTCTGGGCGCTAAGACGGTGAAAATGGATCAGGGCCACCATGGCGCGAACCATCCGGTCAAGGACCTGACCACCGGCAAGGTCGAGATCGTGTCGATGAACCACGGCTTCGCGGTCGATCGCGACAGCCTGCCCGAGGCGGTTATGGAGACCCACGTCAGCCTGTTCGACGGCACCAACTGCGGCATCGCCCTGAAGGACCGGCCCGTCTTCAGCGTGCAGCACCACCCCGAGGCCTCGCCCGGGCCGACGGACAGTCTCTATCTGTTCAACCGTTTCTCGGACTTCATGAGGGCCTGATCCGCCTCAGGGCAGGGTCGCCAGCGGCGTTTGCGTGCGCAACTCGCACGCCTTGCGCACCGCCACCGGTGCGGCGGAAATCCAGTAGGCCGCATCGTCCAGTCGTTGAGACAGGCGACGCTCCATGCCGCGACGTCTGCGTGCGGCGGCGTTGTCGAGCAGGCGCGCATGCAGGGCGCGCGGGGTCAGTTCGGCGATGGCGGGAGAGCCG
Source organism: Brevundimonas sp. MF30-B (assembly GCF_004683885.1). NCBI lineage: Bacteria > Pseudomonadati > Pseudomonadota > Alphaproteobacteria > Caulobacterales > Caulobacteraceae > Brevundimonas > Brevundimonas sp. MF30-B. The sequence continues at coordinate 788,419 of NZ_CP038440.1, read as the reverse complement.
GGGACGGCGACGGCGTCGGGGCCTCTGGGCTCCACCGCCCGACGGGCGATGGTGATGAACATCTGAATCTTTCGGTGAAAACGAGCGGCGCTTCTGCGCCCGGCGGCTCATGGCCAGTTAACCACAGGCCTTGTGGATAGTTCCGCTCAGTGACCGAAAAATGTCATCTCTAATCAGCGCCTTAGCGCCCCGATCCGGCCATTATGGTTAATATTGTCTTAACGTGGCGGTGGAGCGCCGGGGGTGAATCATCTGGGGCTCTCGCTTGATGAGGCCGCCCTCGCTAAGGCTGTGAGGTGCGCTTCGACGATCGCTTCATTGAGGAACTGAAGGCCCGCCTTCGGCCGTCCGACGTCATCGGACGGACGGTGAAGCTCAAGCGTCAGGGGCGCGAATACGTCGGCCTCAGCCCCTTCACCAAAGAGAAGTCGCCGTCGTTTTTCGTCAATGACGACAAGGGCTTCTTCCACGACTTCTCGTCGGGCAAGCACGGCGACGTCATCAGCTTCCTGCAGGAGACAGAGCGGCTGAGCTTCGTCGAGGCGGTCGAGCGGCTGGCCGCTGAGGCCGGCATGGCCCTGCCGGCCGAGGACCCGCGCGCCGCCGAACGCGAGCAGAAGCGCCAGGGTCTGACCGACTGGATGGATCTGGCCCAGAAGTGGTTCGCCGCCAACCTGCGCCGGACCACCGGCAAGGCGACGCGAGAGTATCTGGAGCGGCGCGGCCTGCCCGAGGATCAGTGGGAGCGGTTCGGCCTGGGCTATGCGCCCAACGACCGCGAGGGGTTGAAGCAGGCGCTGATCCAGCGCGGCGCACGACCCGGCGATCTGGTCGACGCGGGCCTGCTGATCGCGCCTGAGGGCGGCGGCCAGCCGTATGATCGGTTCCGCGACCGGCTGATGTTCCCGATCCTGGACGCGCGGGGCCGCATCGTCTCGTTTGGCGGCCGCGCCATGAACCCCGACGACCGCGCCAAATATCTGAACGGCCCCGAGAGCCCCCTCTTCCACAAGGGCGCGACCCTTTACGGCCTGCCCGAGGCGCGGCGCATCCTGGGGGCCGAGGCCAAGGGCGAGCAGGGCATCGTCGTGGTCGAAGGCTATATGGACGTCATCGCCTGCCAGCGGGCGGGCCTGCCGGCCGTCGCGCCGATGGGCACGGCCCTGACCGAGGAGCAGATGGAGCGTCTGTGGCGTGTCTCGGCCGAGCCGGTGCTGTGTTTCGACGGCGATGCGGCGGGGCGACGCGCGGCCTATCGCGCGGTCGAACGCGCCCTGCCGCTGCTAAAATCCGGCCGGTCGTTCCGCTTCACCCTACTGGAGGCCGGCCAGGACCCGGACGATATCCTGCGCGACAAGGGCGCCCCGGCGCTGCGCCAGGCGCTGTCGGACACGCGTCCCTTCGCCGAGGTCCTGTTCCGCCGCGAGGCCGAAGCCGAACCGCTGGACACGCCTGAGCGCAAGGCCGGGCTGAAGGGCCGTCTGCGTCAGGCGGCCAACGCCGTGCAGGACAAGGACCTGGCCGAGCAATACCGCCGCGACCTGTTCGAACGGTTCGACACCCTGTTCCCGCGCGCCGCGCCGCAGCGCGCCCCCTGGACGCCCGGTCAGGGCGGCGGACGCGGCCGGTTCGGGCCGCCGCCTGTGCTGGGCCAGACGGCCGAGGGGGCCCAGGCCATGCAGTCCCTGTCGCGCGCGATCGAGCCAGTGCCCGCCGCCCTGGCGCACGGAGCCATCGACGACCCCGAGCGGATGGACGATCATCTGGAGGCCATAGCCTCTCACGGCTTCGGCGACCCGGCGCTGGACGGGCTGGCGCAGGAGCTGGTGCGGCTGCGCTTCTCGGGCCAGAGCCTTGACTCTGCGGCCCTGCGACGCCATCTGGCGCAATCGGGTCATGACGCCTTGATGCGCGAGGTCGAGAAGGCGGCGGCGAAGTCCGGCGCGCCATTCCTGGCTGCAGACAAGCCCCTCGGCGAGGCGAGGATCCGATGGTCGCAGGCGTATGATGCGTTGATTCGTGTCGCCGCCCTGGAAGACGCTCTGTCGTCGGCGCGCAGCGTGCCGGGGCAGGACGAGGTGTTCCGCCGGCTGAAGGCCGAGCGGGATGCGTTGCGTCGTGCGATTAAGACCGGAGAAATTTGGGAAGACAGCTCGAGTTCGTAACCAACGACCTCGCCACACGTTTGTATTGGCGGCGGGCCTGATCAGCCCTCCACCTGGAGACTGAACTGAATGAACGCGCAGACCGAGACGCAGGAAACCGAAGCCGCCACTGACGGGCCCCTGCTCGATCTGACCGACGCCGCCGTCAAAAAATTCATCAAACAGGCCAAGACGCGCGGCTATGTGACGATGGAAGAGCTGAACAAGGTCCTCAACAGCGAGGAAGTCAGCGGCGACGCCATCGAAGACACCCTGGCCATGCTGTCCGAAATGGGTGTCAACGTCGTCCAAGACGAGGAAGAGGCCGCCGAGTCTCAGAGCACGGAAGTGGCCGCCGCCGCCGAAACCGCCGTAGCCGAGACCCCCGCCAAGGCCGCCTACGACCGCACCGACGACCCGGTGCGCATGTACCTGCGCGAAATGGGCTCGGTCGAACTGCTGAGCCGCGAGGGCGAAATCGCCATCGCCAAGCGCATCGAGGCCGGCCGCGACGCCATGATCTCGGGCCTGTGCGAAAGCGCCCTGACGTTCGAGGCCATCATGGTCTGGCGCGAAGAGCTCGAGAACAACCGCATCCTGCTGCGCGAGGTCATCGACCTGGATGCGACCTATGGGGTGCTGAACCCCGCCTCCCTGCCCCACAATCAGGATGCGGCGCAGAAGGAAAAGGAAGAAGCGGCCGCGGCCGCCGGCGAGACCGACGAACGCGGCCTTGAGGACGAGGACGACGAGGACGACTTCGACGACGGCGGCGGCATGTCGATCTCGGCGCTTGAGGCTGAGCTGCGCGACGGCGTCATGGAGGTCCTGAACGCCATCGCGGCCGATTTCGGCGGCTTCCGCAAGCTGCAGGACAAGCTGGTCGAGGCGCGCCTGAAGGGCGAGATCCTTACCGCCAAGGATCAGAAGGCCTACGAGACCCTGACCGCAGCCATCAGCGATCGTCTGAAGACGATGAAGCTGAACAACAACCGCATCGAGGCGCTGGTCGAGCAGCTGTACGCCATCAACAAACGCCTGATCGGGCTGGAAGGCCGCCTGCTGCGCCTGGCCGACAGCTACGGTATTTCGCGGCCCGAATTCCTCAAGGCCTATTTCGGCTCGGAGCTGGATCCGAACTGGAGCGAGCAGATCAAGGACATGGGCGTGCGCTGGACCAAGTTCAGCGAAAACGAAGCCGCCCAGATCGCCGACATCCGCAGCAAGGTCGCCGCTGTCGCCACCGAGGCCGGCCTGCCGATCGACGACTATCGCCGCATCGTCCAGACCGTCCAGAAGGGCGAGCGCGAGGCCCGTCAGGCGAAGAAGGAAATGGTCGAGGCCAACCTGCGCCTCGTGATCTCCATCGCCAAGAAATACACCAACCGCGGCCTGCAGTTCCTGGACCTCATCCAGGAAGGCAACATCGGTCTGATGAAGGCGGTCGACAAGTTTGAGTACCGTCGCGGCTACAAGTTCTCGACCTACGCCACCTGGTGGATCCGTCAGGCCATTACCCGCTCGATCGCCGACCAGGCGCGCACCATCCGCATTCCCGTGCACATGATCGAAACGATCAACAAGATCGTGCGCACCCAGCGCCAGATGCTCCACGAGATCGGCCGCGAGGCGACGCCGGAAGAGCTGGCCGAGCGCCTGGCCATGCCGCTGGAGAAGGTCCGCAAGGTCCTCAAGATCGCCAAGGAGCCGATCTCGCTCGAAACCCCGATCGGCGACGAGGAAGACAGCCACCTCGGCGACTTCATCGAGGACAAGAACGCCGTCCTGCCGATCGACGCCGCGATTCAATCGAACCTGCGCGAGACCACGACCCGCGTGCTGGCGTCGCTGACACCGCGTGAGGAGCGGGTGCTGCGCATGCGCTTCGGCATCGGCATGAACACCGACCACACCCTGGAAGAGGTCGGCCAGCAGTTCTCGGTGACCCGCGAACGCATCCGCCAGATCGAGGCCAAGGCGCTGCGCAAGCTGAAACACCCCAGCCGCAGCCGCAAGCTGCGCTCCTTCCTGGACAGCTGACCGAACGACCGGAAAGAAGGCGGCCTTCAGGCCTGCGGCGAGGCCGCTTTCTCCGGCAGATGGAAGAAGTCGATGAACCGGGCGAAAACGGAGGCCTCGCCTTCGACCCGCATCTGGCCTGCGGCTTCCAATTCAGCGATCGGCGCCTTGCCGTAAACGGCCGCCGCCACCGCAGACGGCATGGCGCGCACCACGACGTCGCAGGCGTCAGTCTCGCCACGGCGGGCCTTCAGCACGCCCTTCTTTATCCGAACCACGAAATGATCGTCGCCCATGACGAAGCCGACCGAGACGTCGACGCCCTTGGCTCGCGCAGGGTCGAACATCGTCTTGAAAGACAGCATCACCGATACCGCGCTGATCGGCAGGGTCGGATCATGTCGCGGCGAGCGCGCCGCCCAGCCGCCCAGCACCATGAAGACCGGTTCGATCTCATAGCCCCAGTCGGTCAGTTCATAGACCTGGACCGAGGCGGGGGGCGGCAGCTTGCGCCGCCGGACCACGCCCGAGGCCTCCAGCCCCTCCAGCCGCTGGGTGAGGACATTGGCCGAAAGGCCGCACAGGTCGCCGCGCAGATCGCTGAACCGGCGCGGCCCCATCATCAGCTCTCGGATCACCAGCAGCGCCCACCGCTCTCCCACTAGATCCAGGCCGTGCGCCGCCCCGCACGCGTCGTGGTAGCGCTTGGAGGATCGCCCGTCCGACCTGGTGGTTACTTTTTCTAACTTCATAGTTGACTATCATAACTCATGAGCGCAAAACGTCCAGCGTCCATGAGGGAGACGCCCGATGTCCAAAATGATTTTCGTCAATCTGCCCGTCGCCGACCTGCGTCGCGCCGTCGCCTTTTACGAGGCCGTCGGCGCAACGAAGAACCCGATGTTCTCCGACGACACCGCCGCCTGCATGGTGTTCTCCGACACCATCCACGCCATGTTGCTGACGCATGACAAGTGGCGCACCTTCACCGACCGCGCCATCCCCGACGCGCACAAGAGCGCCCAGGTGCTGATCTGCGTCTCCGAGGACAGCCGCGAAGCTGTCGACGCCGTGGCCGGGCGCGCCCGCCAGGCGGGCGGGGCGATCGACCCCACGCCGGTCCAGGACTACGGCTTCATGTACGGCCGCTCCTTCGCCGACCCCGACGGCCACATCTGGGAAATCATGTGGATGGACCCGGCGGCCGCCGCAGCTGGTCCGGAAGCCTACGCAGAACCACAACCTGCGTGATCGCCATGAGCACGTCCCATGAACTGAGCGTCAGCCGCTTCATCGCCGCCAGGCCGGAAACCGTGTGGAGGGCCTATGTCGAGCACGCCGAGGAGTGGTTCACCCCCCGTCCCTGGACCACGCCCAGCGTCGATTACGACCTGCGCGCCGGCGGCCGCGCCGATGTGACGATGCAGTCGCCTGAGGGCGAACGCCACGCCTATCGCGGGGTGGTGCTGGAGGTCGATCCCGGCCGTCGGCTGGTCACCACCGGCGCCTTGACCGAGGGCTGGATTCCACAGTCCGGCGACATGAACTTCGTGCGCATCGACACGTTCGAGCCTGAAGGCGAGGGCACGCGCTATATCGCGCGGGCCCGCCACTGGGACGACAAGGCCGTGAGCGCACATCGCGACATGGGGTTCGAACAGGGCTGGGGTCAGGCGGCCGATCAACTCGCCGAGGTAGCGCTGCGTCTGGAGCAGGCCTCATGAAGGTCACCCCCAATCTCATGTTCGAAACTCAGGCGCGTGAAGCCTTCACCGCCTATGCGGATATTCTTGGCGCGGATCAGCTTCATTTGATCACCTTCGCCGACATGCCCGATGCTCCGGTCGGAGACGACTGGAAAGACAGGGTCGCACACGCATGGCTGCAGATCGGCGACCAGGCCATCATGGGCTCCGACAGTCCGCCGGGCGTCTGCGCTGACGGCCAAGCAAGCGGGACCCGACCCGGCGAAGGCTCGGTCGCCCTGCACTTCGACACAGCCGACCAAGCCCGTTGCGTCTTCGACCGACTGGCCGATGGCGGAACCGTCCAGATGCCTTTCGGTCCGACCTCGTGGACGTCCGGTTTCGGCATGGTGCGCGACCGCTTCGGCAAGGACTGGATGGTCAACACCAATCAGGAGACGCCGTCATGAGCGACAAGATCCTTCCCTGCATCTGGTACGACAAAGGTCAGGCGCGACAGGCGGCCGAGTTCTATGTCTCTCTCGGTCTGCCAGACAGCCGCGTGGAGGACGCCTGGAAGGCGCCGTCCGACAACCCATCGGCGGCCGAGGGCGAAGAGCTGGTCGTCGAGTTCACCCTCGCCGGTCGGCGCTACGTCGGCCTGAACGGCGGGCCGATGTTCCCGCAGACTGAAGCCGTGTCCTTCATGGTCGTCACCGACGACCAGGCCGAGACCGACCGCCTGTGGAACGCCATCGTGGGAAACGGCGGCCAGGAAAGCCAGTGCGGCTGGTGCAAGGACCGCTGGGGCGTCAACTGGCAGATCACGCCGCGCCGCCTGCTCGACTTCTACGCCGATCCGAAACCCGCCCGCACCAAGGCCGCCTTTGAGGCCATGATGACGATGGGGAAGATCGACATCGCCGCCCTGGAGGCTGCGGCCGATAAATCAGGCTGACTGTCGCGTCGAACCAAGGCGGATACTTCCCGAACCGCCGACCCTGCCGCCCTTGCCCCTCAAGTCGCGAACCCCCGCGAGGCGAGCAGCGGTCTCAACCTCCGAAGGAGAACTAACATGTCCTACATCACCGGCTTCCTGACCCCCGTGAAGATCGTCGACAAGGACCGCTACATCGCCTCGGCGAAGAAGTCCTGGCCGCTGTTCCAAAAATACGGCTGCCTCGAGCAGGTCGAGACCTGGGGCGAGGACATTCCTCCCGGCAAGGTCACCGGGTTCGATCTGGCCGTAAAGCTGGAAGACGGGGAGGCCGTGGTCTTCTCCTGGCTTACATGGCCAGACCGCGCCACCGCCGATGCCTGCTGGGAGAAGATGCAGAGCGACCCCGACTTCTCGGACATGGACATGCCCTTCGACGGCAAGCGCATGATGTGGGGCGGCTTTCAGCCGATTTTCGAAAGCTGACCGAGAGGCGCGTCGGGCTCTGTCAGCCGCCAGCCGCAGCCGCCTCGCGGCTCAAGCAGGCGTCCCGCCAGCGAGCGAGATGCGTCAGTTCCTGAGGCGGCCGGTATTTGATCAGCCGGCCGAACTCCAGGCCGGTCACGGCCACGATGTCGGCCATGGTGAAACGGTCGGCGGCGACGAACTCGGTGTCCGCCAAGCGGCGGTCAAGCGTCTTCATGAAGCGTTCAGCGCCCGCGCGATTATAGTCGGCGATCTGCGGCTGCGGCGCCTCCAGCGCCGCCAGGGCGGGGTGGCTGTGACGCACCGTCAGCATCAGCGGATTGGCCAGGTAGAGTTCGCACCGGCGGGTCCACATTTCGATGATCGCCTGTTCGCGCGCATCGCGGCCAAACAGGTTGGGCTCGGGATAGATCGCCTCAATATAGCGGCAGATGGCGATGGATTCCGACACGCAGGTTCCGTCGTCCAATTCCAGGGCTGGCACGTGAGGCGCGCCGACGCGGGCGCGATATTCGGGCGTGCGGTGCTCGCCAGCCAGAAGATCGATCTCGACGATCTCGATGTCCGTCACGGCCTTTTCGGCCAGAACCCAGCGCACGCGGCGCGGATTGGGCGCGAGGCGAGAGGTGTAGAGCTTCAACGCCGACCTCCGTAGGTCACAGAGACTTATTGCCCAAACACTGCGGCGGGCAAGACCCCCACGATGCAGGCGGCCATCAAGGTGGAGACGAATCCCGCAAACAGCGCCTTCCCCACCAAGCTCAGCACCTCGGCGCGGCGCTCGGGGATCAGCACCGACAGCCCGGTCACCGTAATGCCGACCGAGCCGATGTTGGCGAAGCCGCACAGGGCATAGGTCATCAGCATGCGGGTCCGCTCGCTCATCTCGGCGGGCGGCACCTTGCCCAGTTCGATGAAGGCCACGAACTCCGTCAGGGTCAGTTTCACGCCCAGCAACCAGCCGGCGCGGCCCGCCTCGGACCATTCCACCCCCGTCAGCCAGGCGATCGGCATGAAGATCCAGCCCAGCAGCCGCTCGACCGTCACCGGGCCGTCGAACAGCCAGAAGCCGCCCAGCATGACATTCACCAGGGCCACCAGGCCGACGAAGACGATCAGCACCGCCGAAATGTTCAGCACCACCATCAGGCCGTCGGACGTGCCCTTGACGATGGCGTCGACGGCGCTGTCGTACTTCAAGCCCGAGCTGTAGTCGGCGTGCGCGCCGCCTCCGCCCGGCTTTTCCGGCACCATGACGCGAGCCAGCAGAACGCCCGCCGGCGCAGACACTATGGAGGCCACTAGAACGTGGCCCGCCGCATTGGGCAACACCGGGCCCAGGATGGTCGCATAGGCCACCATGGTCGAGCCGGCGACGGTGGCCAGCCCGACCACCATCATAAGAAACAGTTCCGACCGGGTCAGCTTGTCCAGATAGGCCCGGATCACCAGCGGGCTTTCAATCATGCCCAGGAAGATATTGGCCGCCACCGCCAGGGCCGAAGCGCCGCCCAGGCCCATGGTTCTCTGGAACAGCAGGCCGAAGCCCAGGGTGATCCACTTCAGTATCTTCCAGTGCCACAGCAGGGCCGACAGGGCCGAGATCACCAGGATCAGCGGCAGCACCTGAAACGCGAAGGTGAACAGGGCGCCGTCGTTGGTCACCTCATAGGGCTGGTCGCCGCCGGCCAGATAGCCGAACACGAACTGCGTCCCGCGGCTGGTCGCCTGGGCTAGGCCGTCCACCGCCCCGGTCACGGCCGCCAGCACGACTTGCGAGCCGGGAATGGCGAACAGTCCCAGCACGATCAGCGCCTGAACCGCCACCGCCCCGATCGCCAGCCGCCACGGAAAGACGCGCCGGTTCTCCGACATCGCCCAGCACACGGCGACGATCACGGCCAGGCCGAGAAGGCTCTGAAGATTGAGCAGGCTGAACATGCGGACGGCTCCCCTAGAGGCCCGTTGAACGCCAGGCCAGGGCCGCCTGCAAGCGGATTATTGGCCGATCAAAGCTGACGGCGCACAAGGCGGCCGTAGTCCTCCATCAGGCCCAGGCTGAGCGCGCCCGGGCTGAAACGGTAGTCGCCGATCTCGCTGACGGGCGTGACCTCGGCGGCCGTGCCGGTCAGGAAGCATTCGCTGAAGTCCGACAACTCCTCGGGGCGGATGTGGCGCACAACCACGTCGATGCCCTTGGCCTTGGCCATCTCGATCACGGTCTGGCGCGTAATGCCGTCCAGGATGGCGTCGATCGGCGGGGTGTGCAGCACGCCGTCCTGCACGAAGAAGACGTTGGCGCCGGTCGCCTCGGCGACATAGCCGCGCCAGTCCAGCATCATGGCGTCGGCGAAGCCGCGCTTCTCGGCCGCTGTCTTGGACATGGTGCAGATCATGTACAGGCCCGCCGCCTTGGCCGCCGAGGGGGCGGTGGCGGGGTCGGGGCGGCGCCACTTGGCCCACTCCAGACGAATGCCGCGCGCCTTGACCTCGGGGTCGAAATAGCTGGGCCACTCCCAGGCAGCGATGGCGACGTGGGCCTTGGAATTCTTGGCCGTCACGCTGACCTGTTCGGCGCCCAGGAAGGCGACCGGACGGACGTAACAGTCCGAAAGGCCCATCTTGGCGCAGGTTTCCTTGCAGGCGGCGTCGATCTCGGCCACGCTGTAGGGAAGCTCGAAGTCCAGCAGTTCCGCCGACCGTTTCAGACGTTCCGAATGCGGCGTCAGCTTGAAGATTTCGCCGCCGTACATACGCTCACCCTCGAACACCGACGAGCCATAGTGAAGGGCATGGGTCAGAACGTGCGTTTTCGCGTCCCGCCAGGGCACGAAATCACCGTCAAACCAGATCCAACCGTCACGATCGTCGAAAGGAACGAAGGCCATTGAAGAACGTCTCCTGCGTCTGGTCTGGGGTTAGACCCCGCCCTCACACGTCCGTCAACGCCGGAGCGGTCGTATGAGCGCGTCCGATTCGCGCGGCTCGGGCCGTTCGGGGCCCGTCGCCGGACCCGGTGTCGGTCGTCACCTGTTGGTCGTGGACGACGACGACCGCATTCGCGAACTGCTCAAGGAGTTCCTGGCGCGCGAGGGCTACCGCGTCACCGGCGCCGCCCACGCGGCGGCGGCCAAGCGCCTGATTGAACTGATCGAGTTCGACCTCATCGTTCTGGACGTGATGATGCCGGGCGAGACCGGTTTCGACCTGACCACCTGGGTGCGTGAGAAGGCGATGGCCTCCAAGACGCCGATCCTGCTGCTGACCGCCAAGGGCGACGCCGAGGACCGCATCGAGGGCCTGTCGCGGGGCGCCGACGACTACATGTCCAAGCCGTTCGATCCGCGCGAGCTGGCGCTGCGCATCGACGCCATCCTGCGCCGAACCGGCGGCAAGCCCCTGACGCCGCGCGAGATCAAGCTGGGCGATGTGGTGTTCGACATGGAGCGTCTGGAACTGACCCGTGACGGCAAGCCCCAGCGCCTGACTGAGGCCGAGGCGCAGTTGCTCAGGACCCTGGCCATCCACGCCCACGCCCCGGTCGAGCGCATGAGCCTGTCGCCCGATACGGCCGACATCACCGGCCGCGCGGTTGACGTCCAGGTGACCCGCCTGCGCCGCAAGCTGGAGAGCGACCCCAAGAATCCGCGCTACCTCCAGACCGTGCGCGGCGTCGGCTACATGCTGGCCCCGGACTGAGCCGGTGAGGCTGCTGCCGGCCTATCTGTGGCCGCGCTTCCTCAAGCGGCGGCTGCCGACCTCGCTGTGGGGCCGATCTCTGCTGATCATCGTCCTGCCGGTCGCGGTCATGCAGGTGGCGGTGACCTGGGCCTTCTTCGACGCCCATTGGCAGACGGTGACGGCTCGGCTGTCGGACGGTCTGGCCGGCGACATCGCCTGGGCGGTCGAGACCTACGGCGACGACCCGACGCCCGAAAACCTGTCTCTCATTGCAGGCCGGGCGGAACGGACCCTGTCGCTGTCGATCGCGCTTCAGCCGGGCGCCGCCCTGCCCGAGGAACAGCGACGCGGCGCTTTGGGCGTGGTTGATCGCGCGGTCGAGCGGGCGCTTCAGTCACGGCTTGATCAACCCTTCTGGTTCGATACGACCCGCTATCCCGCCTACATTGACATCCGGGTGGAGGCCCCAGGCGGAGTGTTGCGCATCATCGCCCCGCGCGAGCGGGCGGTGGCGACCCAGGCGCACATCTTCGTGCTGTGGCTGCTGATCGCAACTCTGCTGCTGATGGGCATCGCCGTGCTGTTCATCCGCAATCAGGTGCGCGCCATCGAGCGGCTGGCCGACGCGGCCGAGGCTTTCGGGCGCGGGGAGACCGTGCCGCGTTTCAAGCCGCACGGGGCCCGAGAAGTTCGCGCCGCCGCGACCGCCTTCCTGGCCATGCGCGACCGCATCCAGCGACACATCGACCAGCGCACGGCGCTGCTCGCATCGGTCAGCCACGACCTTCGCACGCCGCTCACCCGGCTGCGTCTGGAGCTGGCCCTGGCTCCGCATTTCAAGCGCCAGGACGCCATGCGCGCCGACATGGACGAGATGGAGCACATGATCGACGAGTACCTCGCCTTCGCCCGCGGCGAGGCGGGCGAGGCGCTGCAGCCAGTCGAGATCGCAGCCCTGCTGGGGGCGGTGGCCGAGGACGCACGCCGCGCCGGCGCCGAGGTCGAGATCCGCGCCGCAGACGAGCTGATCGCGCAGGTCCGCCCCCTGGCGATGAAGCGCGCCCTGACCAATCTGGCGGGCAATGCGGCGTCGCATGGCGAGCAGGTGCGGCTCAGCGCCCGCATCCTGACCTCGGGCGGGCTGGAGATTGCGATCGAGGACGACGGACCCGGCATCCCCGACGACATGCACGAAGAGGCCTTCCGGCCCTTCTCGCGCCTGGACGCGGCGCGCAATCAGAACCGCAAGGGGGTCGGCCTGGGGCTGGCCATCGCGCGGGACGTGGCGCGCGGCCACGGCGGCGACATCAGCCTGGGGCGCAGCGACCTCGGCGGACTGAAGGCGGTGATGCGCCTGCCGGGCTGAGGCCTCTGGCGCATCCGGTCCGAAGAGACCATCTTTCGCCAGGACAGGGATCGCATGAAGGAGACGCGCTGTGCGTACACTCGCTTTCGCCGCCCCTCTGGCCGCCTTGCTGGCCGTCACGAGCGTGGCGCGCGCCCAACCCGACAGCGTCACCGTCACTTGGGGCCCCAAGCTTCAAGAGCAGGCCGAGCGGCTGGGAGAGCGGGAAGTCGCCCAACAGTCCGAACGGCTGCGCGAGGCCGTCCAGCGGGCCCTTGCGTCCCACGGGCCCCTGGACGGCGCGCGGATCGAGCTGGTGCTGTCGGAGCTGAAACCCAACCGTCCGACCATCAAGCAGATGTCGCGAACTCCTGGTCTGGACGGCTTTCGCAGCCGATCCATCGGAGGGGCGACCATAGAGGGGCAGGCGACCCTCGCTGACGGCTCGGTGCAGCCGATCCGCTACGCATGGTATTCGCACAATCTGGCGGAGGTTCGCGGCTATTCCACCTGGACCGACGCCGACCGCGCCTTCTCCCGCCTGGCGTCCAACCTGGCGGCGGGGCGCTACGTTACGCGCTAGACCGCGCGCGCCTTGTCGACGGCGGCCTGGATCGTTCGCGCGGCCAGGTCGTCGAGCGCGCCGCCCGCCGCCATGACCTTCAGTCCGGCCTCGGTGACGCCGCCCGGCGAGGCGATGCGGCCGATCATCTCTTCCAGCGCGCCTTCGCCGTCCAGCACGGCGGCGGCCGAGCGCAGGGCGCCGCGGGCCAGGCGGTCGGCGTCCTCGGCCGTCAGCCCTTGCGCCTGTCCAGCACGCGCCATCGATTGCGCCAGCGCCAGCACATAGGCCGGGCCGCACCCGGCCACGGCGGTTGCGGCGTCCATCCGGTCCTCGCCCGACAGTTCGACCAGATCGGCGATCGGCTGGAACAGGGCGCGCGCCGCCGCCCAGCCGCGCTCGTCCTCGGCCCAGGCTGAGGCGATCCCCTGGCCCTGCGCCACGCCGGTCGTCGGCATGACACGCACCACGGGCGCCTCGAACGGCTCGGCGGTCTGGCTCAGGGAAACGCCGGCCATGACCGACAACACCACGGCTTGCGGCCCGACATGGGCGCGCCAGGGCTCGACGGCTACGCGCCATACCTTCGGCTTGACGGCCAGAACCCACACGGCGTCGGCCGGCAGATCGGCGGCATCAGGGTTCACGCGCACGCCGCGCGCGGACAGGGCCCTCAGGGCGGGGCTGTCGCTGCGCGCCAGAATGATCAGATCGGCAGGGCGAAGGGTCTGGGTCGACAGCCAGCCCTCGACGATGGCCGAGCCCAGCCGGCCGTGGCCCAGCAGAATGACGGGCCGGCCCACGCTCACGCCGTGCCGACGGTCTCGAACAGACAGGCGGCGATCGCGTCCTGGGGCTTCTTGGAGCCGCGGATCATGAAGTCGAAGGCCGGGTAGTAGCGATCCGCCGCCTCGATGGCCGCGTCGATCATGGACGCGGCCTGGGCCAGCGTCGGGCGCTCGCCGTGCGGCAGGGCCAGGGCGTGGCGGAAGACGATCTCGCCGTCCTCGGCCCAGACCTCGAAATGACCCATCCAGGCCTTCTGGTTGATCAGGCCGACCAGTTCATAGGCCGCGCCGCGCCGGCTCTTGGGCGCGCGCAGGTCCAGGGCGCAGCACAGTTGCAGGCAGTCGCCTTCGGGCCGCCAGGCGAACCACAGCTCGTAGTCCTTCCAGTCGCCGGCCAGGGCGAAGGCCAGGTCGCCGTCGTCGGTGCGGTCGAAGGGCAGGTTCTCGGCCGTCAGGACGTGCTCGACGACATCGAGCGGGTCCATCGGCGCCTCGAGCTCTTCAGGCCTGGCGGCGTCCATGCATTAAAATCCTGACTAAAGGACCGCCCGACTCACGAACGGTTAAGCGGACGGTAAGGGTGTTCGGGTCTCGGGCTCAACCGGCTGCGTCCGCAGGGGGAACCGCGCCTGTGGACGTTCCCGTCTCAGGCTTTTTCCGGGGCTTTTCGGCCGCCTTCAGCGTGGCGATTTCGGCCCGCAGCGCGGCGATCTCGGCCTTTAGGACATCAAATTCGTCGCGCCGGACCAGGTCCATCTCAGCCACGAACCGGTCGCTCTGCGCGCGGAAGGCGGCCTTGGCCTCGTCGCCCGCCGCCTGAGCCAGGCCCATGGCGCCGGTGGTCAGCTTGGCGAACTCGTCGAGGATGGGGTTGCGGGTCTGCATGGGAGGGCTCCGATTCGGCGACGCCGATTCCGTTAACGAGGGTCTGACGGATATGGTGAACGAAACCTTACCGTCCATGCCGCGGATGTGCCGCGACCGTGCAAAACCCCCGCGACGAGGCCGGCGACGCTTGCTAAGGGTTCCGCTCAGCGATCACCGCCAGCGGAGCGCCCGTGCCCTTTCCCGAATTCGATCCGGTCCTGATCTCGATCGGTCCCTTGCCGATCCGCTGGTACGCCCTGGCCTATGTCGGCGGCATCGTCTTGGGTTGGTGGTATGCCGCCCGTCTGGTCAAGACCGAGCGCCTCTGGCTGCCGGGCCGGCCGCCGATGACGCCGGTGCAGCTGGACGACCTGGCGCTGTGGATCGCGATCGGCATCATCCTGGGCGGCCGCTTCGGCTACGCCCTGTTCTATCAGCCCCAGATGTTCGGCCAGCTGTTCACCGGCGAGACCTTGGGACAGCGGTTCGAGCTTCTGCAGCTCTGGACCGGCGGCATGAGCTTCCACGGCGGCTTCCTGGGCGTGGTCGCAGCCATCGTGATCTTCGCGCGCAGGAACGGCCTGCCGATGCTCAAGGTCGGCGACCTGATCGCGCCGGTGGTCCCGATCGGCCTGCTGTTCGGCCGCATCGCCAACTTCATCAACGGCGAGCTGTGGGGCCGTGAGACTACGGTTCCGTGGGCCATTCGCTTCTGCAACGACCGCATCCGCGAGATGTACGGCTTCTGCCCCGCCGGCGACGTGCCGCGTCACCCCAGCCAACTGTATGAGGCTGGGCTGGAAGGCCTGCTGCTGTTGGCGGTGCTGTCGTTCATGATCTGGAAGGGCAAGGCCCTGGCCCGTCCGGGCCTGATCACCGGCGTCTTCCTGGTCGGCTACGGCCTGTCGCGCGCGCTGCTGGAGACGGTGCGTCAGCCCGACGCCGGCCTGGACAACCTGCCGCTGGGCCTGACCATGGGCATGATGCTGTCGGTCCCGATGATCCTGGTCGGCGCCTGGCTGATCTGGCGGGCGCGCAGCCGACCCGTGGCCGCCGACTGATCCGATGGGTCTTAAGGCGCGGCTGGCGCGCGAGATCGCCCTGACAGGGCCGATGACGGTGGCGGACTATGTCACGCGCTGTCTGCACGACCCCCGGGACGGCTATTACGCCACACGGCCCTCGCTGGGGCCGGGCGGCGACTTCATCACCGCGCCTCTGATCAGCCAGATGTTCGGCGAGCTGATCGGCCTATGGGCGGTCGAGGTCTGGCTGCGCCTGGGCGCGCCCGAGCGGTTCCGCCTGGTCGAGGTCGGGCCCGGCGACGGGACGCTGATGGACGACGCCCTGCGCGCGGCCGCCGGTGCGGCCGGGGTCGCGCCCGGCTTTCTGGAAGCCTGCGATCTGGTGCTGATCGAGCCGTCGCCTCCGCTGCGCGACGCCCAGGCCCGGCGACTGGCCAGCGCCGACGTCGCGCCGCGCTGGGTCCGATCGCTGGCCCAGGTCGAGACCGACACGCCGGTCATCCTGATCGCCAACGAGGTGCTGGACTGCCTGCCGGCGCGCCAGTTCGTGCGCACCGACGGCGGCTGGGCCGAGCGGCGCGTGGGGGTGTCGGACGACGGCGAGCTGGTGTTCGGCCTGACGGCGGTGACGGGCGGCTTCGCCCCGCCCGCGTTCGAGGTCGAGCCTGGACAGTTGGTCGAGCTGTCCGAGCAGCAGGCGCTGTTCGGCCGCGACCTGGGGGCCCTGGTGCGGGCGGCCTCCGGCGCGGCCCTGTTGATCGACTATGGGCGGGCAAGGCCCGAGGCGGGCGACACCCTGCAGGCGCTGAAACGCCACGCCAAGGTCGACCCCCTGGCCGAGCCGGGCCAGGCCGACCTGACCCAGTGGGCCGATTTCCCGCTGGTGCTTGAGGCCGCCGTACGCGCCGGCGCCGACGTCACCGGATGTCGCGGTCAGGGCGACTTCCTGCGCGGCCTTGGCGTAGAGGCGCGGGTCCAGGCCCTGTCGGCCGCACGGCCCGAGGCGGCGCTGGTGCTGGCGCGCCAGGTCGAACGGCTGACCGCGCCGGACCAGATGGGCGAACTGTTCAAGGCCGCCGCTGTCTTCCACCCCAGCCGACTGGCCCTTCCCGGCTTCGACTGAGCGGCGGCGCTTGCCCCGACCGGGACGCGGATGGGACAAGACGATCATGCTGGACCCGATCACCCATCCGCTGCTCGACCTGCCGGGCGTTCGCCATGGCTTCTTCACGCGCGGGGGCGGCGTTTCGAAGGGCCTGTACGAGGGCCTGAACACGGGCGTGGGATCCAAGGACGATCCCGCCGCTGTCATCGAAAACCGCCGCCGCGTCGCCGGATGGTTCGACGCGACGCCGGATGATCTGGCCGCCTGCTATCAGGTCCATTCCGCCCTGACGCGCGTGGCCGAAGGGCCCTGGCGCGGCGACCGGCCCGAGGGCGACGCCGTGGCGACTGCCTCGACGGGTGTGGTCTGCGCCGTTCTGACCGCCGACTGCGCGCCGGTTCTGATGGCCGACGCCGAGGCCGGCGTGGTCGCGGCCGTCCATGCTGGATGGAAGGGCGCGCTGGGCGGTGTGGTGCACTCGGCCGTTCAGGCCATGACCGCGCTGGGGGCTCAACCGGACCGCATCACGGCCGTCGTCGGCCCCTGCATCGGCCCGGACGCCTATGAGGTCGGCGACGACTTCCGTGAGCGGTTCGAGCATCACGACGCAGGGGCCGGCCGCTTCTTCCACAATAGCGAAAAGCCCGGCAAGGCCATGTTCGACCTGCCGGGCTTCGTGCTGTGGCGTCTCGATCAGGCTGGCGTCGGCCGCGCGGCCTGGACCGGCGACGATACCCTGGCCGACGAGGGCCGCTTCTACTCCAACCGCCGCGCCACGCTGCGCCGCGAGCCGGACTTCGGCCGCATGATGTCGGCTATCCGCCTGGGCTAGGCGGCCTGCTGGCCGTCGTGACGGCCTTCGGCGAATTCCTCGATCATCTTGGCGTTGAAGGCGGGAATGTCGTCGGGGCAGCGGCTGGTGACCAGGCCCTCGTCCACGACCACCTCTTCATTGACGACATTGGCGCCGGCGTTCTTCAGATCTGTGCGGATGGATTCAAAGGCGGTCAGGGTCCGCCCCTCGACCACGCCCGCCTCGATCAGCAGCCACGGCGCATGGCAGATGGCGGCCACCGGCTTGCCAGCCTCAAAGAAGGCGCGCGTGAAGGCCACGGCGTCCTCGTCGGCGCGCAGCTGGTCGGGGTTGGCGACGCCGCCGGGCAGCAACAGGGCGGCGTAATCGCCGGCGTTCACGTCCGCCACCGCCTTGTCGGCCTTGACCTTGCGGCCGGGCGTCAGGTGGTCGAAGCCCTGAAACTCGCCCGTCTTGAGCGAAATGATCTCCACCGTCGCGCCGGCCTGTTTGAGCGCTTCGACGGGCTTGTCGAGTTCGACCAGTTCCACGCCGTCGGTGGCGAGGACGGCGATGGTCTTGCCGGAAAGGGATTGGGCCATGAGAGAGCCTCCAGAATGTTGCTGGGAGAGGGTCAGTAACCACCAGTCGTCGCTTGGGTTGCGGCCACGCTTGGGCTGCCGGGCTTCTGTGCCCATCTTGGGTCCATGCACGCACTCGTTCTGACCCTGATGCTCGCCGGCCAGGCCCAGCCCTGGGGCGTCGCCCCCTCACCTGCCCTGGCGGCCGAGCAGCATCGGCTGGCGATCGAGCAGCAGCGGTTGCAGGCCGACCAGCGCGAGCTCTTCGCCCGGCAACAGGATATGAACACGCGCCTGACCCTGCGCGACATCGAGGCGGCGCGTCAGCCCGCTATAGCACCTGTGTCGCCTCGCCCGCTGGGCTCGCCCGAGGCTGAACGTCTGGCGCGCGAGGCCCAGACCCGCCGAACGGATGCGGTGCGGGACAGCGTGGGACAGATCGATTCCTGGCTGGATCGAACGCGGCCCGACTGACGCATCCCTTCCGCTTCGACCGCGTTCCGGCCTAGCTTGGAGCGACATTCGGGAAGGACGCGGATATGCGGTGGCAGGGCGGACGGCGCGGCGGCGGCATCGAGGACCGGCGCGGCATGGGCGGCGGCGCTGTCGCGGGCGGCGGCATCGGCGTCGCGATCCTGGGCCTGATCGGCTATTTCGTCTTCGGCATCGACCCCTCCACGACCCAGCAGGTCGCCAGCCAGCTGGGCGGCGTGGGCGCTCAGGAACAGGGCGTGGTCGGCTCTCCCGAGGACGAGGCCGGGCGCTTCGTCGATGTCATCGGCACCAATGTGGACGACGTCTGGCGCACCAGGCTGGACGGCTATCAGCCGCCGAACGTGGTGCTCTACGAACAGGGCACCGGAACCGGCTGCGGCTTCGGCCAGGCGGCGATGGGGCCGTTCTACTGCCCGACGGACCGCACCGTCTATCTGGACCTCAGCTTCTGGCAGGAGATGGAGACCAAGCTCGGCGCGTCCGGCGCCGACTTCGCCCGCGCCTATGTCATCGCCCATGAATACGGCCACCACGTCCAGACCCTGACCGGCGCGTCGCAGCAGGTCCGCGAAGCGCAGCAGCGCGCGGCGGGTCAGGCCGAGGCCAACCGCTATTCCGTCGCGCTGGAGCTGCAGGCCGACTGCTACGCCGGCGTCTGGGCGCGCAACGCCTCGGCGGTGTCGAACGGCGCGGTGGCGCTGGAGCCGGGCGATCTGGAAGAGGGTCTGCGCACCGCCCAGGCCATCGGTGACGATACGCTGCAACGCCGTTCAGGCGGGCGGGTCGTGCCGGAGGGCTTCACCCACGGCTCTTCGGCCCAGCGGATGGAATGGCTGCAACGCGGCTATCAGACCGGCGACCCGGCGACCTGCGACACCTTCGCCAGCCTGTAGGCGCCAGCCTGTAGCCGCCTCTAGCTGATCGTCAGATCCAGCGGACGCGACGCGAACAGCCGCGCCCCGCCGACGTCGAGCGTGAGCCGCTGGCCTGCGAAGGCCTCCATGCCCAGCAGGGCGGCGGGAAAGCCGGGCAGCGGCACGTCGGCATAGATGGCGGTCGCCTGGTTTCTGAACAGGGTGTCCCCCACCGTGACCGTGCGCGCCTGCACCACCTCGGCCCCGACCACGCCGCCGAGCACGATGGACTGCCCCTGCCGCGACGGCCGACCGTCCAGCAGACCGGCGGCTGTCGCGGATTCGCGGCTCAGCGCCAGCAAAGCCGAGGCGCCGGTGTCAACGACGGCAGGGATCACCGCCCCCTCGACCGTCACGTCCAGCATCAGCATCCGCCCGCTGCGCCGCACCGGCAGCGGCGACAGTGCCGGGTCCAGCGCATGATCCTCGCGCCGGGTCAGCGCCAGCCTCCGCTCGGCCACGTCCAGATCCAGCACCGCCGCCCCCAGAACGTCCTGTCCAAGGATCAGGGGCGCGCCCAGACCTTGCGGCGAGGCCAGCGGTCCCAGGTCCAGGATGGCGGCGCGCAGGCCCGACAGGGTCATGTCCCCGATCGTCACCTCCAGCGTCACGCCCCGACCCACCTGCGGCTCGCCGCTGACGCCATAGGCCACCATCGGCATGTCGACGCCGCCGTCGATGCCCAGTTCAGCGACCAGGGCGCGATCGATGACGGAATACTGGGCGCCGCTGTCGATCAGGGCGGTGACCTCGCGCCCCATCAGGCTGACCGTCGCCGTGGGGACGCCCGCGCGCGGCTGGGCCCACGGCAGCTCGCCCGAGGTGCCCCCGGCCGCAAAGGCGATCTGCGGCCCACGCCAAAGGACATTGTCGCGCGCCCACCAGGCGGCGCCGCCCAGGCCGGCCAGGGCCACAGCGCGGATCAGGAAGGAACGACGCTTCATCGCCTCACACATGGGGCGCCCCGCCTTAGGAAGCCAGCGGCGCCGCAATGGCGAAGACGGGGGATGACGCTGCGCCGCAGGCCCGATAGCAATAACGGGTGATGCAGAGCGCGCGCTACATCTCGACCCGAGGCGGGTCGCCCGAGACCGATTTCGCCCAGGTGCTGCTGCGCGGCATGGCCCCGGACGGCGGCCTGTACATGCCCCGCGAATGGCCCGCCCTGCCGGCCGGCGGGACCGACTACGCCGAGATCGCGCGCGCGGTCATGACGCCCTTCATCGGCGACGCCCTGCCCGCCGGCGCGCTGGACCGCGCGGTGAGTCGCCTGGTCGCCGGCTTCGATCATCCCGACGTGACGCCGCTGGTCGAGCTGGAGCCGGGCCTGCATCTGCTGGAGCTGTTCCATGGCCCCACGGCGGCGTTCAAGGATCTGGCCATGCAGCTGGCCGCCAGCCTGGCGGATGAGGCGCTGAAGGCGTCGGGCGAGACGCTCACCTTGGTCGTGGCGACGAGCGGGGACACCGGCGCGGCGGCCGTGCGCGCCTTTGCGGGCGCCGAACGCATCCGTCTGGTGGTGCTGCACCCTTTAGATCGCGTCTCGCCGGTGCAGCGTCGGCAGATGACCACCTGCCCGGCCGACAATGTTCTGAACCTGGCGATCCGAGGCGATTTCGACGACTGCCAGCGACTGGTGAAGCAGCTGCTCGCGGATGAGGGACTGCGCGCGCGGGGCCGGCTCAGCTCGGTCAATTCGATCAACTGGGCGCGGCTGGCGGGGCAGATCCCCTATTATGTCGCGGCGACGCGGCGGCTGGACGCGCCCGTGACGTTCGTGGTGCCCACCGGCAATCTGGGCGACGCCTTCGCCGGGATAGCGGCCCGCGCCATGGGTCTGCCTATGGCGGGTCTGGTCGCGGCGGTGAACGCCAATGACGCCCTGGCCCGCGCCATCAACGACGGCGTCTACGCCCGCCGCCCGGCGGTGCAGACCACAAGCGTCAGCATGGACGTGCAAGCGCCCTCCAACTTCGAACGTCTGGTGTTCGAAGCCTCGGGCCGCGACGCCGAGGTCACGCGCGACCTGTTCGAGACCTTCGCCCGCGACGGCGAAGCCCGCCTGGACGACAACCTCCGTCGAACGGTCCAAGGCCAGATCGCCGCCATCTCCGTCGATGAGGCCGCCACCCAAGACAGCATCGCGCGCGCCTGGACGCGCTGGGGTCGGGTCGTCTGCCCTCATACCGCCGTGGGACTGGAGGCGGCCCGGCGCCTGGCGCCCCAGGGACCGGTCGTGGTCCTGTCCACCGCCCACGCTTCGAAATTCCCCGACGCCGTGCGCGCCGCCGTCGGCTTCGACCCCGAGCCGGCGCCGGTCGTGGCGGCCCTGACCGATCAGGCCGAGCGCCTGACGGTCATCGACGCGGACCTCGTTCAAGCTCGCCAAGCCGTACAGGCGCTGAGCTAATAGGTCAGGTTATCCTGACTTCGCTTTCCAGTAGTCCAGGCGCCTCAGGAAGACGCCCGGATCCTTGGGCGTGACCAGCTTGGCCGGGTCGTGGAACACCTGGTCATGCAGACGGGTCAGCGTGAATCGCAGCGCCGCCGCCCGGCCGAGGCGCGGCAGGACCGCGCGCTCCAATGGCGGCAGACCCCTCACGCTCTCGTATCCCTTCTGAAAGGCGCCCAGCGCATCGGGACGCGCCCGCCCGTCCGCGTCGAAGCCCCAGGCGCTGAGGGCGATCGCCAGGTCGTAGGCCCAGGGCGCTGTGCAGGCGAAGTAGAAGTCGATCACGCCCGACGGCGCGCCGTGGTCGAACAGCAGATTGTCCGGGAAGTAGTCGGCGTGGATGGCTCCGCGCGGCAGGTCCCCGTCGTACGGGTCGCCCAGCGCCGCCCATTCGGCCTCGACGCGATCCAGCAGCCGCGCCGCCTCGCCCGAGGCCGCCTCGGCGATGCGGTCGGCAAGGCCCCGCCAGGCGAGCGGACCCACCGGATTGTCACGCTGTGCGGGATAGTCGGCCGCCGCCAGATGCATCCGCGCCAAAAGGGCGCCCGCTTGTTTTAGGGCGGAGGCGTCAGGGTCTCTGAGCCAGGCGCCCGAGCGCCATTCGACGATGGCGGCCGGGCGCGCGTTGAGGCGTCCGATCCAACCGCCACCCCGATCCGCCATGGGCCGCGCGGCTGGAAGTCCGGCGGCGGCGAGATGGTCTGTCAGCCCCAGGCAGAACGGCAGGGCCGAGGCCTCGCTCCGGCCTTCGAACAGGGTCAGGACGAACAGGCCGCGATCGGTCTCCAGACGATAGTTGGTGTTCTCCACCCCCTCGGCGATGGGCGTCAGGGCGACCAGGCCGCCCAGGTCGTAGCCGGCCAGGAAGGCGGCCGCCTCGCCATCGGAAACGGGAGTGAAGACGGCCAATCTAGATCGCCAGGGCTTCGGCGCGGCGGGCGCGCACGATGTCCTTGAGATCGGCCATCAGGCTCTCGGTCGTGGCCCAGCGTCCCGCGCCGCGGCCCTTGCAGGTCCAGACCCGCCCATCCTCGCCATAGACCTTCAAGGCGTTGCCCTCTCCCGACAGGGATTGAAACAGCGCGTCTGAGCAGGCGGCGTCAAGAGCCACCGAGGCCTTGAGCGCGCCGTCGGGGCCGCGGCGGCAGGCGCCGATCTGACGCGCGCCGACCGCCGGATTGGCGGCCGAGAGCACGTCGCGCGGCACCGCCTCGGCTTCGAGCGATCCGCCAAAGGCCTCGAACGCCAGAAGGCGCACCTTGGCGGCGGCGTCATGGCCCTCGAGATCCGACGAAGGATCCTCCTCGGCGAAGCCGGCGGCGCGCGCGTCGGCCAACGCCTCTTCGAAGGCCGCGCCTTGGCCCAGGCGTTCGAGCATGAAGTTGACCGTGCCGTTCAGCACCGCCTCGAAGCCGGCCACGGGGCCAGCCGCGCGTGCGACGCGCAGGGTTTCGATCATTGGCGACCCGCCCCCGACCGAGGCCGACCAGGCCAACCGCAGGCCCTTCGCTTCGGCCAAGGCGAGCAGCCCGCCGGGGTCGCGGCTGACCGCCTGTTTGTTGGCGCTGGCCACGTCGCAGCCGGCGTTCAGCGCGCGTTTGATCAGGTCATAGCCGGCCTCGCCCTCGGACAGGGCCTCCAGAACTATGTCAGGTTTGCATGACAACAGCGCGTCTGCGTCTGAGGTGAACAGGGCGGCCGGCACAGGCACGTCGCGCGGCTTGGCGGGATCGCGGACCAGCACGGCCACCACCTCATAGCGGGGATCGTCCAGCAGACGGCTCAGCACGCCGCCGCCGACCACGCCGCACCCGGCGACGGCCACGCGGATGGGCGCCGGCGGAGACGACGGGCCGGGGGGCGCGGAGCGGTCGCCGATGACCGTGCCGTCGTCGCGATCGAGGGCCCCGACCTCGATCTCCACCGCCCGCTGCTGGCCCAGGTCTATCGCGTCGCGCTGGACCAGTGAGCCGCCGAGGCGGCGCACCTCATCCCACGACGCGCGGCGATAGCGCAGGGCGCCGCCCGAGGCGTCGTTGGGATCGTGATCATACAAGCCGTCGACGTCCTTGATCAGCCGCGCCCGATCAAGACCCAGCTCGGCGGCTAGGAAGATGGCCGTCAGATCAGACCCGCCGCGGCCGAGAAGGGCCAGACGCCCGTCCGCGCGCACCGCGCCGAAGCCCGGCGCGATCACCACCTGGCGCCGCGCCAGGGCGCGTTTCAGGCCCTCGCCTTTCAGAGCCACGGGATGCGCGTGTTCGGCCGCGCCCCGCGCCTCGACGCCCAGCTCGCGCACCGACAGGGCCTCGGCGTCCAGGCCGATGCGATCGCAGGCGATGGCCACCAGGGCGGCCGCCTTCTCCTCGCCCAGCGCGACATAGGCCGGCAGAAGCTCGTTCTCGTGCGCCAGACCCAGTCCGCGGGCGTCCGTCAGCAGCCGGTCGGTCTGGCCGGCGAAGGCCGAGACCACGGCCACGACCCGCCGGCCCTGGCGCACATGGGCGTAGATGGCCGAGGCCACGGCGGGACAGTCCTGCGGTCCACGCAGGATCGAAGAGCCGAACTTGAGCACGACCACCTCGCCAGCCGGGGCGAGAGCGGGTGAGTCGAGCGGCGGGGCGTTCTGGACAAGGGCGAGGCTGGAGGCGGGCATGACGGAGGTCCTTGGGGATGGATTTCGGGAAGGGCGGCGGAAAAGAAAAACCCCCGTCCGGGGGTCCGGGCGGGGGTCTGGGTTGTGCTTCGGGGCTTCGAGCCGCGCGCTAACCTGTCCCCGCCCGGAAGGGCATGGTGGTCATGGCAGTGGTGGTCATACCCAGGCCGGCGCGCGTCATCGCCGCGCCGGAAACGGCGACGGTCGAGGCGGCGGAGAAAAGGATCGAGCGTCGGATCACGCGTCGTCTCCAAGGGTGGAACTCGACCAGAGACTGCTCGCAGACCCGATCCGCCGTCAAGCCATGAGCGCAATAATTTTGCTTCCTTGGCGGCCGCAGCCCGTATTGGAGCGGTCAACAGCCAGATGACGGAGTCAAAAAGGGTTGGATTTTCCGCTTGACCGGCGCCGCTCGCATCCGCAACGTAAGATCAGCTCATCAAGACCGGCTGAGGGATTAGGCCCTTTGACGCCGGGGCAACCATCGGGTTCCGCCCGAAACGGTGCCAACTCCTGCGGGGGTCCTTTGCCGGATCCGCGAGAGATGAGTGGGACGTCGACGAGGCGACGCGCCCACGGTCTGTCACCGCCTGAGGCTTGGTCGAGCCGGAGACGCGGACGACGACCATGACCCTTGCCGAAGCCTATCTCGAAGACCCGCTGTGTCGGCCGCGCGCCGTCTCCGCCGCCGTGGCGGACGGCAAGGCGCGCGACATTTCCGTCGACATTCCGGCCGACTTCCGCCTGGCGTCCGGCGAGCGGCTGGCTCAGCGGCGTCTGGTCGGTCGCCTGCATGGCCGCGCCGGCGCCCCGCTGGTGTTAGTGGCCGGCGGCATTTCGGCGGACCGTTTCGTGCATCGCACCGAAACCAAGGGGCTGGGCTGGTGGTCGGGCGCGGTATCCGTACGCGGACCCATCGATCTCAATCGGCTGCGGGTTCTGGCCTTCGACTATGCGCCTGAAGCTGCGGGCGAAGGGCCGGTCACCATCACCACGCAGGATCAGGCGCGCCTGCTGGCCCTACTGCTCGATGCGCTGGGCGAAGACCGGGTTGAGGCCTTTGTCGGCTGCTCCTACGGCGGAATGATCGCCCTAGCCTTCGCCGAGCTGTTTCCCGAGCGGGTGGGCGAACTGGTCGTGGTGTCGGCGGCCCATCGCCCCCACCCCCAGGCCACGGCCTGGCGCGGCATTCAGCGCCGCATCCTGATGTTGGCCCAGGCCGCCGGCCGGCCTGAGGACGGCGTGGCCCTGGCGCGCGAACTGGCGATGACGACCTATCGCACGCCCGACGAACTGGCCGAGCGCTTCGAGGCCTCGGCGCCGGAGCGCGCCGGTCAGGCCTATCCTGTCTGCGACTATCTGCAGGCGCGCGGCCGCGCCTATCGCAACCAGACCACGCCCGGGCGCTGGCTCAGCCTGTCGGACTCCATCGACCGTCACGTCGTCACGCCCGAGGCGATCCGCACGCCCGTCACCCTGGTGGGCTTCACCTCGGACCGGCTGGTGCCGATCGACGACATGCGCGAGCTCGCCGCGCGCCTGCCGGCCCTGTTCCGCTTCGTCGAGGCGCCGTCGCTGTACGGCCACGACGCCTTCCTGAAGGAGGACGCCCTCGTTGGCGACATCCTCCGCTCCACGTTGAAGGAAATCTGCGCATGACCCAAGCTCTGGACCCCCGCACCGTCGCCGCCCGCACCGGCGTGGATCAGGACACGGCCCACGGCGCGGTCATGCCGCCGCTGTATCTGTCTTCCAACTATTCGTTCGCCGGCTTCGACCAGAAGCGGGCGTACGACTACAGTCGCTCCGGCAATCCGACCCGCGACGTCCTGGCCGAAACCCTGTCGGGGCTAGAGGGCGGCGCCGGCGCCGTAATCACCGCGACCGGCATGGCGGCGGTGGACCTGCCGCTGTCGCTGCTGGAGCCCGGCGACCTGTTGATCGCGCCGCACGACTGTTACGGCGGCACCTGTCGCCTGCTGTGCGCGCGAGCCCGGAAAGGTCATTTCGACGTGAAGTTCGTCGATCAGGGATATCCCGAAGCGCTGGAGGCGGCCCTGGCGCTGAGGCCCAAGCTGGTGCTGGTCGAGACGCCGTCCAATCCGCTGCTGCGCGTGGTCGACGTGGCCGACATCTGCCGCCGTGCGCACGCCGTGGGCGCCAAGGTGATCTGCGACAACACCTTCCTGTCGCCGGCCCTGCAGCAGCCCATCCGCCTGGGCGCCGACTTCGTGGTCCATTCCACCACCAAATACATCAACGGCCATTCCGACGTGGTCGGCGGCGCTGTGGTCTCGGCCGATCCGGCGGATCACGAGCAGCTGGCCTGGTGGGCCAATGCGACGGGCGTCACCGGCTCGCCGTTCGACGCCTATCTGACCCTGCGCGGAGTGCGCACCCTGTTCGCCCGCATCGAGCGTCAGCAGGCGACGGCCGGTCGTGTCGCCGAGGTTCTGGCGGCCCACCCGGCAGTTCGCGCGGTCCACTATCCGGGCCTGAAGACCCACCCCGGCCACGCGCTGGCGGCGCGCCAGCAATCGGGGCCGGGCGCCATGCTCAGCTTCGATCTGCACGGCGGCGCGGACGCCGTGCGGACGCTGGTCGAAGCGCTGGAGATCTTCACCCTGGCGGAATCGCTGGGCGGGGTCGAAAGCCTGATCGCCCATCCGGCCACCATGACCCACGCCGCCATGACGCCCGAACAGCGCGCCCTGGCGGGCATTGGCGACGGCCTGATACGGCTGTCGGTCGGCCTGGAGCACGTCGACGACCTGCTGGCCGACCTGATCCCGGCGCTGGATGCAGCCGTCAAGCGGACGCGTGGACCTTCAGAGACGCGCCAGGTCGAGCACGCGCAGAAGGTTTTCGGCTGAGTAGGGTTTGCTGAGGAAGGGCCAGGGCGCGTCAGCCAGGGCGCGGTCCACGTCTTCTCCAACATAGCCCGACGTCAGCACGATACGCAGGGCCGGCCAGGTATCGGAGGCTTTCCGAGCCAGGTCGACCCCTGTCATGCCGCCCGGCATGACGATATCGGTCAGCATCAGATCGAACTGGGTCCGCTGCAGACGGTCCAGCGCCGCCTGAGCGGATTCAACGGCGGTCACCGTCCATCCGCCCGAGGTCAGGATATCGGCGGCGACCGAGGCGACGGCGGGATCATCTTCGACCAGGAGGAGACGCCCTCCGGTCCGGGTCGGCGCCGCTTCTGCGGGCGCGGCCACGGCCTCCGACGCGGGCCGCGTCGTCAGGGGCGGGAGGTAGAGGCGTATCTCGGTCCCGCGCCCGGGGGTGGAGCTGATCTGGACGCCGCCGCCGCTTTGGCGGGCGAACCCGTAGACCTGGCTCAACCCCAGGCCCGTGCCCTTGCCTACGGACTTGGTCGTGAAAAACGGCTCAAAGACCCGGCCGATTATGTCGGCGCTCATTCCGGCCCCGTCGTCGGATACGGTGACGCAGACATAATCGCCAGCCGGCAGCTCTCGCACTTCGTCTGCCCGGATCTGGCAGGCCATGGTCTGAACCGACACCCTCCCCCCGCGCTCGTCCAAGGCGTCGCGTGCATTGACGACAAGGTTCAGCAGGGCGGCTTCGAACTGGGCGGCGTCAACGCTCACGCGAGCGCCGCCTCGCTTGAGCTTCAGTTTAAACTCGACCGCCTCGCCGACAGCGCGGCGCAGCAGCGGCTCGCCTTCCCGGATGAGGCTGTTGAGATCGGTGGGCTCGGGTCTCAACGCCTGGCGGCGCGAGAAAGCCAGCAGCTGATGCGTGAGCCGTTCCCCGCGCCGCGCCGCCGACAAGGCCGCTTCGCCCAGCCTCTGTCGCTTGGCTGCGTCGTCAGAACGCAGGATGATGTCCAGCGCGCCGATCACCACGGTCAGAAGGTTGTTGAAGTCGTGCGCCACGCCGCCTGTGAGACGCCCCACGGCCTCCATCTTCTGCGCGTGCATCAGATCGGCCTCGGCCTGCGCCTTGTCGACCAGAGCGGCGCTGACACGCTCTTCCAACAGTTCGTTGATGCGCTTGAGGTCTTCCTCGGCCTTCTTGGTTTCGGTGATGTCCAGGCTGGCGCCGACATAGCCCTGAAACACGCCGGCCGAGTCGAAGCGCGGCACGCCCTCGGTCCTCAACCAGCGGAGACCCAGGACGGGGTGATTGACGCGGGCCAGGGCTTCAAACCGGTCTCGGGCCTCGAAAGCGCGCATGAAGGCGGCTTCGAATACGACTTCGTCGTCCGGATGAACCATCCGCCGCCAAGCGTCCGACATCCGCCTCTCGGACCGCACGTTCAGGAATGTGCGAAACCGCTTGTTGGCGAACACCAGCTGGGCGGCGTCGTCGCTCATCCAGATCAAGGCAGGGGCGCTGTCGGCGACGGTGCGGAAACGGGCCTCGGACTCCGCCAGCCGATCCTGCGCCAATCGCGCCTCGGTGACGTCAAACGCGACGCCCACGAAGCCGATCACCCTGCCGTCTCGCAGGCGCGGCCTTGAGAAGGAGCGTAGCCAGCGATACTGCCCGTCATGACGCAGGTACCGCCCTTCCATGCTGAAGGGCGTTTGCGAGGCCTCGCCGGCCAGCGACTCTTCCAGGATGCGAGCCTGGTCGTCGGGATGCAGAATTTCCCGCCAGTCACGGTTCAGCGCGTGGTCGTACGTCCCGCCGTCGAAGGCGACGTAGGCCTGGTTGACGAAGGCGCGCGAGCGGTCTTCAGCCGTAACCCACACAAGGACGGGCGCCGTGTCGGCGATGTCGCGGAACCGGGTCTCGCTTTCCCGAAGCGCAGCCTCGCTGGCCTTTGCGGATGTGATATCCACCGCGGCGGCCAGATAGCCGGTTAGCTGACCTTCGGCGTCTCGCATGGCCCGGACGCTTGTCAGCGCCCAGACGATCTGGCCGTCAGGCCGGATATACCGCTTTTCCAGGTCGCCGCCCCGACCGTTCAAGGCTTCCTGCAGCATCCGGCGCGTCGGTTCGACATCGTCGGGGTGGCTGACGTCTGCAGTGCGGAGCCCGACCATCGACTCCGGCGTCAGTCCCAGCAGTTCGGCGAAGCACTGATTGGCCTCCTGGATCACGCCGTCCAGGTCCAGCCGCGCGATCCCCGCCGAAGACTGTTCGAACATGGCGCGCATCTGGGCCGCCGTCTGGAGGGCTTGCTGGTCGGAAAGGCCCCGCGCCGCCTCGGCTTCGCTAAGGCGCGCCAGGGCTCGGCGCAAAGCGCCTGCGACCAGGACGGAGAACAGGCTGACGATGATAAAATTGACGGTCGCCACCTCGCCCAGCCGCGACGTCGGGCCGGCGGCCTGAAGCGTCACCACCGCCCAGCCTCCGGCCAACGACGTGATCGCGGCCGCGACGCCGGCCAGGCGCCCGCCGGCCAGGGCCGCCAGAATGACCCACGGCAGCAGGATCATGAAACCGGTGATCTCGGCGTAGTACAGGCTGAGCAGGAAGCGCAGGCCGACACCGGCCGAGCCCAGCGACAGCCCGATCAGAAGGGCGCCAGCCATCGAAGGGCGCGGCATGCGCGCGACACGCACGACGAGGGCGTCGGCTGCCTCCAGCATTCCCAGACCCCCCGATTTCGCCATCGCCCCCTCGAAAGCGCCCTACCATGGCGTGCGACGGCAACGCTCGCACCTGTCGCGCGTTCCAGCCTCGACGATCCAACCTGTACAACGCACGGCGGACGGTGGCGAGACTGGACCTTGCCAAGCCGAGCCGGGCGCCTACCTGCAAGCCGAACGAACCTTAACTGGAGGGCGCGCGATGAACGCCAAGATCGACACTGGCCTGGACAAGACGGAACGAGGCGAGGCGGCCGAGGCCCTGACCAAGCTGCTGGCCGACAGCTATGCGGTCTACCTCAAGACCCATGGCTATCATTGGAACGTGCGCGGCCCCTCTTTCTTCAGTTTCCACAATCTGTTGGAGCAGCAGTATCGCGAAATGTGGGCGGCTCTCGACGAGATCGCCGAACGCATCCGCGCGCTGGGCGTGCTCGCGCCGCAATCCGGCGCGGCTTACGCCAATCTGACCGCGATCAAGGACGGCGACCCGGAGAAGGAAGCCGAGGAGATGCTGCGCGAACTCATGAAGGATCATGAGACGGTCATCGCCACGGCGCGCTCAGGCATCCAAGTCGCTGACGCAGCCGGAGACGAGGCGACGGCTGACTTGATGACGCAACGCCTGTCGGCGCACGAGAAGTTCGCCTGGATGCTCCGCTCCACGTTGGGCGGCCGTTGACAAATCGCCGATCTGGGGTCTGAAAAGCGCCGGATTGGCGATCTACTCAACTTGCGGCGCCGCTCAGGGCGCAGCTATCGGGCGCGATGATGGTCAGACGGACCAGCAAGAGCATGAATGTCCGCGTCCGCCAGGCCGCTGCAGCGGCCCCCGCGATAGCGGCCGCTCTAGGCGTCGCCATGGCTGCGAGCTCCGCACCCCGTCCAGAGATTGATCGCACGGTGGAGGCCGTGTCCAGGCTGACGCAAGGCGATCTGACGCCGCGCGGACTGGCTCGGATCACCGCGCGCATGGACCCGGCTCAACGCGCCTTGGCGCTCCGGCACGACCCGCTCCAGAGAACGCCCGCCCTGCAGGATTTGAAGCCGGGGTGGGAGAGCCTGGGTCTGGCCGGCAAGCCGTCGCTCGACCCCGGCGCCACCGGCCTGGACGCGCAACGGATGAACGCCGCCATGCCGAATGCGCGTGGCGCCCTGCGCCCCGCGCCGCCGTTCGTGCTCAAGGCTTCGGCCGACGCCCGGCGTCGCGCGCTGCGCTGTCTCACCCAGGCCGTCTACTATGAGGCGGCGCTGGAGCCTGGCCCCGGTCAGGAGGCCGTGGCCCAGGTCGTGCTGAACCGCGTTCGCGATCCCAATTACGCCAATTCGGTCTGCGGGGTCGTGTTCGAAGGCGCGGAGCGCTCGACCGGCTGTCAGTTCAGCTTCACCTGCGACGGCTCGCTGTCGCAGGCGCCGGTGAAATGGGCCTGGGACCGGGCGCAGATCGTCGCCGAGCGCGCCCTGAATGGTCACGTGGCGGCCCATGTTGGCACGGCGACCCACTATCACGCCGACTATGTGCATCCCTGGTGGGCGCCGACCCTGGCCAAGATCACCCAGGTCGGGGCGCATATCTTCTATCGCTGGAAGGGCGTCGCCGGCGAGACGGCGGCCTTCCGCCAAGCCTACGCCGGCCGCGAGCCGGTCATCGACGAGGCCCGGTTTGCGCGCCCTCGCCTCATCCAGGCTGTCGCCCCATCCGACGCCGGCGCAGCCGTTGCAGAGACGGCCGGCCTGCGCCAGGTTGAGATCGACGGCCAGACACGCGTAGTCGGCGTCGCCAGCCTCGGCGGACGGCGACTGCCCAGTCGTGAAGAGGTCGCGGCCATAAACGAGCGGCTGAGCGCTTTGGAGACAACGCCTGAGCCGGTAGCGACGCCTCCCGCCGCTCCCCCGCCAGGCGCGGTCGCCATGGCCGTCGAGGAGGTCGGGCGGCCCGCCGCCTGATCCGCTTGCAACAACCTTGGCCTTCAAGGCATTGATGCCAGGCCTCAATCCAGAGGCATGAGGCCGCGCGTGAACGAAACATCGCCCCCGCCAGAGTGGACCGAGGATCAGCGTCTCGCGGCCCTGAGGGCCTATGACATCGTTGAAACGGACGCCGAGGCCGCGTTTGACGACATCACGCGGCTGATCGCCCAGATCTGCGATGCGCCGATCGCCGTGATCAGCTTCCTCGAGGCCCATCGGCAGTGGTTCAAGTCCGAAGTGGGCCTGGGGGTCAGCGAGACGCCGCTGGAGGTGTCGTTCTGCGCCAAGGCCTTGCTGCAGAACGACAATCTGGTCGTGTCCGATGCGACGCAGGACGAGCGGTTCGTCTGCAACCCCCTGGTCACCGGCGACATGAACCTGCGTTTCTACGCCGGCGTTCTGTTGCGCACCGCCGAAGGCCTGCCGATCGGCACCCTGTGCGTGCTGGACAGACAGCCCCGCCCTCAAGGCCTTACGGCGTTGCAGCAGACCGCGCTCGAGACCTTGGCCAGTCAGGTGATGACTCAGCTTGAGCTTCGCCGCGCGCTGACGGCGAAGCGCCATAGCGACGATGCGGCGCGCCGGGCTCTGGCGGCCGTCAACTCCGTCGGCGCCTGGGAGTGGGACATCAAGAGCGACCGCATAACCGCGGACGCCGCCTTCGCCGCCCTCTACGGCATGGACGCCGCTCAGGCCGCTGTCGGCGCCCCGTTGGAAGCGTTCACGGCCGCGATCCATCCAGAAGACCTGGATCGGGTGTCCGCCGAGATCGCTTCGGCGGTAGCGGGCGCAGGCGACTTCGTCAGCGAATACCGCGTCATCCCCGGTCCCGACCAAATGCGCTGGGTCCTGGCGAGAGGCGAAGTCTATAGGGATCAAGCCGGCGAGCCCGCCTACTTTCCGGGCCTCGTCATCGACATCACAGACCGGAAGAAGGTCGAAGCCGATCTGGCGGACATCGCGGCGGCCCTGGGAGAAAGCGAGGCGCGCTTCCGGGCCATCGCCGACTCCATGCCGCAGATGGTGTGGTCGACGCGCCCCGACGGCTTCCACGACTACTACAATGCGCGCTGGTACGAATTCACCGGCGCGCCGGCAGGGTCTACGGACGGCGAGGGCTGGAACGACATGTTCCATCCCGAGGATCAGCAGCGCGCCCGCACGCTTTGGGGCCATTCGCTGAGCACCGGCGAGCCGTACGAGATCGAGTATCGGCTGCGCCACCATTCGGGCGTCTATCGCTGGACGCTGGGTCGGGCCATGGCCATCCGCAACGCGGATGGCGAGATCACCCGCTGGTTCGGCACCTGCACCGACATCGACGATCTGAAGCGGATGGAGCAGGGCAAGGAGCTGCTCAGCCAGGAGTTGAGCCACCGCATCAAGAACATCTTTGCGGTCGTATCGGCGCTGATCGCTCTGTCCGCGCGCCAGCACCCCGAGGCGACCGCCTTCGCCAAGGCCCTGCGCACCCGGGTCACGGCGCTTGCGCGCGCCCACGAATTCGTGCGGCCCCACACCGAAAGCTCGCGCCCGACTGTCGGAACCATGACGCTGCACGCCTTCCTGGAGGACCTTTTCCGTCCCTATGCGGAAGAAGACGGAAGGCCGCGTGTTATGATCGGGGGAGAGGACGCGGTCTTTGACGACCAAGCCGCCACCTCGGTGGCGCTTCTGTTCCACGAACTGGCGACCAATGCGGCCAAGTACGGCGCGTTGAGCCTGGACGCGGGCCGGGTGACCCTGAATACGCGCCGCGTCGGCGATCGCTTCCTGCTTGAATGGACTGAAACCGGCGGCCCGCCGCTCGACGCCGCGCCATC
This sequence comes from Brevundimonas sp. MF30-B, assembly GCF_004683885.1. NCBI lineage: Bacteria > Pseudomonadati > Pseudomonadota > Alphaproteobacteria > Caulobacterales > Caulobacteraceae > Brevundimonas > Brevundimonas sp. MF30-B. Next base: position 754,523 of record NZ_CP038440.1, on the reverse strand, counting down.
GCGAGCAGGGTTCGGCTCGTCGCTGGCCCGAGTATCGGTCGAGGGTCAGTTGGGCGGACGGCTGGAACAACGCTGGCTCCGCGAGGGTTTGTGCGTCGTGGCCGATCTCCCGTCCACCGCGCTGTCTCGCCGCCGCGCCGCCGAAAGGGCGCTGTGAATGGCTGGCGTGAAACCTGCATCACCGCTCTGCGTTGAAGCGCCCGAAGCGATGCGAAACGAGGCCATGACTGCGCGTATTCTGATTGTCGAGGATGAAGCCCTGGTGGCGATGGAGCTGCGCTTCGTGCTCGAAGACCTCGGGCATGAGGTGGTCGGCGTGGCCAGCGACGCCCGCACTGCAATGAACATCGTGCGCGAGACCGAGGTCGACCTGGCTCTGGTCGATATTCATTTGTCGGACGGGCCCACCGGCGTGGAACTAGGGCGCGAGTTGGGCCAGGAGATCGGCGTGACCGTTCTCTACATGACCGCCAATCCGGGCATGGTTCGCGACGGTGTGGCTGGAACCATCGGCGTCCTGTCCAAGCCGACGGACGAGCGCGCCGTCCAGACGGCCGTCGACTACGCCCTGCGCCGGCGCAAAGGCGAGCCGGTGGAGTATGCTCCGCCCGAGCTCCAACTGTTCGGCTGATACCGGGCGGTTGCGCCCTGTCCGGGGGGCCCCATTTCAGAGGCTACCGAACGACAGGACATCGCCTCATGCAACAGCGCATCCTCGGTCCAAGCGGCCTCTCGACGGCGCCCCTGGTGTTCGGCGGAAATGTGTTTGGCTGGACGGCCGACCGTGAAACCAGCTTCCGCCTCTTGGACGCGTTCGTCGACGCGGGCTTCAACGCCATCGACACCGCCGACGCCTATTCCCGCTGGGTCCCAGGCCACGACGGCGGCGAGAGCGAGACAATCATCGGCGAGTGGCTGAAGGCGCGCGGGCGACACAACGACGTCCTGATCCTGACCAAGGTCGGCTCCGACATGGGCCAGGGCCACAATGACCTCTCTGCCGCCTGGATCGAACGCGCCGTCGAGGAGAGTCTGCGGCGGCTGCAGACCGACGTCATCGACCTGTATCAGGCTCACTGGCCTGATCCGCGGACGCCGCAGCAAGAGACCCTGCGGGCCTTCGACCGCCTGGTTCAGGCCGGCAAGGTGCGCGCGATCGGCGTGTCCAACCATGATGCCGCCCAGACCGCCGAAGCCCTGGCGATATCGGAGCGCGAAGGCCTGGCCGCCTATGCGACGCTACAGCCCCACTACAACCTCTACAGCCGCGACACCTTCGAGGGTCCGCTGCAGGACCTGGCCGTCGAGCGAGGTCTGGGCGTCATAACCTATTTCAGCCTCGAGGCCGGCTTCCTGACGGGCAAGTATCAGAGCGCCGACCAGGTCGCAGGCACGGCGCGCGAAGGCATGCTGATCGACAAGTTCGACGAACGCGGCCTGCGCATCCTGGCTGCGCTCAAGGCGGTGGCCGACCGCAACGAAGCCACCCCGGCCCAAGTCTCGCTGGCCTGGCTGCTGACTCGTCCGGCCGTGACCGCGCCCATCGTCAGCGCGACCTCGGTGGACCAGCTTGCCGATACGCTGAAGGCGGCGTCGCTGACGCTGTCAGACGACGACCTGGCCGAACTGACCGAGGCGTCGGAGGACTGACCGCTCATCCCCGCCTTCGCGGTGATGAGAGGGACATTCAGACGGCGATTCTCACCACGCCCCGATCTTCTCCGCCTCCTTGTGCGGGATCGGGTTATGGGCGCGGGCGTGGTCCTCCTCGGCCAGGAAGCGCACGGCCTCCAGGGCGGCCATGCAGCCCATGCCGGCCGCGGTGACGGCCTGGCGATAGACGTCGTCGGTCACGTCGCCGGCGGCCCAGACGCCCTCGATGGCGGTGGCGGCCGTGCCAGGCTTCACCACCAGATAGCCGCCGGCCTTCGTCTCCAACTGGCCGGCGAAGAGCTCCGACGACGGGGCGTGGCCGATGGCGATGAAGATGCCGTCGGCGGCCATCTCGCGCGTCTCGCCGGTCTTGACGTTCTTGATGCGCGCGCCCGTTACGTTGACGCCGCCGAACGCATTGGTCTCGCCCAGCACCTCGTCGATGGCGTGGTCCCACACCACCTCGACCTTGGGGTTGGCCAGCAGGCGTTCGGACAGGATTTTCTCGGAGCGGAACTCGTCGCGGCGGTGCACGACGGTGACCTTGGAGGCGAAGTTGGTCAGGAACAGCGCCTCCTCTACGGCGGTGTTGCCGCCGCCGACCACGATCACTTCCTTGCCGCGATAGAAGAAGCCGTCGCAGGTGGCGCAGGCTGACACCCCGAAGCCCTTGTATTTCTGCTCGCTCTCCAGCCCCAGCCACTTGGCCTGGGCGCCGGTGGAGATGATCACCGTCTCGGCCAGCATCTCGGCTCCCGAATCCAGCGTCAGGCGGAAGGGTCGCTGGCTCAGGTCGGCCTTGACCACGATGTCCTCAATGATCTCGGTGCCGACGTGAGCGGCCTGGGCCCTCATCTGCTCCATCAGCCAGGGGCCCTGGATGACGTCCGCGAAGCCCGGATAGTTCTCGACATCGGTGGTGATGGTCAGCTGCCCGCCGGGTTGCAGGCCAGCGATGACCACCGGCTCCAGCAGGGCGCGGGCGGCGTAGATGGCGGCGGTCCAGCCGGCGGGGCCGGAGCCGATGATGGCGACGCGGACAGTGCGGAGTTCGGAGGGATTCGACATGGCTCTAACCTAGGTCTCAAGGGGCCGGGTTGCGACCGCTTCAATCACGCTTTTCCGCCAATTTCGCCAGGCGGCGGCCACGGCCCTTGGCCAGGGCGTGAACGGCGCCGCGCAAGGTGGCGACCTCCTGCTCGGTCAGGCGGGCGCGGCCCAGCATGGCGCGCAGATTGCGCACCATCGTCGGCTTCTTCTCGGGCGGGTGGAAGAAGCCGCCCTCTTCGAGCTCGCCTTCCAGATGGCCGTACAGCCCGTGCAGCAGTTGGTTGGACGCCGGTGGCTCGACCTCGCCGAAGCGCGGCGGCGGGGCGTCCAGGATCAGGGTGCGCCACTCATAGGCGTTGATCGCCACGGCCTGCGCCAAGTTGAGCGAATGGTGACGCGGATCGATGGGGATGGTGGTGATCCCTTGGGCCAGGGCCAGGTCCGCCGTCTCCAGGCCCGCCCGCTCGCCGCCGAACAGGATGCCGATCTTCAGGCCTTGTGCGCTGTCGTCGAACAGGACGCGCGCGGCCTCGCGCGGGGTGCGGATGGGCAGGCGAAGCTCGCGGTTGCGGGCCGTGGTGGCGTGCAGGGTGGTCAGGTCGGCGATGGCCTGGGCCACCGTCTCGAAGACGCGCACGCCCTCCAGAATCCAGTCGGCGCCCGAGGCGGCGGCCCAGGCCCGATCCTGAGGCCAGCCGTCGCGCGGGGCGACCAGACGCAGCTCCTCAAGCCCGAAGTTGGCCATGACGCGGGCGACCGCGCCGATATTGTCGGCCAGCTGCGGCTTGTCGAGGATGACGACGGGGGGCGTGGGCGCGTCCAAGAGGACTCAGTCCTCCCCAATCATGGATATCCAGGGGTCCACCACCCCGGCTTCGACCTCATTGACCTTGACCGCAGGCCAGCCGATCGAGGCGGTCGCGCTTTCACGCCAGCTCAGCACGACCCAATCGCGCAGCTCAGCGGCGCCCGCAGCAAGGCGCTCCGTCACGAAAGCGGCCCCGCGCGGGTCCGCGTCGCGGAAGCCGCCAGCCTTCTCCAGCCTGTAGAAGGGCGTCACGGTCGCCAGGGTGGTCTTCAGGTACGTGGCGGTGCGGCCCCGCAGGTCGAAGCCGTCCAGACGGGGCGCGGCCATGGCGGCCTCGACCGCGTCCAGACGGGCGGTGCGCGAGGTGAAGGCGCCTTCGAACAGGGCGTGGGTCTGGCGCGAGGTGGTGAAGCCTTCGGGGTTTGGAACGTCGCGGCTCCAGCCATTGTAGTGGATGGTCGTATGGTGCGGCTGCGACCCGTCCCCGATGTAATGCGACAGCACCCCGATATCGCGCACGATAAGCGCCTCACGACGTTCGCGGTCGGCGCGATACCAGGCCTTCTTGCCCGGATCGGTCTCGCGCGCCTCGGCGGCGTTCAGAACGCGCCAATAGGCGAAGTCGCGGCCGAGGTTCTGCCAGGCGTCCATCATCGCGTAGGGCAGGTAACCGACGTCGTTGACGCTCAGACCCGCAGCGATCAGGGCGGCGTCGAACTCGGACTTCAGTCGGGGCAGTTCGTCGATCGACGGGCCGGCGGCGGTCATGGACCGGCCTTCTTCCGTCAAATCGATGAAGTGAGCGGTGTCGCGCTCGCGCCCGTGCGGTTGGCCAGCGCCTTTCCAGCGGTCGGGCTCACGCGACAATTCGCCGACATCAGCGATGGCGGCTGGAGTACGCAAAAAGGCGGGCAGATCGTCCGGCAGGGCCCGCATGGCGGCGACGCCGATCAGCCGGTGGCCGGTGTTGCCCCAAGCCTCCACCTCGATGGCGGGGGCGGACAGAACCGCTAAGGCGGCGACGGCGAGCAGTATGCGCTTCATGACGGGCTCCCAGGCGACGGACGAAACAGCGCTTAGCGCATCCCGCGCGCCCTCTCCATCCCTGTGGATCGCGACAGAATGCGGCCGGGCCCACCGTTGGCCGGTGTATCAGGCCACACCTTGCGAATACCGCATAAATGACGCTGCACCCTGTAAGTCGCAAATGAGCATCGACGTCGAATACTGATTTTGGTGAACCTCTGTGCTTGCAGAGCTATTGCCGTTCGATTGGCCCGGCTGTGGATCATTCTGCGGGCCATTAAAGGGTCATCTCATTCGCCGCTTTTTTGCCTAAATCAGAAACCAAAAAGCCGCCGCCGGAGCGTGTCGGGACCGGTGTCTTCATGAGTCGTTTTGATGTTGGGCACGGCCGCCGCCTTCGCCATGGCCTTCGCCATGGCCCTGTCCGATCCGAACGCCGCAGGCGTCGATCAGCCAGGTCCAGTCAGCTATGACGCCGTGCTTGCGGCAGAGGCTGCAGCCATTGAAGCGAATGCGACGGCCGAAGGTTCCCGCGAGGCGAACCTGTCTGCGGAACAGATCGAGATGATGGCGAGCGAGCCCGACTGGCGCGCCTCGGCGCGGCTCTATCATGCGGGCGGCGGCGGAGCGACGGGCAACGACTCGCTGGGGTGCCGCCCGATCGCCATGCGCACGGTAGCGGTCGATCCCAAGGTGATCCCGCGCCGCACCCGCCTTTTCATTCGTGAAACGGTCGGCCTGCGGATGGCCGACGGCAGCCTTCACGACGGCTACTGGTACGCGTCCGACACCGGAGGCGCGATCAAGGGCCAGAAAATCGACCTTTACACCGGCCACGGCCGGGGCTCCATGCAGCCGGCCATGCGGTTGAACATGCGCACCCTGACGATCCATGACGCCGGCGATTTCGACGGCTGCCCCCCGGCCTGGGAGAGCGCCTCGAACTGACGCGCACGGCGTCTTCGAACAGAAGGCGGTCCCCTCAAGCCGGCCGCCTGCCGGGGCGGCGCCCGCCGGCGATCAAAACTCCCGCCGACCCCAGATCGTCTCGAAGAACAGGCGGAAGTCGCCTCTCAGCGACCACAACGGATATTTGAAAGTCGCCGGCCGGTTCTTCTCGAAGAAGAAGTGACCGACCCAGGCGAAGCCGTAGCCGAGGACCGGCATGGCCAGCAGCCACCAGGCATTCAGCGTCACGACAAACATCACGAAGGCGGCGATGACCAAGCCGGTGCCGACGACGTGGATTCGGCGGCATGTCCGATTGGAATGCTCGTGAATGTAATACGGATAGAAGGCCTCAAACGAGGTGAAGCGCTGCGATGAAGCGGGCTCGACGTCAGGTGTGGTCATGCGCCGCAGCCTGCGCTCGGATTGTCAGCTACGCAAGCCGAGCGACATTCAACCGCCGGACTTGCCGGCGAATTTCCCGCCCTTCTTGAACCCCGGCTTGCCGCCAGGCTTGAAGCCTGCCTTGGGCTTGAACGGCTTCTTGGCGAAGGGCTTGCCGCCGGCCGGGGCCGCTTCGCCGTCGCGCGTCGCATAGGGCTTCTTCTTGAACGGCGGGCGGGCGTCGCCCGTCGCGGCGTCCGGCGCCCAGGGCTTCTTGGCGAAGGCGGGCTTGTCACCGGCGCCGGTGCGTTCATCGCGGTTGAAGGGCTTCTTGGCGTAGGGCCGCGCGGCGTCGCGGGGGCCGTCGCGGCCGCCTTCGCGGTCATCGCGCTTGAACGGCTTCTTGGCGCCCTTGTAGCCGCCACCCTGGGTCGGAGCCTCCGACGGCGTGATGGTCACGTCGTCGCGCGGGCTGTTCTTCAGCGCGTCTCGGAACAGGCCCTCGTGCGTCTTAGCGATCTCGAATCGCGTCTCTTCCGGGAAGGTCCGGATCGCGCCGATCTCCTTCTTGGTGATGTGGCCGACGCGGCAGATCAGCGGGATCAGCCATTTCGGGTCGGCGTTCTTGTTGCGGCCCACGTCCATGCGGAACCAGACGACCTCGTCGGGCTGCAGGCGCTCGCCGGGCCACGGCGTCGCGGCGAAGTCTTCGCCGCCCTCGGGGCGACGCTCGCGACGCGGGGCGTGGATCTGACCGGGGTCCAGCAACTCCTCGGGCGCCGGCAGATCCTTTTTCATCAGCTGGATCAGGGCGGCGGCGATCTCGTCGGGCGTGCGCTCGGCGATGAGGCGGCGCGCCATGACCAGGTCCTCTTCGGACACCGGCAGGTCGAACACCGAGCCCGACATCAGGCGCTGTTCGTCCTTGGCGCGGATTTCGTCGGCGGTCGGGGCGCCGGCCCAGGTCGCATCGACCCCGGCGGAGTTCAGCAGCATCTCGGCCTTGCGGCGGCGCGTGTGCGGCACCAGCATCACGGAGATGCCCTTCTTGCCCGCGCGGCCGGTGCGGCCCGAACGGTGCAGCAGGCCGGCGCGGTTCACCGGCAGCTCGGCGTGGATCACCAGGCCCAGGTCGGGCAGGTCCAGACCGCGCGCGGCCACGTCGGTGGCGACGCAGACCCGGGCGCGACCGTCGCGCAGCGCCTGCAGCGCGTCGGTCCGCTCGCGCTGGCCCATCTCGCCGGACAGGGCGACCGACGAGAAGCCGCGCTCGAGCAGCGACGACTGCAGGTGACGCACTGAATCGCGCGTCGAGCAGAACACCAGGGCGCCCGGCGCCTCGAAGAAGCGCAGGACGTTGACCACCGCGTGCTCGATCTCGTTCGGCGCGATGCGCATGGCGCGGTATTCGATGTCGCCGTGCGGCTGGCTCTTGTCGGTGGTGTCGATGCGCACAGCGTCGCGCTGATACCGCTTGGCCAGGGTGACGATGTCGCGGGCCAGGGTGGCGGAGAACAGCAGGGTGCGGCGCTCGGGCGGCGACTGTTCGAGGATGTATTCCAGATCCTCGCGGAAGCCCATGTCGAGCATCTCGTCGGCCTCGTCGAGCACCAGCACCTTCAGCGCCGACAGGTCGAGATTGCCGCGATCGATGTGGTCCTTCAGTCGGCCGGGCGTGCCGACCACGATGTGGATGCCGAAGTTCAGCGCGCGCGCTTCCTTGCGGGCGTCCATGCCGCCCACGCAGGTGGTGATCTTGGCTCCCGACTGGCCGTACAGCCATTCCAGCTCGGCCGAGACCTGCAGCGCCAGTTCGCGCGTGGGCGCGATGGCCAGCATCAGCGGCGCGTCGGCCGTCGGAAACTTCTCGGCCTCGCCCAGCAGGGTCGAGGCGGCGGCCAGGCCGAACGCCACCGTCTTGCCCGAACCGGTCTGGGCCGAAACCAGCATATCGGCTTCGCCGTGCTCGCCCTGGAGCACTGCGGCCTGGACCGGCGTCGGCTCGGCATAGCCCTTGGCGGAAAGCGCGCGGTCGAGCGCGGGGTGGACGGCGGGGAAGGGCATGCGAAACCTGACAGGACGAACAGAGGCGGCCGAAACGGCCGCGCCCGGCCGAGGACGAACCTCAGGCCGGGCGGATTGGCTGCGCTCTATACACGGATCAAGGCAAGGCTGGGGCGAAATCGGAAGCCCTAGCCAAGATGCTCCCTGACGCGCGCCTCCAGCGTCTCCGCCAGCGCCTTGCCGACCGGATGGTCGTCGGTCTGGATCTTGTCGCGCACGACCGCGCGGATGGCGTCGATGTGGGCGTCCAGGATCACCATCGGGGCATCCAGCCGCTTGGCCGGGTCATCCAGCATCTTGCACAGCGAACCGGCCAGGCGCGTCACGAGCGGATACTGATAGGTGGTCCCCAGCCCCTTCAAGTCGTGGGCGCGGAAATAGAGGGCCTCGGCCGTCTGTGCGGTATAGCCCTGAGCCCGGATGTCCGCCTGGGCTTTGTCGAGCTTTTCAATCTCATCGTCCAGCCATTGGCCGAACTGGGCGGACATGGCGGCGAGCGCCTGCTCTGCCTTGGCCACGGCGTCGGCGTTGATCGCGAAGCCTCCGCCGACCTTGGCGCGAAGGGTGTTGGGCGGACGGATGACCTGGGCGCTCACGGCGGACTCCTGCTGTACTTCAGCCAGTGTCTCCCTCTGGACTTAAGAAGGGATGACCGATCAGCCGGCGAACTGTTCCGACAACACGCGTTCCTCGAACGACCGACCGGCGTCGAACAGCATGGTCAGGGCGATGTCGCGCCGCTCGCGCACCTCAACGCGGATGACACGACGCACTTCGAAGCTGTCCGCCGTGGCGCTGACTGGGCGCTTGTCGGCCTCCAGCACCTCTAAGGTCACCCGGGCCTGGTGGGGCAGGAGCGCGCCGCGCCAACGTCGGGGGCGAAACGCGCTGATCGGCGTCAACGCCAGAATGCGCGCATCCAGCGGGATGATCGGCCCGTGGGCGGACAGATTGTAGGCGGTCGATCCGGCGGGCGTGGCCACCAGACAGCCATCGCAAGCCAGTTCGCCGAGACGCACCTGATCGTCGACGCTTATCCGCAGCTTGGCGCTTTGGCGGGTCTGGCGCAGCAGGGACACCTCGTTGATGGCCAGGCCGCTTTCGGGCCGTGCGTCCAGCCCGTCGGCCTCGGTCCAGGCGTCCATCTGCAGCGGATGGATGTCGGCGCGCTTGGCCGTGGCCAGACGCTCGATCAGGCCGTCCTCGGCGTAGTCGTTCATCAGAAACCCGACCGAGCCCCGGTTCATGCCGAACACGGGCGCGCCCCGGCCAAGATTGCGATGCAGGGTCTCCAGCATGAAGCCGTCCCCGCCCAAGGCGACGATGACCTGCGCCTGATCCTCGGGCGCATCGCCGTAGCGGTCGGCCAGCCGGTCCCGCGCTGCGCGGGCTTCGGGGCGTTCGCTGGCGACGAATGCCAGCCGGACTGAGTCGGGAAGCGCGCTCACCGGGCCACGTCAGCCGAGCGCGACGCGGAAGTCAAACCCACCGCATCCGGCGGGGGCAGGCGACGGAACGCCGCTGCGGCCGTTTCCCGGCTCAAGGCGTCGGCCCAGTCGCGCTCTTCACCGCGCGGAAAACCGCCCGTCATGCGTCGCACCGCCGACAGCAAATCGGGAAAGACGGCTCGATCGACGCCAGCGGCGGCGCAGGCCAGATAAAGCGGCCGCGCACTGGTCGCGGCGCGGACCGCTGCACGCACCGGCCCCAGCCCCAGGTCGCCCAAGCCGGCCAAGGCGTGCTCGAACAGGCTCAAACGCCGCTCCATCGCCGCCCGGACGACGAAACCCGGCCGAAGCTGTCCCGCCGCCTTCAGCTTGGCCACCAGCCGACGCTCCATCTCGTCCTGCTCGGCTTCGTCGGGTCGTCGCGAGGCGATAGGCGCAGCGCTCCAGCCGGTCATGACCTTGTTGACCGCCTCGTCGATCTCGCTCGAAAGCGCGTCGGGGTCGATGCGAAAACGATCGCTGATGGCCTGCTGGAGGGCCTGGCCGATCCAGCGGTGCATCTCACGCGCCAGGCTTTCGGTCAGGCGCGGGTGGCGGACCAGCGGGGCCCGCAGCCCGGCGACGCGGCGCGACTGCTCAACCAGTCGACGAAGTCCTTCGGCCCCGATCTCAGCCGTGCGGTTGCCCGAAAGGGCGATCATCACAGCCGGATCGCCTTGATCGATGATGGCGTCGGCCACTGCTCCGCCGAGACCTGGCCGCCGCGCAACCTCGATCTGATGATCCAGCGACGCCTCGATCAATATGCGCAGCAAATCCGCGTCGCCCAGGAGCGGACTGGCGGCGATGACCGGGCGCGCGATCTCGATCTCGTCCAGGGCCAGCATGTTGATGAGGCTGGGCGGGGCCCAATGGACATGAGCCAGCCGCTCAGCGAGGGCGCGGCGGATCTCCCGTTCGGCCTGTCCTGCCAGCGCCAGGAATATCTGGGCGAGCGCCGGGTGGATGGGCCTGTCCGGGCGCTGACTCTCGCACAGGGTTGATACGGCGTCGATCAGCGCGCGGCGATCGTCGCAGGAGCGGCTGCGCGCCAGCGCCAAAAGCGGCTCCAGATCCGACATCTCGGGCGTTTCGAAGGGCGGGGCGGCGGTCAAGAACAGCTCCGAGCGAGAGGTCAGTTTGAACCGCACCGATGAAAACGTCACTAACGAAAACCTGCTCAAGGGGCCCCAGCCGCGCTCTTGACCTTCGGCCGGTCCAAGGGCGACCCTTGAGCCTCGAACCGCCTCGCAAAGGAGCGAACATCATGGCCGACGGAGCGCCCCTCTCTCTCGCCTCCCACGTCTCCGAAGAAGAGTGGAAGACCCGCGTCGAGTTGGCGGCCCTGTACCGTCTGGTCGCCCTGCACGGCTGGGACGACATGATCTTCACCCACATCTCGGCGCGCGTGCCGGGGCCGGAGCACCACTTTCTGATCAACCCCTACGGCTTCTACTTCGATGAGATCACAGCTTCGTCCCTGGTGAAGGTCGATCTGGACGGAGCCATCGTCCAGGAGACGACGAACTTCATCAATCCAGCCGGCTTCACCATCCACTCCGCAGTGCATGCCGCGCGCGAAGACGCCAAGTTCGTCATCCATCTGCACACGGTGAACGGGGTGGGCGTGGCCGCCCAGCAGCACGGGCTGCTGCCGATCAGCCAGAACGCGTGTTTACTACAGCATCAGGTTGCGTATCATGGTTACGAAGGGTTGGCCCTGAACCATGACGAACGAGAGCGTCTGGTCGCCGATCTTGGGGACAAGCCGCTGATGCTGCTGAGAAATCACGGTACCCTGGCGGTGGGGGAGACGGCGGCGCAGGCGTGGATCGGCATCTTTTTCTTGGAGCGGGCCTGCGCACAGCAGGTGGCGGCGCTGTCGGGCGGCCGCGATCATGTGTTGACAGCGCCGGAGGCGGCGCAGGCCGAGACCAAGGAACAAGGCCGGGGCATCGGATTCATCTCGTCCCTGGCCTGGCCGGGCGCGCTGCGCCAGCTGGACCGCAAGTCGCCGGGCTACGACGTCTGAGGGTCGCCGGTGCGCCGCTGGCGCTCTGGCTGACAGTGATCGCCGCCGGTCCTGCCGCCGCCGGGCCGTGGACCCAGCCGAAGGGCGAAGGCCAGATCATCGTCAAGATCGAAAGTCTGCGAGCTCAAGACGGCTTCGACAACGACGGCGGGCGAGTCGCTCTGCTGGGCGCGCGCCAAGACCAGTTGATCGGCATCTTCGCAGAATACGGCGTCGCCGATCGACTGACCCTCCAGTTCAAGGGCGATTGGCAGTGGGGCGAGGACGCGGTCTTCGACTACGCCGGTCGCGGTCCAGCCGAAATCGGAGTGACCTGGCAGGCCTGGCGGAGCGATCGCGGCGCGTTCAGCCTCTATGGGGGCTATGCCGATGCCGGCGACGGGCGCAACGCAGGTTATGCGCCTCCCGGCCTAGGCCGGCGCGACTGGGAGGGTCGGGCGGCGTTAGGATGGTCGTTCGACGGCCTTCTGGGACTGCCGATCGGGCCGGCCCAGGGCAGCTTCCTCGACCTGCAGGCGGCCCGGCGGCTGCGCGACGATCTGCCGGACGAGACGCGGCTGGACGTCACCATGGGCGCGCATCTGAATGCAGACTGGATGATGCTGAACCAGGTCTTCGCAGGTCAGGGGGACGATATGGGCGAGGTTCCCGGCTCCCGCTGGCTGTCGCTCGAGACGTCGCTGGTGAGACGACAAGGCGCATGGAGCCTCCAGCTGGGCTGGCGTCAGGCGCTGGGCGGCCGCTCGACGCCCCGGTCGGCCGGCCCAGTGATCGGCTTGTGGCGCAGATTCTGACGGGCGCGGCGACGGAACGCGAACACCCAATCGTTACACAGACTTAATCTCGCCAGTGGGAGGGGCCTCCTGTATGGCGAGCCGACATGAGTTTCGGAGCCGCCGCCGCGTGATCAAGCGACATTTCTTCATCATCGCCGCCGCCGTCTTGGTGGGGCTGATGGCCCTCGCGGCGATTCTCCGCATCGCCCTGGCGGACGATGCGGGCGGCCGACCGGGGGGTCCTGGCGGGCCAGGCGGGCGAGGCGGCGGTCAGTTGGTGTCGCAGGTGGCGGTGCAGCCGCGCGAGTTCTCCGACAGCCTGCAGGTGCTGGGTGTGGCGCGCGGACGACGTTCCGTGAACATCACCTCCAACACGTCGCAGTTGATCACGCGCGTGCTTTTCCGAGACGGCCAGGTCGTGGCGGCGGGCACCCCCCTCGTGGAACTGCGGGCTCAGCAGGAGGCCGCCGGCGTCGCCGAGGCGCGTGCGGCTGTCGTCGAGGCGGAGCGCGACTACGAACGCTATTCGACCCTCGCCGAGCGGGGCTTCGCGCCGCGCATGATGGCCGAACAGGCCGAAACCGCCCTGGCGCGCGCCCGCGCCAACCTGCAGGCGGCCGAGGTCCAGCAGGGCGAGCGCGTGATCCGCGCCCCCTTCGCGGGCCGCCTGGGCCTGACCACGGTGACGGCTGGCACGCTGATCAATCCGGGCGCCGTCATCACCACCCTGGACGACGTTTCGGTGATCCGGGTCGACTTCCCCGTGCCGGAGCGTTTCGCGGGCACTCTGACCTCGGGCACGCCCATCACCGCGACCGCCGACGCCTATCCGGGCGAAACCTTCTCGGGGCGCATCGCCCTGCTCGACACGCGGGTGGACGAGACGACGCGCGCCATCACCGCTCGGGCCGAGTTCGCCAATCCCGGCAACCGCATCCGTCCGGGCACCCTAATGCGAGTCTCGGTCCAGCAGGGCCGCCGCACAGCGCCGGCCGCGCCTGAATCGGCAGTGCAGTACGAGGGCGAGGGCGCCTTCGTCTATCGGATCGCGCGCGGCGAGCGCGGCTCGACCGCCCAACGCGTCGAGGTCGTCACCGGCTCGGTCGAGAACGGCTTTGTGGAGATCACCTCGGGCGTGGACGCCGGCGAACGGATCGTCGGGACCGGCCTGAACCGCATCCAGCCCGGCGCGCCCATCCGCGTCGAGGACGGTCAGGCGGCCGCCCAGCCCGCAGCGCGCGCCGCTGCACCCCAAGCCGCCGGGCGTCCCGCGTCATGATGCTGTCCGACCTTTCGGTACGGCGCCCGGTCTTCGCCGCCGTCGCCGCCATCGTGCTGTGCGTCATCGGCGCGGCCGCCTTCTTCTTCTTGCCTGTGCGCGAACTGCCCGACGTCGATCCGCCGATCGTCTCGATCAGCACCAGCTACGCCGGCGCCTCGGCCGAGGTCATCGAAAGCCGGATCACCGAGCCGATCGAACAGCAGATCGCAGGCATCCAGGGCATCCAGCGCATCAACTCCACCAGCCGCGACGGCCGGTCCAACGTCAATATCGAGTTCAGCCTGGACCGCGACATCGACGATGCGGCCAACGACGTGCGCGATCGGGTCAGCCGCGTTCTGGGCCGCCTGCCGCAGCAGGCGGACCCGCCGACTGTCGCCAAGGCCGACTCAGACAGCCAGCCGATCATCATCCTGTTCCTGCGCTCCGAGACCATGAACCGGCTGGAGCTGACTGACTACGCTGACCGCTATCTGGTCGACCGCCTGGCGACCGTGGACGGCGTGGCCCAGGTTCAGATCTACGGCGAGCAGCGCTACGCCATGCGCATATGGTTGGACGCCGCGGCGCTGGGCGCGCGGGGTCTGACGGTCACCGACGTCGAGAACGCGCTCAGCACCCAGAACGTCGAGCTGCCGGCCGGCGCGCTGGAGTCGACCGACAAGGACTATACGGTGCGTGTGGCGCGCAACTACGCCACCGCCGCCGAGTTCGCCCAGCTGCCGATCGGCACGGGCGGCGCAGCGTCCCAGCCGGGCAGTGGCGCTTCGGGCGTCATTCAGGGCCAGCCGACCTATGTCACGCGCCTCGGCGACGTGGCGCGCGTCGAAGAGGCGGCCGCCGAAGACCGTCGCCTGTTCCGCGGCAACGGTCTGGACCAGATCGGCCTGGCGGTGACCCGCCAGGCGCAGTCCAATGACCTGGCCATCTCCGACGGCGTCCGCGCTCTGATGGAGGAAATCCAGCCGACCCTGCCCGAGGGCACGGAACTGGTGATGGGTTCGGACAACTCGGTGTTCACCTCGCACGCCATCGACGAGGTCTGGATCACCATGGGCATAGCCCTAGCCCTGGTGGCCCTGGTGAACTTCGTCTTCCTGGGCAGCTGGCGCGCAGCGCTGATCCCGTCGGTGGTGGCGCCCATCTGTCTTCTGGCGACCTTCATCATCTTGGCTCCGCTGGGCTTCTCGCTGAACCTGCTGACGCTTCTGGCCCTGGTGCTCGCCATCGGCCTGGTGGTGGACGACGCCATCGTCGTGACCGAAAACATCCAGCGCCGCCTGGATCACGGCGAGCCGCCGCTGGTCGCCGCCGAGCGCGGCGCCCGGCAGGTCTTCTTCGCCGTCGTGGCCACCACCGTCGTGCTTCTGGCCGTTTTCGCGCCGTTGCTGTTCCTGCCGGGCTACGTCGGCCGCCTGTTCGTCGAACTGGCGGCGGCGATCGCGGCGGCGGTGGCCTTCTCCGCCTTCCTGGCGCTCAGCCTGTCGCCCATGCTGGCGTCCAAGATCCTCAAGCCCGCCCGCGGGTCCAGCGGCTTCGCGGGTCGGGTGGATCGGATCATGGACAGCGTCAAGACGTCGTATCAGCGATCGCTGGGCGCTCTCCTGGGCCGTCGCATCGCCATCGCCGGCGTGGCCGGCATGGTGCTTCTGGTCATGGCCGGGGCGGCGGGCATGTTCTTCACCCTGCCCAACGAACTGGTGCCGTCCGAAGACAGGGGCCGCGTCGGCATCAGGGTCCAGGGGCCCGAGGGCGCGGGCTTCGACTATACGCGCAGGATCATGCTGGGCCTGGAGCCGATCCTGGCCGAATACGCGCAGAACGGCGAGGTCGACAGCTATCTGGTCTCGGCCCCCGGCTTCGGCGGCGGCAGCTTCAATTCGGGCAACGCCAGCCTGACGCTCAAGGACTGGTCCGAGCGCGACCGCTCGGCCGACGAGATCGCCCAGGAGCTGAACGGCAAGCTGCGCACCCAGACCGACGCCCAGGTCAACGCCTCGACCCCGGGCGCCTTCCAGCGCGGCGGCGGCAACTCCAACTCGATCGAGCTGATCGCGACGGGGTCCGAGTACGAAGACATCTATCGCTGGCTGCAGCCGATCCTGGCCGCCTCGCTGGAGAATCCGGGCTTCTCGCGCCCGCGTCTGAATTATGAGCCCAACGCGCCGCGCCTGCTGGTCGACGTCGACCCTCAGCAGGCGGCCGCCCTGGGCGTGTCGTCACAGCAGATCGGGCGCACGCTCGAGACCATGTTCGGTTCGCGCCGGGCGACCACCTACATCAAGGGTGGTCAGGAATACGACGTCATCCTGCAGACCGACCGCGACAACCGCCGAGAGGTCTCGGACCTGCAGGCGCTCTATGTTTCGACTGGTGCGGGCCAGCTGGTGCCGCTGTCGTCTGTGGTCACGACTCAGACCTCGGGCGACACGCCCGACCGCCGCCGCCTGGACCGCCAGCGTTCGATCAGCCTGCAGGCCGACCTGAACCCCGGCACCACCATCGCCGACGCCATGGCCTTCCTCGAGGATCAGGCCGCCCAGCAGCCGCAGGGCGTGGCCACCATCCGATGGGGCGGCGCAGCGCGCGACCAGCAGGAGGCCGGCAGCGCCGTGGCCTGGGCCTTCGCCCTGGCGCTGCTGCTCGTCTTCCTGGTGCTGGCGGCCCAGTTCGAGAGCTGGATCACGCCAGCGGTCATCATGCTGACCGTGCCGCTGGCGGCCGCCGGCGGGCTGTTCGGCTTGGTCATGGCGGGGTCCAGCCTGAACATCTATTCGCAGATCGGCCTGATCATCCTGATCGGCGTGGCGGCCAAGAACGGCATTCTGATCGTGGAGTTCGCCAATCAGCTGCGCGACCAGGGCCGAAGCATCCGCGAGGCGATCATCGAGTCTTCCTCGCTGCGCCTGCGGCCCATCGTCATGACCGCAATCGCCACCTCGTTCGGGGCCCTGCCCCTGGTGCTGTGGCAGGGTGCGGGCGCAGGCAGCCGCCAGACCATCGGCGTGGTCATCTTCTGGGGCGCCATCTTCGCCACCATGCTGACCCTGTTTGTCGTCCCGGTGATCTACGGAGTGCTGGCGCGCTTCACCAAGTCGCCGGAATGGACCGCCCGCAAGATCGAGGAATGGGAAGCCCAGGAAGCCACCGCCAACGACAAGCTGCCGGCGGCGGCGGAATAGGTCAGGGGGCGGCGTGCGCCGTCGGCGCCGCCTGCCCATAGCCCGTCTCGACCTTCAGCCAGGCGATGACGTCGCGGCGGTCCGAGGCGTCCGGCAGGCCGGGGAAGGTCATCTTGTTGCCCGGCAGGAAGGTGCGCGGATTGGCCAGCCAGTCGTCCAGACGCTGGGCGTCCCAAGCGAAGTCCGCCTCCCTGAGCGCGTTCGAATAGTTGTAGCCGGGGTGCGACCCCGCGCCGCGACCAAACACGCCCCATAGATTGGGCCCGGTCATGTTGGGGCCGCCGTCGGTGATCGTGTGACACGAGCGGCATCGCGCGAAGGCGCGCCGTCCGTTCTCCATGTCGCCGGCGTTGTACGGAGCCGGCAAGGAGGCCAGCAAGGCCTCGCGCTGGGCGTCGGTCAGCGCCGGACGCGCCGGCGCCTTGGGCGCGGCGGGCTCTCCGCCCTGGCCGCAACCCGCCAGGGCGACAACGGCGAGCAGCGGGGCGAACGGTCTGATCGAGCGCATGGGCGAACCTCCGGGTGGCGGCCTGAATAAACCACCCGCAAACCCTCGCAAGCGGTTCCAACGCTGGACGCGCGCCCGTTGCGACTGATAATCACCGGCGGAGTAACTGCGGCCAGGCGCCGCATGCGACGGACTCCCAATGAGCGACACCATCAAACTCAGCCAGGCCCGACCCGGCGACCGCGGCGTGATCGTCCAGGTCGGCGACCACTGTCACCATATGGATCATGCGCTGGAGCTTGAGCGCCGCCTGCTGGAGCTGGGCTTTGTCGAAGGCGCGACGGTCGAGGTGCTGCATCAGGGCCTGTTTGGCGGCGATCCCCTGGCGCTCAAGGTCGACGACATGCGCGTGGCCCTGCGTCGCCACGAGGCGGCCAGCCTGACCGTGCGAGTCGGAGACCCCGCCTGATGGATATGGTCGTCCGCTCCGCCCGCATCGCTCTGGTCGGCGCGCCCAACAGCGGCAAGACCGCCCTGTTCAACGCCCTGACCGGCGCCCACCAGAAAGTCGCCAACTACGCCGGGGTGACAGTCGAGCGGAAGGAGGGGCGCATCCACGCGCCCTCGGGCCGCACCCTGTCGGTGCTGGATCTGCCCGGCACCTATTCGCTGCGCGCGCGCAGTCCTGACGAAGAGGTCACGCGCGACGCCGTGCTGGGTCGGCTGGCGGGCGAGCCCGAACCCGACCTGATCGTCTGCGTCGCCGACGCCACCAATATGCGCCTCGCCCTGCGCTTGGCGCTCGAGATCAAGACGGTCGGCCGTGCGGCCGTGCTGGCCCTGAACATGTACGACATCGCCGAACGCCAGGGCCTGCGTATCGACCTGGAGCGGTTGTCGGCCGAGCTGGGCCTGCCGGTCGTCACGACCACGGCGACGCGCCGGCGCGGAATCGCTGATCTGGTCGCCACGATCGAGAACACGGCGCGGGCGCCGGGCGAAAATCTCTGGCAGGCGCCGGACGCCGCCCAGCTGCGCGGCGCCCACCGCGAGGCCGAGCGCATCATGAAGGCCTGCGTGCGTCCGCCCGAACGGCCCGACACCCTGACAGGCCGGATCGACGCCGTGCTGCTGCACCCCGTCGGCGGCCTGCTGATCCTGCTGACCCTGCTGTTCGTCATGTTTCAGGCCGTCTTCGCCTGGGCCGCGCCGCTGATGGACGGAATCGAGGCTGGGATCGGCGCGCTCGGCGTCGGAGCCGCAGCGATTCTACCCGACGGACTCCTTGAGAGCCTGGTGGTCGACGGGATCATCGCCGGTGTCGGCAGCGTGCTGGTCTTCCTGCCGCAGATCCTGATCCTGTTCCTGTTCATCATCGCGCTGGAGGACTTCGGCTACATGGCCCGGGCCGCCTTCCTGATGGACAAGATCATGGGCGGGGCGGGCCTGCACGGCCGCGCCTTCATCCCGCTCCTGTCCAGCTTCGCCTGCGCCATTCCCGGCGTCATGGCGGCGCGGGTGATCGATTCCAAACGCGATCGGCTGACCACCATCCTGGTCGCGCCGCTGATGACCTGTTCGGCGCGGATTCCTGTCTACACCCTGATCATCGCCGCCTTCATTCCCAGTGAGACGGTCTGGGGCTTCGCCAATCTGCAGGGGCTGGTGATGTTCGGTCTTTACGCTGCGGGCATTGTCAGCGCCCTGACCGTGTCGTGGCTGATCCGCAAGGTGTTCTGGCGAGGCGCGGTGGAGCCCTTCATGATGGAGCTCCCGGCTTACAAAACGCCCCACCTGCGCAGCGTGGCCTTCAATCTTTGGCTCCGCGCACGAATATTCCTGGTCCGGGCCGGCCGCATCATCCTGCCGCTGGTCATCCTGCTGTGGGTGCTGGCCACCTTCCCCTATCCGCCCGAGGGCGCGACCCTGCCGGCCATCGACTATTCCTTCGCGGGCATGATCGGCCGGGCGCTGGAGCCGATCTTCGCCCCCATCGGCTTCAACTGGCAGATGGTGGTGGCGCTGATCCCCGGCATGGCGGCGCGCGAGGTCGCGGTGGCGGCGCTGGGCGCCACATACGCCATCGCCGACGCCGAGGGTGCGGGCGTCAGCGCCCTGGCCTCGACCTTGGCGGCTCACTGGTCGCTGGCCACGGCCCTGTCCTTCCTGGCCTGGTATGTCTTTGCGCCCCAGTGCGTGGCGACTCTAGGCGTGGTGCGGCGCGAGACCAACTCGCTGAAGTGGACCTGGGTCATGGTGGGCTACATGTTCGGCCTGGCCTATCTGGCGTCCTTCGTGACCTATCGCGTGGCCGTAGCGCTCGGGGGCGGCTAAACCCGACGAGAGCCCGTCGGAGCGCCCATGGCCGAAACCCTCGCCGTCGTCCTGATCCTGGCTTTGCTCGGCCTGGTGTTCGGCAGCTTCATCGCCGCCGTCAGCGTGCGCCTGCCGGCCGAGGAGGACGTTGTCTTCGCCCCGTCGCGGTGCCGGTCGTGCGAGACGCCGATCAAGCCCTGGAACCTGATCCCGGTGTTCAGCTGGCTGGCCCTGCGCGGACGCTGCACGGCGTGCGGCGCGGCCGTTTCACGGCGCTATCCGCTGATCGAAACCGCCGCCGCCCTGATCGGCGTCTGGGCGGCGCTGAACGGCCAAGGCTGGATGACCGTGGCGGCGACCGTCGTGCTGGGCTGGCAACTGTTGCTGATCGCCCTGGTGGACGGCGAGCATTTCTGGCTGCCTGACGTCCTGACCTGGCCGCTGGCGGTCACGGGGCTGGTCGCCGCCTGGCTGCTGAGCGGAACGCAGGGCCTGATTGCGGGCGGCGTCGGCGTCGTCGCGGGCTTCGGCCTGCTGTGGCTCTTGGCCTTCGCCTATCGCCGGGTGCGCGGGCGCGACGGGCTGGGCGGCGGCGACCCCTTCCTGTTCGGGGCGGCGGGGGCCTGGGTCGGCTGGATGGGCCTGCCCAGCGTGCTGCTGTGGGCCTGCGCGGCCGCCTTCAGCCTGGTGACGGCGCGGCTGTTGCTCAGGCGGACCGTGCGGGGCGACGACCGCCTGCCGTTCGGTGTCTTCCTGGCGATCGGACTCTGGCTGACCTGGCTCTACGGGCCGCTGGGCATTTCCTAACGGGGAGCGACCGCGCGGCAAGGGAGTCCATCACAGTCGAGTCAGCAGACCTCTGGCGAAGTCCGACAGGGTGTCGTCGCGCGCGCCCATGACGACGATGCGGTCGCCTGGCCGGGCCAGTTCGATCAGGCGGTCGCCGCAGGCCGCGCGGTCGCCCAGCGCCTGCGCCTGACGGCCCGCCGCGCGCACGCCCTCGGCGATGTCCACGCTGCCGACGCTGCGGTCCGTCGTGCCGCCGTAATAGACCGGCTCGGGCATCAGCAGCACGTCGTCGGGGCGCATGAGGCCGGCGAAGCCCTCGATGAATTCCGACTTCATCAGCTTCAGCGGGCCGAAGCCGTGCGGCTGGAACAGGATCAGAAGCCGCCCGTCGAAGGCGTGCAGGGTCTTCAAGGTGGCGGCGATCTTGTCGGGGTTGTGGGCGAAGTCGTCGATGACGGTCACCCCGTTCGCCGCGCCCACCACCTCCAGCCGACGTCGGATGCCCTGGAAGGTTTTCAACGCCGCGACGCCTTGGTCCAGATCGACCCCCAGCGCCTGCACGGCGCCCAGGGCGGCCAGGGCGTTGGCGACGTTGTGCGCGCCCGGCGCGGCCAGCTCCACCGGAATGCGGCGCGCGCCCGCACGATCGTCCAGCACGAAGCGCATCCCGCCAGCCAGCGGCTCCAGATCGTGCGCTGAAAGGTCCGCCTCGGCGGCGCCCATCGCAAAGGTCACGACCGGACCGCGCGCCGCCCGCTCCTGGGCCAACGCCGCCGTCTCGGGATTGTCGAGATTCAGCACCGCCGTCTCTGACCGCTCCACGAAGCCGCCGAACAGGTCGCGCAGTTCCTCCATCGACTTGTGGTCCAGCGAAATGTTCGACACCACCGCCACCGTCGGTCGGTAGCGGGCGATGGAGCCGTCGCTCTCGTCCACCTCGGCGGCGAACAGGACGGCGTCGCCCACGACCGCCGAGGCGAAGGGGTTTTCGGCCGAGACGAAGTTCTTCATCACCGCGCCGTTCATCACGGTGGGCCTGCGCCCGGCCTGGTCCAGGATCCAGGCGATCATGCCGGTAATGGTGGACTTGCCGCTGGTGCCCGCCACGCCGACCGAGGTCTGCGCCGCGTTGAACAGTTCGCTGAGCAGTTCGGGCCGCGTCTTGATCGTCGCGGCGACGCGCCGGGCCGCCGCGATGTCGGGCACTGTGTCTTCGACCGCGCCGGTGGCGACCAGGATCTGGCCGGCGCGCACGCCCGAACCGTCCTGGGGGTGCAGGGCGACGCCATGGTCACGCAGCCAGGCGAACTTGTCCGGCGTCCGGCCCTGGTCCAGCGCCCGGTCCGAGCCCGCGATGCGCCCGCCGCGCGCCTGGACGATCATGGCCAGGGGCAGCATGCCGGACCCGCCGATCCCGCAGAAGAAGTAGTCGTCGCTCATCGGCTTGATTTCAGTCCGCGAAACCGGGGAATGTCCGGCGGCCTCGATAGCATGGAGGCCGCATCGCTCAAGCAGCCATCCGCCGCGCGGATGGCGGTAGCGAAAGAACGAGAGACTAGATGAAGATCGGCATCGTCAACGCCAGCTCGCGCTTCGACCCCGGCCGGGGCGAGGCGATCGAGGCGTTCATGGCCCAGCGGTTTCCCGACCGCTCGGTGTCGGTGGTGCTGCACCCGTCGCTCTACTCCAAGCACGGCCATTTCGGCGGCGACGACGCCGCGCGTGCTCGGGCCTTCATCGAGTTCGCCAACGACCCGCGCCTGGACGCGATCTGGTTCGCGCGCGGCGGCTACGGCTCGTGCCGCATCGCCGAGGCCGTGGTGCCGCGCCTGGACGACGTGGCGCGCAAGAAGCGCTACCTCGGCTATTCCGACGCCGGCAGTCTGATGGCGCTGATGTACAAGGCCGGCTTCAACGGCCTGGCGCACGGGCCGATGGCGTCGGACGCGGTGCGTGATCCGGCCGCCGCTGAGCGGGCCCTGGCCTGGCTGACGCGCGGCGAGGCGCTGGAGTGGGAGCCGTCGCTGGCGGCCGACCCCCGGCCGGCCGTGGCCTTCAACCTGACCATCCTGGACCAGCTGGTCGGCACGGCGCTGGAGCCTGACCTGTCGGGCCATGTCGTCATGATCGAAGAGGTGTCGGAGGCGCTGTATCGGGTCGACCGGATGATGTTCCATCTGACCGGCCAGGCGTCGATGCGGCGCATCGCCGGTCTGCGCCTGGGCCGCGTGTCGGACGTCACGCCCAACGACCCGGAGTTCGGTCTGACGGCCGAGGAAATCGTGCGCTACTGGTGCGACCGCTCGGGCATCGCCTACTTGGGAACCGCCGACATCGGCCACGACCGCATGAACAAGGTGGTCCCGTTCGGCCCGCGCGGCTAAACCGGAGCCAAGGGAGACACGCTGATGACGACGCGATCCAACGCGCCCGCCTATATGACCGGCTTCGCCAATCATTTCGCGACCGAGGCCGCGCCCGGCGCCCTGCCGCAGGGCCGCAACTCGCCCCAGCGCCCGGCCATGGGCCTGTATGCCGAACAGTTGTCGGGCACGGCCTTCACCGCGCCGCGCGACCACAATCTGCGCAGCTGGCTGTATCGTCTGCGACCGTCGGCCCAGCACGGCCCCTACGTCCCCTTTGATCAGGGACGGGTGCGCTCCACCCCCTTCGACGAGACGCCGCCGAACCCGAACCGCATGCGCTGGGACCCGCTGCCCATGCCGGACCAGCCGACCGACTGGGTCGAGGGACTGGTCACCTATGGCGGCAACGGCGACGCGGACGCGGGCCTGGGCGTCGGCATCCACCTGTACGCCGCCAACCGATCGATGATCGACCGCGTCTTCTACGACGCCGACGGCGAGTTGCTGATCGTGCCGCAGGACGGCGCGCACCGTTTCGTCACCGAGCTGGGCGTGATCGAGGCTCAACCGGGCCACATCGTCCTGATCCCGCGCGGCGTGCGTTTCCGCGTCGAGCTGGACGGTCCGTCGCGGGGCTATGTCTGCGAGAACTACGGCGCGGCTTTCCAGCTGCCGGACCTGGGCCCCATCGGCTCGAACGGCCTGGCCAATCCGCGCGATTTCGAGACGCCGGTCGCCGCCTTCGAGGACGTGGATCGTGCGACCCAGTGCGTCCAGAAATACGGCGGCCGGCTGTGGGCCACGACCTTCGATCATTCGCCGCTGGACGTGGTGGCCTGGCACGGCAACTACGCGCCCTGCCGCTATGACACGGCGCGGTTCAACACCATCGGCACGGTCAGCTTCGACCACCCGGACCCGTCGATCTTCACAGTCCTGACCAGCCCGTCGGACACGCCGGGCACGGCCAACTGCGACTTCGTCATCTTCCCGCCGCGCTGGATGGTGGCCGAGGACACCTTCCGTCCGCCGTGGTTCCACAGAAACGTCATGAGCGAGTTCATGGGCCTGATTCACGGCGCCTATGATGCCAAGGAGGGCGGCTTCGCACCCGGCGGCGCCTCGCTGCACAACCGCATGAGCGGCCATGGCCCGGATCAGGCCAGCTGGACCGGCGCCACCAGGGCCGAGCTGAAGCCGCACAAGATCGAGAACACCCTGGCCTTCATGTTCGAGACTCGCATGCCGATCCGGGTAACGAAATGGGCGGAGCAGTCGCCGCAGATGCAGCTTGACTACGATGACTGCTGGTCGGGCTTCGACAAGGCACAGGTCCAATGAAACTCTCCGCCATCGCCGCCGCCTTCGGGCTGCTGCTCGCCGCCTGCGCGCCAATGCCCGGGGCCGAGACGACCGGCCCCGAAGCCGCCGCTCCGGTCCAGAGCGCCGACGCCCAGGCCTGCGCCCGTCGCGGCGGAGAGATGCGCCAGGTGGGCCGCATGCAGAGCTGGCAGTGCATCGTCAAATACGCCGACGCCGGCAAGCGGTGCACCGACGGCGCCCAGTGCCAGGGCGACTGCCGCGTTCAGGGCGACAACGCCCGACCGGCCGAGGGCCAGGCGGTCGCCGGTGTCTGTCAGGCCGACAGCGACCGCTTCGGCTGCTACACCACGATCAAGGACGGCAAGGCCGAGCCGACTATCTGCGTCGACTGACGGCGAAAACGGCTTCGGCCAAGCCTTGCCGTTAGGGCGGTTCGTGCCCAAGTTGCGGAGCTGAGCCCGAAAATCCGATCCGCCGCCAGGAGCGCCGATGCCGCACGCCGACAGCCTGATTCTCACTCTGGTCGGCGGCTTCGTGCTGGCCTTTGTGTTCGGGATGGCGGCCAATCGGCTGAAGCTTTCGCCCCTCGTCGGCTATCTGGTCGCGGGCGTGATCGTCGGCCCCTATACGCCCGGCTATGTCGCCGACATGGAGCTGGCGCCCCAGCTGGCCGAGATCGGCGTCATTCTGCTGATGTTCGGCGTTGGCCTGCACTTCTCGCCGCAAGACCTGATGCGGGTGCGCAAGGTCGCCGTGCCGGGCGCTGTGGTTCAGATCGCGGCCGCGACCGGCCTGGGCTGGCTGCTGGGCCGGTTCGTGCTCGGTCTCTCGGATGTCGAGGCCATCCTGCTGGGCTTCTCGCTGTCGGTCGCCTCGACGGTGGTGCTGATCCGGGCGCTGGAGGAGCGCAAGCAGCAGAAGGGCGAGATCGGCCGCATCGCCGTCGGCTGGCTGATCGTCGAGGATCTGGTGATCGTCATCGCCCTGGTCATGCTGCCCCTGCTGGTGACCCCGGCGGGCCAGCCGATCCAGGCCGCGGCTCTGGCGGGCGACGTCGCCTGGACCCTGGTCAAGGTCGCCGCCTTCGTGGGCCTGATGTTCGTGGTCGGCGGCCGGGTGCTGCCTTGGCTTCTGGTGCGCATCGCCCACACCAAGTCGCGCGAGCTGTTCACCCTGGGCGTCCTGTCGATCGCCCTGGGCATCGCCTGGCTGGCCTATGAGGTCTTCGGCGCTTCGTTCGCTCTGGGCGCCTTCGTCGCCGGCCTGGTGCTGAACGGTTCGCCGCTGGGTCACAATGCGGCGGAGCGGTCGCTGCCGCTGCGCGACGCCTTCGCCGTGCTGTTCTTCGTGTCGGTGGGCATGCTGTTCGACTGGCACATCATCCTGCGCCAGCCCTGGGCCGTGTTCGGCGTGGTGGCCATTGTCATCGTCGGCAAGTCGCTGGCCGCGCTGGCGATTGCCAAGCAGTTCGGCCTGGACCGCAAGACCGGACTGACCGTCGCCGCCAGCCTGGCCCAGATCGGGGAGTTCTCCTTCATTCTGGCGGCGCTTTCCATGAGCCTGGGCGCCATGAGCCGCGAGACTCACGATCTGATCCTGGCCGCGGCCCTGATCTCGATCTCGGTCAATCCGTTCGTGTTCAAGCTGATCGACCGCCTGGGCGCGCCGCCCGCGCCGCCGCGCAAGCCCGGCGATCCCCCCGAAAAGCTGGCGGCCGACCAGATCAAGGCCATCCCCGATCCGACCAGCCCCAGCCCCGAGCCGAAGCCGGTCTAGATCTACCGCTGGACGCGGCGAACCTGGACCGGCCTCAAGTCGCGCGAAGCGCGGCAGGCCAGATCAAAAGCCTCAAGCAGCGCGAGGCGCGGTAGGCCGGAACAAAGGCCTCAAGCAGCGCGAAGCGCGATAGGCCAGATCAAAGCACCCCGATCATGCTGGCCACCAGGGGGTGGCGCACGATGTCCCGTTCGGCCAGACGCACGACGGCGATGTCCGGCACCGCCTCCAGCCGCGCGGAGATGTCCGAGAGCCCGGAGATGCCGGGCAGCAGATCTGACTGCTGCGGGTCGCCCGTCACCACCATGGTCGAGTGCCAGCCCAGGCGCGTCAGCAGCATCTTGAGCTGGACGTAGGTGCAGTTCTGCGCCTCGTCGACGACGATGAAGGCGTTGTTCAGCGTGCGGCCCCGCATGTAGCCGACCGGGGCGATCTCGATCAGCCCTTCGGCCATCAGCGCCTTGACCCGCTTCATCGACAGCCGGTCCGACAGGGCGTCGTAGAGCGGCCGCAGATAGGGGGCCAGCTTGTCCTCCATGTCGCCGGGCAGGAATCCGATGGATTCGCCGGCCTCGACCGCCGGGCGGCTCAGCACGATGCGCCCGACCTTGCCGGCTTCCAGCGCCTCGACCGCCTTGGCCACCGCCAGATAGGTCTTGCCGGTGCCGGCCGGGCCCAGGGCCATGACCAGGTTATGGTGGTCGATCGCCTCCATCAGTTCGGCCTGGCCGTCGGACTTGGGCTTCAGCGTCTTGAGATAGGCCTGGTCGCGGTCGTCGTTGGAGGGGTGAGGCGACCAGCCGGAGTGGGTCGGCAATCGCCGAACCTTGGACTCCTCCGTGAACTGCCGTGAATCCAGCACGCCTTCGCGCATTTGACGCTTCAGGGCCGCACGTTTGGTCATGGACGCCTCCAGGCAATAAAAAAGGCGGACCCGATCGGGTTCCGCCTGAGACAGGGGGTGGGGAGGGGATCGACAGAAGGCCGCGCGCCGCCTGGATCGGATGGAGAGCCAGCCTCCAGCGGCCGCAGCCGCCGATCCGAACACGCCACGCGCATTCTCCTGGGCCTGACCGGACCGGGCTTGATCCGGCTTCGGATTGGAGGCCAGAAACGAGAGGCCTCGAATCGCTTCAACACACTGATGCTATCGTGGTTTCCAAAGGCTGAAAGGCCCTGTCGTCAAAAAGATAAGGTGATGAATTCATGACGGTCTTCGCTCTGGACGACAAGAAACCCACTCTGCCGGCCGCTGGCGAATACTGGATTGCGCCCGGCGCGACCGTTCTGGGCGACGTGACGATGAAGCCTGGCGCCAGCGTCTGGTTCGGCGCGGTGGTCCGCGGCGACAACGATCCGATCGTCATCGGGCGCGACACCAACATTCAGGACGGCAGCGTCCTTCACTCCGATCCCGGCCAGCCGCTGATCATCGGCGACGGGGTGACAGTGGGCCACAAGGCCATGCTCCACAGCTGTACCATCGGCGACAACAGCCTGATCGGCATCGGGGCGGTGATCCTGGGCCGCGCGG
This sequence comes from Brevundimonas sp. MF30-B, assembly GCF_004683885.1. Classification (NCBI taxonomy): domain Bacteria; kingdom Pseudomonadati; phylum Pseudomonadota; class Alphaproteobacteria; order Caulobacterales; family Caulobacteraceae; genus Brevundimonas; species Brevundimonas sp. MF30-B. The sequence continues at coordinate 727,279 of NZ_CP038440.1, read as the reverse complement.
TGATCGGCCGGGACTGCATCATTGGGGCCAACGCCCTGATCACCGAAGGCAAGGTCATCCCGGACGGCTCGCTGGTCATGGGCCAGCCGGGCAAGGTGGTGAAGACCTTGGAGCCGGGCCAGATCGAGGCGCTTCGTGTCTCGGCGGAACACTATGTGCAGAACTGGAAACGCTACGCCGCGGGTCTGAAACCCGCCTGAATCGCGGCGCGCAACGAAAACGCAAGGCTTTTGCCCTTCAATGCCCGGATGGCGGCCCGTGACTTGCAACGCGGCCGCGACGTTTCAATTCGGGAGTTCCAGCCCATGCGGGTGCGGATCAAGACCTGGCTGCCGGCGCTGTTCGGTTTCTTCGCCGTGATGGCCGTGGCCGACACGGCCGCCGCGCAATGCGGTTCGGGCTGCGAGCCCCCCCCGCCGCCGTGCTGCGCGCCGCCGCCGCCGCCGCCGCCGCCGCCCGTGCCCTGCTGCACCCCGCCGCCTCCGCCCACGCCCTGCTGCGGCGGCGGCAACGTCAATGTGAACGTCAACGTCAATGCGGCGGCCAGCGCCAGCGCCTCGGCGCGCGCCGCCATCAACGCCCGCGCCGGTTCGACCGTCTATGTCGGCGGCGGCGGCTCGGCCTATGTCCACGTCGATCAGCCCTACCCCACCGCCATCCAAGGGCTGAACGTCGAAGGCGCCCGCGTCGCCCAGCTGATCCGCGTGCCCTTCACCGCCACCCGCTCGATCCGCAAACAGGTCGTGATCCGCGCCGTCTGCATCGACGACCGCAACGTGCCGCACCCCGCTTCGCAGGTCCGTCCCGGTCGCGACGTGCGCGAGGACTATGAGGGCGAACTGTATCGCTGCATCGCCGGTTCGCGCCTGCAGATGTCCATCGCCGACTGGAACGGCCAGGCCGATTTCGACGGCGGCGAAACCCTGATGTGCCGCAAGCGCGAGGCCCTGTGGCATGGCGGCGGCGGCCGCATCGAATGCCGCCCCGAAAAGCCCGAACGTGACTGCAACGAGCGCTCGCTGCTGCGCCGCTATGGCGCGGGTCTGAAGGTGCTGACCCTGTATCGCGAGGAAACCTACACCGAGTACCGCGAGGAAATCGTCGAGACCCAAGGCGTGGCCGTGGCCGGCGCCAGCATGGTTCTGGACGGCGGCGTCGGCGGCCGGGTGTTCTGATCCGATCTGTTCGAGACACGCGCATCGGGCCATGATGGCCCGATGCCAACCAGCCTCTACATCGACGCCGACGCCTGCCCGGTGAAGGAAGAGGTCTATCGCGTCGCACGACGCTATGGCCTCAAGACCTTCGTCGTGTCCAACGCCTGGATCAACACGCCGCGCGAGGCGCTGATCGAGCAGGTGGTGGTCGACGCCGGGCCTGACATCGCCGACGACTGGATCGCTGAGCGCGCCGGGCCGGGCGACGTGGTGATCACCGCCGACATTCCTCTGGCCGACCGCTGCCTGAAGGCCGGGGCTCAGGCGCTCAAGTCCAACGGCCAACCCTTCACGCCCGACAGCATCGGTTCGGCCCTGGCCGGCCGCATGGTGGGCGAGCACCTACGCTCCATGGGCGTGGCGACATCCGGTCCCCCGCCGTTCTCAGCGGCCGACCGCTCACGCTTCCTGCAGGCGCTCGACGCCGCCGTGGTGCGGGCGCGAAAGGCCATCTGATGGGCCGCATTCCTGAAGATGAGCTCGAGTTCCGCTTCTTCCGCGCCGGCGGCCCGGGCGGGCAGAACGTCAACAAGGTCTCGACCGCGGTCCAGATGCGCTTCGACGCGCTGAACTCGCCCTCTCTGACCGAGGGTGCGCGGACACGGCTGATGAAGGCGGCCGGCTCAAAGCTGACCCAGGACGGGGTGATCGTCTTCACCGCCACCCGCTTTCGCACCCAGGAGCGGAACCGCGCCGACGCCATCGAACGGCTGGAAGCCCTGGTCGAGGAAACCTGGCGTGCGCCCGCCTATCGAGTCCCCACCCGCCCCACCAAGGCGTCGAAGGAGCGGCGGCTGAAGGCCAAGTCCGGCCGCGCCGCCATCAAGAGCGGCCGCGGCAAGCCGGCGATGGATTAGGGGCTAGCAGGCCGGTCTGAACCCGACTCCCCGGCGAAGGCCGGGGCCCAGGACCAGATGCGCGCCGCTTTATCATCTAGACCCCGGTCTTCGCCGGGGAGACGGAAATCAACCTCGGCCGATCACTCTTCCGGCTTGGGACGGAACAGCAGGGCGCCGACCTTGTCGTCCTCATCGAAGCCTATGATCCATTGGGTTTCCGCATTGGCGAACACCACCTCGAAGAGGTCCGCGCCCTGTTGCTCGCCGGCGTAGGTGACGCTGCGCAGCGCGCCGAAGCCCTGAACCAGAGGCGTGACCTGGGCCGATTGCGCGCGGATCTGGACCGCCAGGCTGTCGCTGAACACCGAATAGTCGAACTCGCCGCTCTGGGCGGCGGCGATCACCTCGCGCAGGGTGCGCTCAGCGCGGGCCACGTCGGGGGCTTGGGCCTGGTCTGCGGGCTGAGCCTGAGCCGCCTGGGCGGCGGCTTGCGGCGCAGCAGCGCGGGCGGAGGGATCGTCGAAGGTGTTGGGCGCGGCGCCGGCGGCCGCAACCGGACGCCCCTGCGCCGAAGGGACGGTCTGCGCCAGGACGGCGACAGGCGCGGCGGCCAGCATCAGGGCCAGGGCGAGCGACTTCATTCAGCGGTCTCCGAAAACGATCAGCCGAGGATCGCGGGCCAAAGCGACAGAAGCAAGGCGGCGCCGGAGGCCAGCACCGCAGTCGTCACCGCTGCCACCATCCAGGCCGGGGCGCGGGCGCGCTCCACGATCACGGTGGTCGGCGTGCCAGGCTCTTCCTGAACCTTGCGGGCCACGGCGCGCAGGGCGCCGACCAGCTCTTCCAGCGTCTCCTTGATCTGCGCCTGCGGCCCCAGTTCGCGCCGGATCCAGCGCTCGACGACAGGCCGAGCGGCGGCCCACAGGTCGTGGTCGGGGTTCAGCCGCCGGGCCACGCCCTCGACGGACACCATGGTCTTCTGCAGCAGGATCAGTTCCGGCCGCAGGTGCATGTCGAACAGTGCGGTGATCTCAAACAGCTGGCCCAGAAGCCGGCCCATCGAAACTTGTGAAGCTTGCTTGCCGATCACGGGCTCGCCGACGGCGCGCAGGGCCTGAGCGAAGGCCTGGACCGAATGCTGCGGGGGCACGTAGCCCGCCTCGAAATGGACCCGTGCGATCCGGTCGTAGTCGCGGCTGAGGAAGCCCCACAAGATTTCGGCCAGATAGCGCCGCTCGGCCGGGCCCAGCCGGCCCACGATGCCGAAATCCACCGCCATGACTTCGGCCGGGGCGGAGGCGAACAGATTGCCCTCGTGCAGATCGGCGTGGAAGGCGCCGTGGTCCAGCGCCTGCACCAGAAAGGCGCGCACGACGTTGTCGGCCAGGGCGTTCCTGTCCAGCCCCGGCTGCTCGGCCGCAGCAGGGTCCGTCATCGGCAGGCCGGTGGCCCATTCCAGCGTCAGCACGCGCCGGCCCACGCCATCCCAGACGACCGCCGGAGCCGTCATGTGGCCGCCGCCCTCCTCGGCCGCCTTGCGCATGACGTCGCCCAGCTCGGAGGCCGCCGCCGCCTCCAGCCGCATGTCCAGCTCCAGCTGAAGCGCGCGGGCGATGGTCTCGACGAAGGCCGAGGGCTCGAGGCGTCGCGCCGCCGGAACCAGCCGGTAGACGACACGCGCCGCCAGCCGCATGGCGTCCAGGCCGCGCGAGACCTTGCGCTCGACGCCGGGCCGCAGAATCTTGACCGCCACCTTGCGGCCGTCGGCCAGCCAGGCCGGATGGGCCTGGGCCAGGGAGGCGGCGGCGACGGGCTCGCCGAAGTCGATGAACAGGCTTTCGACCGAGCGGCCCAGCGAGCGCTCGACCTCGCGGCGCGCCTCCTCGATCGGGAACGGCGGCAGCCGGTCCTTGAGCCGGCCCAGGTCCGAGGCGAACTCGACGCCGAAAATGTCGGCGCGGGTGGCCAGCACCTGACCCAGCTTGATCGCCACCGGGCCCAGATGTTCGAAAGCCTGCCCGACCCGCTGGCCGGGCCGACCGGACCGGCCCTCGCGGCCCGAGAACATCTGCACGAAGCCGGCGATGGGCCGCGCCCAGGCGGGCAGCAGGGGGGTAACCTCGCGCGGGATCAGCGCATCGTGCCGCGCCAAAACCCAGCCCCAGCCGATCAGCCGCCAGGACGCGCCCCAGGGGTCGCGCACCGGTTCGGCCAGGGGCGCGGGCGGCGGCGTGCCGATGACCATCCGGCTGGTCAGATCGCCCACCCGTGATGGATGGCGGCCACGCCGCCCGACAGATTGGTCACCGAGACGCGGCTGAAGCCCGCGGCCTCGATCATGGCCTTGAAGGTGGTCTGGTCGGGGAAGCGGCGGATGCTCTCGACCAGATACTGATAGCTGTCGCGATCGCCCGCGACCCAGCCGCCGATGCGAGGAATGGCGTTGAACGACCAGGCGTCATAGGCCGCCCGGACGGGCCCCGTGGTCGGGCGCGAGAACTCCAGACACAGAAAGCGCCCGCCGGGCTTGAGCACCCGTCGGGCCTCGCTGAGTGCGACGGCCACTTCGGCCACGTTGCGGATGCCGAAGCTGATAGAATAGGCGTCGACCGAGGCGTCGGGCAGGGGCAGGGCCATGGCGTCGCCGACGGTCCACTGCATCTCGGGCTCGCCGCCCTTTTCGACCCCAGCCAGGATCATCTCGGCGTTGTAGTCCAGCACGATGACCGAGGCGTCCTCGCCGCCGCGCCGCTGCTGGGCGGCGCGCGCCATCTTGGAATAGCGGCGCGCCATGTCGCCGGTGCCGCCGGCCACGTCCAGGATGACCTCGCCCGGTCGCGGATTCAGCTTGGCCGCCGCCGCATCCTTCCAGAGCCGATGCACGCCCGCGCTCATCAGATCGTTCATCAGGTCGTACTTGCCAGCGACGCTGTCGAAGACGCCGCGCACCATGCGCACCTTCTCGCGCGCATCGACGTCGCGGAAGCCGAAGGTGGAGGTCTTGCCCGATAGGGGATCGGCGGACTGGCTCATGGCCGTGCTCTAGCCCTTCCCCGTCCGGTCGTCACCTGCCGCGGCGCCGCTTACGCCGGATTGGGGCGCGGCAGGCCCAGGTCCTTCATCACGCCTTGCAACAGGCCGTAGCAATCGCACGCCGCGCCCTCCAAGGCCTTGCGGTCGGTCACCTCGACCCATCCACGCCCGCGCTGGATCAGCCGTTTGCCCTCGAGTTCGGAACCGACCTCGCTGACGGTCGCGCGACGTACGCCCAGCATGCGGGCGATGTCGGCCTGGGTCAGGTCGAACCGGTCGCCCTCGGCCCGGTCGTGCAGCGTCAGCAGCCAGCGCGCCAGTCGCTGATCCAGGGCATGCTGGGCGTTGCAGGCGGCGACCTGCTGCACCTGGGCGAACAGACCCTCGGTGAACTTGGCGAGAGACGTGCGCATGGGCTCGCTTTTGGCCAGGGCCTCGGCGAAGACATCAGCGGGACAGCAGGCCGCGACGCCCTCGATCTGGGCGATCGCGCGGCTGGCGGCGCGCGCGTTCAGCGGTCCGCAGGTGACGCCGACCAGGCCTTCGCGGCCTATCGCGGCGGTCTCGACCATGCGGTCTTCATCCAGAACCGTCATAAGCGAGACCACGCCCGACAGCGGGAACCAGACCTCCGCCACGGCCTCGCCAGCGTCGTAAAGCATCTGGCCCTGTTCGAAGGGGCGCTCGTTTAGGTGCGGCTCGATGCGCCGGCGGTCGGCAGCGCTCAGCGAGGCGATCCAGAGATTGTCCATGGCTTACAGCTCCGCTTGCCGGACATGAACGCTGAAGCTTGGCCCGCGTTCCGCTTGGCGCCGCCGGGACCGTACGTTAGTCCGTGGATAAAGGAGACGCCCATGACCGCCCTCGACGTCCAGACCGTGCTGAAGGATCTGCCCCGCTGGTCAGACCATCCTGGGGATCGCCCGGCCATCGCCCGGACGGTGCGCTTCGCGGATTTCAACACCGCCTTCGGCTTCATGACGCGCGTGGCGATCAAGGCCGACGCCATGGATCACCATCCCGAGTGGTTCAATGTCTACGACCGCGTCGAGATCGTGCTGACGACCCACGACGCCGGCGGCGTGACCGACAAGGACGCGACCCTGGCCCGCTTCATCGATCATGCCGCTGAACAGGCGGGCGCGAAATGAGCGGCCGCGTCTCGGGCAAGACCGTCCTGATCACCGGCGCGGCCGGCGGCCTGGGCGAATCCATGGCCTGGATGATGGCGAGAGAGGGCGCCCGGCTGGCCCTCAGCGACATCGACGGCGAGCGCGCCCAGGCCCTGGCCCAGGCGATCAATGGCGAACATCCCGACGCCGCCTTCGCCTATGCCCACGACGTCGCCAGCGAGGATCAATGGCGCGATGTGGTGGCCTCGGCCGTCGCCGACCTGGGCGGTCTGTCGGTGCTGGTGAACAACGCCGGCGTCGGCGGCCCGCTCGCCTTTGTCGAGGACGACACGGTCGAGAACTGGCAGCGTCAGTACGAGATCAACCTGCGCTCGGTCATGCTGGGCGCCAAACACGCCATGCCCCACCTGCGCGCGGCGGCCCCGGCCTCCATCATCAACATCTCGTCGATCGCGGGCCTGGCGGCGGCGCCAGGCATGGGCGCCTACAACGCCACCAAGGCGGGCGTCTGGATGTACACCAAGACCCTGGCGCTCGAGGCGGCCAAGGCGGGGTGGAACGTGCGCTGCAACTCGGTGCATCCGGTCTTCATCAAGACCGCCATCCTGGACCCGTTCGTGGCCATGGCCGGCGGCGACGAGGGCAAGGCGCACGAGCGCCTGTCGCGCGGCATTCCGCTGAAGCGGATCGGCGAGCCGGACGACGTGGCCTATTGCGTCCTCTATCTGGCGTCCGACGAGTCCAAGTTCGTGACCGGCTCGGAGTTCAAGATCGACGGCGGCATGACCGCCCAATAGGGCCTAGACGGGCTCGCCGCGCAGCAGACGCGGCAGGTCGCCGGTCGCGCCGCCCGCCTCGTTCATGAAGGCGCGACGCAAGGGAGCGATGCGGTTGACCGCCGCCATGCCGAGATCCCGCGCCAGCCGAACCGGCGCCAGATCGTTGGAGAACAGGCGTACGAAGCCGTCGAAGCCGGCGGCCAGCGCCGCATTGTCGAACCGCCGCCAGCGGGCGTAGCGGTCCAGCACGATCTCCGAGCCGATGTCCTCGCCGATGCGCGCGGCCTCGATCAGCACCTCGGCCAGGGCGGCGGCGTCCTTCAGCCCCATGTTCAGCCCCTGGCCCGCGACCGGGTGCACCGCATGGGCGGCGTCGCCGATCAGGGCTGTGCGGGGCGCGGTCAGCCGCTCGGCCAGGCTCAGCGACAGCGGATAGATGAAGCGCGGCCCCTCGACCGTAGCGCCGTCCAGGAAATCGCCGAACCGCCGCATCAGATGCGCGTGGAAGGCGGCGTCCGAGCAGGTCTTCAGCGCCTCGGCCCGGCGCGTCGTCTCGGTCCAGACCAGGCTGGCGCGCTGGTCGGTCAAAGGCAGGATGGCGAAGGGGCCGGCCGGCAGGAAATATTCGTGCGCGACATTGCCGTGGTCGCGGCCCAGACGAACTGTGGCGACCACGCCCGATTGCTTGTAGCCCCAGCCCAGGGTGTCGATGCCGGCGGCCTGGCGCACGGTCGAGCCGCGCCCTTCGGCCCCGACGACCAGCGCGGCGTGGAGGTGTCGACTGTCCTGCAGCGTCACGATCGCCCCGCCCACGCCGGCTTCGACCCCGGCCACCGCGGCCGGCGCCAGCACGGTGATGTCCGAGGCCTCGACGGCCTGCGCCAGGGCTGCGCGAATGCGGCGGTTCTCGACCATGTAGCCCAGGGGCTCGCCGCCCGTCCGATCCCCGATCTCGTCGGCGTCAAAGCGCAGGAAGGCGGGCGAGGCGGCGCGGCTGGCGGCGCCGGGCCGGCGCCCGTCGGTCACCAGGATGCGGTCCATGCGGCAGGCGTGCGGCCGCAAACCCTCGCCCAAGCCCAGCACATCCAGCATGCGGAAGGTAGAGAAGGCCACCGCCGTCGAACGCCCGTCGAAAGTCGGCGCCAGCTGCGCCTGAAAGGGCTGCGGATCGATCAGGGCGACCTTCAGTCCGCCTTTCGCCGCGGCCAGCGCAAAGGTCGCGCCCGCCATGCCGGCGCCGGCGACCACCACGTCATGTCGTTCGATCTGGGCCATGGCCGCTTGTCGCGCCGATGGCGGCGCGCGGCAAGGGCGCCGATCAGGGCGTGGGCGCGGCGAAATCCCGCTGGCGTCAGCGCGCGGCTCGCGATACGGCGCCGCATGCACTGGCCCGTCGATCCGCACCTGTATTTCACCTTCCTGGGCGTGATGGCGGTGATGGCGATCACGCCGGGGCCGGCCAATCTTTTCGCTGTGGCGACGGGCGTGGCCAAGGGGCGTGCTGCGGCGCTGTCGGGCATGGTCGGCATGAATGCGGCGACCCTGGTCTGGTTCGTCGCGGCGGCGCTGGGCCTGGGCGCTCTGGTGAAGGGCTTTCCCGAGGCGTTTCGCCTCATCGCCATCGGCGGCGCGCTGTATGTCGCCTGGCTGGGTCTCAAGGCTTGGCGCGGCGCCTTCCGGACGGCGCAGGAGCCCGAGACGCCCGCCATCCGGCGCGGCCGCAGCGCCATCGTCGACGGCTTCATGGTCCAGATCGCCAACCCCAAGGCCATCCTGTTCTTCACCGCCGTTCTGCCGCCGTTCCTGGACGTGAACCGGCCGGTGGCGGCGCAGCTGGCCCTGTTCGCCGCCGCTGTGGTCGGCCTGGACGCCTTGTCCATGAGCGCCTACGGTCTGGCTGGCGCGGCCCTGTCGCGGCGCATGGCGCGGCCGGGTTTCCGGCGAGTCTTCGGCCTGATTGTCGGCGGCCTGCTGATGGCGGCGGCGATTTTGATTATCGCGCGATTATAGGCACTTGAGTCGGCCGGAACCGCAGCCGTTCATGCCTCGTTCAGCAGGAACAGCGTCATATGGCGCCGAAGGAGCCCTATCATGACCCGATTTCCCGCAAAGTCCGTGATGATCGCGGCGGCGGCGGCGCTGACGCTCGGAGCCTGCGCCACAGCGACCCCTTATCAACCCGCCGGCCCCAGCGGCTATGGCGGCTATGCCGAACAGCGGCTTGAAGCCAACCGCTTCCGTGTCGCCTTCTCCGGCAACTCGGTCACTTCGCGCGATCAGGTCGAGATGGGCCTTCTGCTGCGCTCGGCCGAGCTAACCGTCCAAAACGGCTTCGACTGGTTCGCCACGGCTGACCGGGCGACCGATCGCGACACGCGGTTCTACGCGACCCCCGACCCCTTCTATTATGATCGGTATTCGCCCTTCTGGGGTCCGCGCTGGCGCTATTCACACCGCGGTTACTGGAGCCGCTGGGATCCGTGGGGCCCTTGGGGGCGTCCCGGCTTCGGCCGCGACATCGACATCCGCCAGGTCGATCGCTTCGAGGCCAGCGCCGAGATCATCATGGGCCGCGGACCCAAGCCCGCCGGCGATCCCAACGCCTTCGACGCGCGTGACGTGATCAACAACCTGGGACCGCGCCTCGCCCGCCCGATGTAAGGGCGCCCGGCGCAACAACGACCAAGGGCGGCGTCCACGCGGACGCCGCCCTTTTCGCCTACCGTCCCACCCGCGGGGTCTTCAGCCGGCGCTTGTTGGCGTGGGTCTGGGGCGCGGCGCCCAGTTCCTCGGGGATTTCACCCTTGAAATAGTAACGTTGCCACGCCTCCTTGACCGCGTCGGGGTCGCGGCTGGCCAGGCGTTCGTTGAAGTCGGTGCGCGCGCGGTTCCAGGCCTCGAACTGGCACTTCATCGTGGGGTTGGACGCCAGGCTGCGGATCACCGGCTCGAACTGCTCGACCTTCTTGTGCTCGATCAGATTGATGAAGCAGAAGGGCTCGCCCTTGTCGAAGCGCACCCGCCCCGGCCGGGTGAAGATCCAGTTCATGGTGAAGGGGAACGGCAACCAGTCCGTCTCGATCAGGCCGACCAGCGGCTGGATCCCGTCCTTGACGTGATTAGGCGAGCCGGACGCCATCATCCCCCAGCCCGGCGGCGTGCGGAACAGATACTGCGGATGCATGGTCAGCACCCCGCGCGAGAAGTGCGAGGTGACGAAATGATCCAGCTCGTGATTGGGCCGGTCCGGCGTGATGACGATGTCTTCTTGGCGCGGCCCGCCGTTCCACTCGGCCTGGAAGCCGAACGGGCACAGGATCTCCCAGCCGGTGGTGTTGGCCATGTTCAGCGGCAGGCAGCGATAGGGATGCCGGCTGGCGAAGGCGTCCATCCAGTTGCGCGACTGGCGGCCGGGCACCAGGTCCGGCGGCCGCGACGACATCGGGTAGCATTCCAGTTCCAAGGCGCGGCTCCGGCGGCTAATCAGGGCAGGTGACCTCCCTAGCCCAGCCCGAGGCCTCGCCTCAACAACCCGCTTTCGACCGCGCCGGCCTCATGGCCTGGCTGGCCGAGCACGGCGTGGCCCATGTGACCCACGACCACCCCGCCGTCTTCCGCGTCGAGGAGGGGCTGGACCTCAAGGCCGCCCTGCCCGGCGCACACACCAAGAATCTGTTCCTCAAGGACAAGAAGGGCGCCCTGTGGCTGATCTCGGCGCGCCAGGACACGGTGATCGACCTCAAGGCCGCGCCCAAGCTGATCGGCTCTGACCGGCTGTCGTTCGGTAATGAACAACTGATGTGGGAGGCGCTGGGCGTGCGCCCCGGCTCGGTCACGGCCCTGGGCCTGATCAACGACACGAACCGCCGCGTCGGCTTCATCCTGGACCGCCGCCTGTGGGACGCCGCTGTAGTCAACTTCCACCCGCTGGAGAACACGGCCACCACCGCCCTGGATCAGACGGCGTTCCGGCGCGTGCTGACGCTGATGGGACGCGAGGCGAAGGTGGTGGATTTCGGGGCGGGCGCTCCATGACGCCCGTCGGCGCAGATCGTGAGCCTTCGACGCTCTGGATCGGGGCGTTGCTGGCCGACGATCTGCCAGCGGCGCTCGCGCTGCAGGCCGCCGCCTATCCGGCGTTTCTGCTCGAAGACCGACACGCCTTCGCCAGTCGATTGAGCATCTCGGCCTCGTATTGCCTCGCGGCCAAGCGCGGAGACGAGTTGCTGGGCTATCTGCTGGCGCATGGATGGCCCAGGGGCTCGCCACCGGCCGTGGGCATGATCTTGCCCGCCCACGCCGCCTGCGAGGTTCTCTACATCCACGATCTCGCGATCTCGCCTGCTGGACGCAGCGCCGGGATCGGCCGACAACTCGTCTCCCGGGCGTTGGAACAGTCCGGACGCGACGGACTTCAAATCGCCGAGCTGATCGCCGTTCAAGGCGCCTCCAGCTATTGGCGTGGTCTGGGCTTTGACGAAGCGACGCCGCCGCCTGCCGCGGTTCAAAAGATCGCGAGCTACGGAGAGGATGCGCGCTGGATGACGCGTCGCATAGCATCCGCAGCCCAGGGCGAATGATCGTCAGCCCCGTCTGCCCCCATCGCCCATCAGGTGTTGCCTCGCCCGTCGTTCGCGACCATCTGCTGAGTGCCGCGTTAGACCCGCCAGCCCCGGAGCGCACATGACCCTCGCCGACCCGCACGCCCCCAACCCCATGGCCGATGACCTGATCAAGGAGGGCACGGACGCCAGCTTCATGGCCGACGTGGTCGAGGCGTCCAAGATCCAGCCGGTGATCGTGGACTTCTGGGCGACCTGGTGCGGGCCGTGCCGGACGCTGGGGCCGATGCTGGAGAAGGCCGTGCGCGCCGCAGGCGGCGCGGTGAAGATGGTCAAGATCGATGTGGACGCCAACCCGGCCTATGCGGGCCAGCTGCGGGTCCAGTCCATCCCCACCGTCTACGCCTTCAAGGACGGCCAGCCCGTCGACGGCTTTCAGGGCGCCGTGCCCGAGAGCCAGATCAAGGCCTTCATCGACAAGCTGACCGGCGGCAAGTCCGGGAACAGCGACGTCGAACAGCTGCTGTCGCTCGGCGAGGAATCCCTATCTCTGAACGACCTGGGCGGCGCGGCGCAGGCCTTCGCCCAGGTGCTGACGCTGGAGAGCGACAATCAGAAGGCCATCGCCGGCATGGCGCGGGTCTATCTGGCCGACGGCGACCCTGAACAGGCGCGCCAGACCATCGCCATGGCCCCCGCCGACAGCCGCGAACCGGCGGTGCAGAGCGTGCGCGCCCAACTGGCCCTGGCCTCGGCGCCGGCCGGCGTCTCGTCGGATCTGGAGGCGCGGGTCAAGGCCGATCCGAACGACCATCAGGCTCGCTTCGACCTGGCTCAGGCCCAGGCGGCCTCGGGCGATCTGAAGGGGGCGGTCGATCACCTGCTGACCATCGTCAAGGCCGACCGCGAGTGGAACGATCAGGCGGCGCGCAAGCAACTGCTGACGGTGTTCGAGGCTGCCGGTGCGACCTCGGACGTCGCCAAGGACGGGCGACGCCGCCTGTCCTCGCTTCTGTTCTCCTAGGGCGGGCGAGATGGCGCAGAGCTATGTAAGGGCCGCCGACCTGCCGCAGGTCATTCCGGTGTTCCCCCTGCCCGGCGCCATCCTGTTCGCGCGTGGCCAGCTGCCGCTGAACATCTTCGAGCCTCGCTATCTGAACATGGTGGACGACGCCATGGCGGGCGACCGGTTGATCGGCATGATCCAGCCTGCCGGAGGCCCGCCCAATCTGCCGCGCCTATCGCACGTCGGCTGCGTCGGGCGCATCACCAGCTTCGCCGAGACCTCGGACGGCCGCTATCTGATCACCCTGACGGGGGTCAGCCGGTTCCGCATGGCCGGCGAACTGCCCAGCCAGGCGCCCTATCGCACCGCGCGGGTGGCCTTCGCCCCCTATGAGGCGGACCTGAAGCCGCCGGTGATCGACGACTACGACTTCGACCGCGAGGGCTTCCTCGGCGCGCTCAAGGCCTATCTGGAGCGGCGCGGCCTGGACATCGACTGGGAGACCGCTGAAGCGGCGCCGCCCGAGGCCCTGATCAACAGCCTGGCCATGGCCCTGCCGTTCGATCCGCCCGAGAAGCAGGCGCTGCTCGAGGCGCCGGAACTGCCGGAGCGCGGGGCGGCCCTGACGGCCCTGATGCGCATCGACGCCGCGGGGGCCGGAGACGGCGAGGACGAGCCCTCGTCGCTCCAATAACCCTTCCCTCTCCCGCTGGGAGAGGGCTTGAGCGCACGACGGCGCAGCCGGCGTTCTTGCGCGAAAGGGTGAGGGCCGACCGACAGCAGCGGCTTCGCCGCCTGACACCGCGGCCCCTCATCCGACCCCTTGGGGGCCACCTTCTCCCAGTGGGAGGAGGACGATCCGTCAGCGCGCCGAATAGGCCGGGGGCATCGCCCCTTCGCCGCCGTCCTTGTAGCGGTCGCGCAGCATCAGGTTGCGGGCCTGCATCGGCTGCTCCACGCCGTTGACGAAGACCGCCGACGGCTGGCTCAGCGGCTCCAGCGGATCGCCGGACCAGACCACCACATCGCCGGCCGCGCCCGCGCGCAGCTCGCCGAACTGGCCCTCGAAGCCGAAGATGCGCGCCGGGTTGACCGTGATCGCCGCGATCGCCGCCTCGAACGGCAGGCCGTGGGACACGGCGTTGCCGGCGTTGTACCGGGTCTCGCGCGCCCTGTGCACCGCGCCCTCGTTGGCCTTGATGGCGATGACCACCCCGGCCGCGTTCAGGGCCGCGGCGTTCTCCATCCGCGAGGCGCGGGTCTGGAAGTTGCCGGGCAGGTTGGAGTTGGGGTGCAGCAGCACCGGCACGCCGGCCGCCGCGATCTCATTGGCGACCAGCCAGCCTTCCTCGGCGCCGTCCAGGATCACCTTGACCCCCTCCTCGCGCGCCAGGCGCAGGACCTGACGGATGTCGGAGGCGCGGTGCACGGTGACGATCAGCGGCATGCGCCCCTCGGCCACCGGGATCAGGGCCTCCAGATCGGCGCGCGAGAGGCTGAGGTCGCGCAGCGCCGCGCGGTCATAGGCGGCCTTGTTGCGGGCGTAGAGGCGGACCTCGGCCATCGTCTCCTTGAACAGGACGAATTCGGCTCCACGACCGCCGCCGGCGATGCGCGCTCCGGCCTCGCCGAACGGCGCGACCATGGCCACGCGCGGGCGCACCAGGATGTCCTGGCCCTGACCCAGATGGATCACCGCCGCCTGGCCCGCGAACAGACCGGGCGACTGATAGCCGCCGTGACCGGCGCCGGCGAAGTCGGAATCATCATGGCTGTGGCCGCCCGACGAGCCCCCGTGGCGCGGCGTCACCACCGCGCGGGTCACCCCGCCCAGGCGCGCCACCGGCAGGGTGAAGGACCAGGGGTCCAGCCCATAGGACAGGTCGAAGGCTGCGCTCAGCGTATTGGCGCTATTGGACAGGTCGTTGGAGCCCTGAACCGAGGACACCTCCGATCCGCCCAGGCCCGAATCCACGGCGACGAAGCCGGGGGCCACGACCTTGCCGCGCGCGTCGATGATCCGCGCGCCGGCCGGGGCCGCGCCGGTCCCGACCGAGGCGATGCGGCCGTTGGCGATCACCACCGTGCCGTTCTCGATCACGGACGTGCCGGTCAGGATCCGGCCGCCGGTGATGGCGACGGTGTCCTGGGCGACGGCAGGGGCGGCCAAGGCAAGCGCCAGCGCGGCGGAGGCGATGAGGGCGTTGAGGCGCATCAGCGGGCTCCTTCGCGAACGTTGGCGGCCGACAGGCCGTATCCGGGCTGGCCCAGCTCGAAGTCCGAGACGGGCTGATAGGCCGGATTGGAGCGGTCGAACGACAGGGCGCCGTCGATGAAGACCTGATCGGCTCTGGCGTAGATCGAGAAGGGATCGGCGCTCCAGATCACCACGTCGGCGCGCTTGCCGGCCTCCAGCGAGCCGGTTTCGTCGGCGATGCCCAGGGCGCGGGCGGCGTTCAGCGTGATCCAGCGGATGGCGTGTTCCTCGCTGATGTTCATGCCCGCGCGGCGGCCGGCCGACAGGGCGGCGGCGGCCTCCTGGTTCAGGCGCTGGATCAGTTCGGCGTCATCGGAGTGGATGACCGCGCAAGAGTTCTGCGGAACGTCGACCAGGGCGGCGTTCTCCTCGATGCCGTCCAGGGCCTCCATCTTGAAGCCCCACCAGCCGGTCCACATCGCCGCGCAGACGCCTTCGCGCGCCAGGCGGGGGGCCAGCTTGTAGGCCTCGATGGCGTGGTGGAAGGCGGTGATCTTGAAGTCGAACTCGCGGCCCAGATCCAGCATCAGCGCCATCTCGTCGGCGCGATAACAGTGGTTCTGCACCAGGATGGAGCCGTCCAGAACGCCGGCGAGGGTTTCGTTCTGCAGGTTGCGGGTCGGCGGAGTTCCCTCGCCGGTGCGCCGCCACTTATCCCACTTCTCGCGATAGTCCTGGGCGGCGATGAAGGCCGCACGATAGCCGGCCATATTGCCCATGCCGGTGGCCGGGCTCTGGTTGCGGCCGCCGTAGACGCGGCTGGGGTTCTCGCCGCAGGCCATCTTGACCGTATAGGGGGCGTTCGGGAACTTCATGCCCTGCATGGTCACCGACGGCACATTGCGCACCGTCACGCCGCGTCCGCCGAACAGGTTCGCCGAACCGGGGAGGATGTGCATCGTGGTGACGCCGCCGGCGCGCGCGGTGTTGAAGCCCGGATCCTGGGGCCACAGCGAATGTTCGGCCCAGACCTGGGCGGTGTTCGGATTGGTCGCCTCGTTGCCGTCGCTCATGCCCATGACGCCGGGCGAGGGATAGACGCCCAGGTGGCTGTGCACGTCGATGATGCCCGGGGTCACGAAGCGTCCGCGCGCATCGACCACACGGTGGCCGCCGGGCACGGGGGTGGAGGCGTCGCCGACCGCGGCGACCCGGCCGTCGGTGACGATCACCACGCCGTTGTCGATCTTCTGACCGGCGCCGGTCAGCACCACCCCGCCGACGATGGCGATGTTTTCGCGCGGCAGGCCGCGATAGGTCGAGGGATAGGGGTCGGGATTGGCGGCGGCGTCCAGGCCCGCGGCCATCGGCGCCCGCTCACGCTTGGGAGCTTCGGATGTCGAGGCGCTGTCGCCCGTCGAGGCGCAGGCCGAGACGACGAGAACAAGCGCGGCCGCGCAGGCCCCGCGCGTGAGCATTTGACGCATGAAACTCCCCCCTGAACGTCCCCCAGGACGACGGCGCAGGCATAGAAACGGCTCATTTCCCTCCCGTAAAGGGCAAATCTCGATCCGGTTCGTCTTGGGGCGGCTCAGGCCGCTTGGGCCCGCCCGCGCTGCAACACGCAGAAGGCGAAAGTCACGGCGATGCCGGCCAGTATCGCGCCGCACCCGACGACGAGCGCCACCGTGGGGGGCGCGAAAGCCCAGAGACAGGCGTAGGCCAGGCCGCTCAGCGCCATCGACCATCCTCCGACCCGCGCCACGCGACGGGCGTGGCCGTTCGGCGCAAAGGCCTTTGGCATGCGGTTGCCGTACCAGGCGACCATCAGGCCTATGGCGCCCAGCACGATGCGGTTCACCGCCTCGCCCTCTATCCAGCCCTGTTGACGGGCCACGGTGGCCGCCAGGGCGATCACGATCAGTCCGCCGGCCCAGACCATGGCGGAACGAATGTCGGTGTTCATTTCGTCGTCTCCTCGGGTTCGGCGGATTGAGCCGCCGCACCGAATGAATGGACAAAGCCGAGCAGCGCCTCTTCGAGCACCGACAGCTTCAGGTGATAGATGATCGACTTGCCCGACTTCTCGGCGTGGACCAGGTCCGCCTCCCTGAGGACGGCGAAATGGGCTGACATGGTGGGGCGCGAGACATCGAACCGGTCGCTCAGATCGCCGGCGCTCATGGGCCCCTGGCGCAGCAGCTGAAGCACCGCGCGGCGGGTCGGATCGGAGAGGGCCTTGAAGACGCGGCTCATAGAAACGACATTTAGCTAAACGTCGAAATGAGTCAAGCGCGACGATCTTCGCAACAAAAAAGGGACGCGGCCCTACGGTCGCGCCCCTTTCCGAACGTCGGCGGCTGAAGGGTCAGCCCAGAGCCTTCATCAGCTCCGGCACGGCCGTCTTGTAGTCGGCGACCAGGCCATAGTCCGCCACCTGGAATATGGGGGCGTCGGCGTCCTTGTTGATGGCGACGATGGTCTTGGAGTCCTTCATCCCCGCCAGGTGTTGGATGGCGCCCGAGATGCCGATGGCGATGTAGAGCTGGGGGGCGACGACCTTGCCGGTCTGGCCGACCTGATAGTCGTTCGGCGCATAGCCCGCGTCCACGGCGGCTCTGGAGGCGCCGACGGCGGCGCCCAGCTTGTCGGCCAGCGGGTCCATCACGGCGTGGAACTCCTCGGCCGAGCCCAGGGCGCGGCCGCCCGAAACGATGATCTTGGCGGCGCCCAGTTCGGGACGATCCGACTTGACCATCTCCTCGGAGACAAAGTCCGTCTTGGGCGCGTCGGCGCCGGCGATGGCTTCGACCGAGGCCGAGCCCCCGTCGGGCGCCGCGTCGAAGGCGGTCGGGCGCACGGTGATGACCTTCTTGGCGTCCGACGACTGGATCGTCTCCAGCGCATTGCCGGCGTAGATCGGCCGCACGAAGGTGTCGGCCGAGACGACCTCGACGATGTCCGAGATCGGAGCCACGTCCAGCCTGGCGGCGATGCGCGGTGCGAAATTCTTTCCGTCCATGTTGGCCGGCGTCAGAATGGCGTCATAGGCGTCAGCGAGAGGCAGCACAGTGGCCTCCACGGCCTCGGCCAGGGTCTTGCCCAGCTCGGCGCTTTCGGCCAGCAGCACCTTGCGCACGCCCGAGATCTTGGCGGCGCTGTCGGCGGCGGCCTGTGCGCCCTGCCCCACGACCAGGATGTCGATGTCGCCGCTCAGCTTGGACGCGGCGGTCACGGTCTTGGCGGTGGTGTCGCGAACGGCCGAGCCGTCGTGATCGGCGATGACGAGGACAGCCATTTACAGAGCTCCCGCAGACTTGAGGGCAGCGACCAGGTCTTCGGCCGAGTTCACCTTGACGCCGGCGCCGCGCTTGGGCGGCTCGGCGACCTTGAGGACCTTGAGGCGCGGCGCGACGTCCACGCCGTAGTCGGCGACCGCCTTCGTGGCGATCTCCTTCTTCTTGGCCTTCATGATGTTGGGCAGGGACGCATAGCGCGGCGTGTTCAGGCGCAGGTCCGTGGTCACCACGGCTGGCAGCTGCACGGCCACGGTCTGCACGCCGCCGTCCACTTCACGCGTCACATTGGCCTTGCCGTCGGCCAGTTCGATCTTGGCGGCGAAGGTGGCCTGGGGCCAGTCCAGCAGCGCCGCCAGCATCTGACCGACCGCATTGTTGTCGCCGTCGATCGACTGTTTGCCCATCAGCACCAAATCGGGCTGCTCCTCGTCAACCACCGCCTTCAGCAGCTTGGCGACCGCCAGCGGCTCAAGATCCGTGTCCGACTGGATCAGCACGCCGCGATCCGCGCCCATGGCCAGGGCGGTGCGGATCGTCTCCTGCGCCTGAGCCGGCCCGATCGAGACGGCCACGATCTCCGACACGGCGCCGGCCGCGTGGCCCTTGCCTTCCTTCATGCGCACGGCTTCCTCGACCGCGATCTCGCAGAAGGGGTTCATGCTCATCTTCACATTGGCCAGATCGACGCCGCTCTGGTCCGCCTTGACGCGAGCCTTCACGTTCGAATCGATCACCCGTTTGACGGGGACGAGTACCTTCATGAGCCTATCCACACGATCGCCGAAATGTTGCGCCACGGAATGGAACGGGCGAGAAGGCCTGTCAACGTGACGCGGGGTCAATGACCCGCAACGACTCATCGGAGCAAGGGATGCATCGCTTCCTCACCATGAAACGCCTCAGCATCCTGTTCGCGGGCGTGTTCGGCGTGATGATGATCGGCCTGTTCGCCTATCAGAGCGTCTGGGCCGCGCCTGGAGAGCGCTGTGAGAAATCGGGCCGCTGGTGGCACATGGAGAGCCGCACCTGCGCTCAGCCGATCTCCATCGCTGAAATCACCCGCCGCCCCATCGGCGTCAGCCGGGCAGAGGCGTCGGCCGAGAAGAACCGCGAACTCGTCGCGATCGAGCGCCAGCTGGCCGCCCGGGACGCCGCGATCGCTGCGGACGCCGACCGTCAACGGGTCGCCCTGGCCGCCGCCGAGGGGCGTTAGGGTTCAGGCCGCCCGATTGCGGCGAGGGCCGGCTGTCTCGGCGTCGAACAGTTCGGCCAGCTTCTCGATCATGGCCCCGGCAAGCTGCTCGACGTCGACAAGCGTCACGGCGCGGCGGTACCAGCGGGTCACGTCGTGGCCGATGCCGATGGCCAGCAATTCGACCGGCGAGCGATCCTCGATTTCGGCGATCACCTGGCGCAGGTGCTTGTCCAGATATAGGGCGGCGTTGGCTGACTGGGTGGAATCGTCGACCGGCGAGCCGTCGGAAATGACCATGAGGATGCGCCGCGCCTCGCTGCGGGCCATCAGCCGGCCGTGCGCCCACTCCAGCGCCTCGCCGTCGATGTTTTCCTTCAGCAGGCCCTCGCGCATCATCAGCCCCAGGTTCTTTTTGGCCCGGCGCCAGGGCGCGTCGGCGGACTTGTAGATAATGTGGCGCAAGTCGTTCAGGCGGCCCGGATTGGGCGGTTTGCCGGCGCTGATCCAGGCCTCACGCGACTGTCCGCCCTTCCAGGCGCGGGTGGTGAAGCCCAGGATCTCGACCTTGACGCCGCACCGCTCAAGCGTGCGCGCCAGAATGTCGGCGCAGACCGCCGCCACCATGATCGGCCGGCCGCGCATCGAGCCCGAGTTGTCGAGCAGCAGGGTCACCACCGTGTCTCGGAAAGGGCTCTCGCTCTCGGCCTTGAATGACAGGGGGCTGGCGGGGTCGGTGACGACGCGGGTCAGCCGCGCAGTGTCCAGCACGCCCTCCTCCAGGTCGAAGATCCAGCTGCGGTTCTGCTGGGCCATCAGGCGGCGCTGCAGCCGGTTGGCCAGGCGCGACACCACGCTGGAGAGGACCGTCAGCTGCTGATCCAGCAGGGCGCGCAAGCGGTCCAGCTCGACCGGATCGCACAGGTCGGCGGCGTCGATCACCTCGTCGAAGGCGGTGGTGAAGGCGTGATAGGCGTTGACGGCGCGGCCGTCGTCGGCGTTCTGCGTCCGGTTGGGGCGCTCGCCCTCGCCCAGCTCCGGGTCGTCGGGACCGGGCTCGCCGTTCGGGTCTGCCGGCGCGCCATCGGGGCGAGCCTCGCGCTCCTGATCGGCGCCCTCGTCGTCGGCCGAGCCTTCCAGCGACTGGCCCTCGCCGGCGTCAGGCAGCTGTTCGTCCTCGTCGTCCTGATCCGAGGCCTCGGGCTCCTGGGGCTCGGGCTGATCCTCGCCCAGGTCGTCGGACGCGTCGTCGCCGCGCCCGTCGCCGGGATCCAGGTCCAGGGCGCGCAGCACATCGCGGAACTTGTCGGCGAAGGCGGCCTGGTCATCGGCGGCCTGAGCCAGGGCGTCGAGCGCGGCGCCGGCCTTGCCCTCCAGGTCGCCGCGCACGCGGTCCAGCATGGTCCCGGCGCCGTCGGGCGCGCGGTGGCCTGTCAGCCGCTCGCGCACCAGAAGGCTCACGGCCTCGGACACGGGCACCCGCTCGGCCTCGGCGCGCAGGGCGCCGGTCTTCTCCAGCCGGGTCAACAGCGCCGCGTCCAGATTGGACCGCACCCCCGCCAGCGACCGCGCGCCCAGGGATTCCACCCGCGCCTGCTCCGCCGCCTCGAACACCTCGGCGGCCTGGCTGTCAGCCGGACGCAGCCGCCCGCCCAGAGCCTCGTCGTGATTGGCCAGGCGCAGGGCCAGACGGTCGGCCTGACCGCGCAGGGTCGCGCTCTCGGGGCCGGCCGGATCGCGCGGCGGATGCGGCAGGGTCAGGACGCCGTTGGACAGCTTCGGCCCGTCAGAGCCAAAGGCGACCTCCAGCTCGGCCTGTTCGGCCAGAGCGCGGGCGGCGTGCGCCAGGGCGCGCTTGAAGGTCTCGGCGGGCGTATCGGCCATGGCAGGGAGTTAGAACCAAATGGCCGCGTCCGAAAGAGCGATGCGGTTTGCACCACGCCGGAAACCGCCTAATCAGAAGGGCATGAAACTCGCCTCGCTCAAGCACGGCCGCGACGGCCGCCTCGTGGTCGTCTCCCAGGACCTGAACTGGTTCACCGACGCCTTCCTGATCGCCCCCACATTGCAGGCCGCGCTCGACGACTGGGAGGCTTGCGAGCCCGAACTGCGCGCCCTGGCCGAAAGCCTGGAGCACGAGGCCGTGCCGCGCGGCCGCTTCCACGAGCGCGAGGCCGCCGCTCCCCTGCCGCGCGCCTATCAGTGGGCCGACGGCTCCGCCTATGTGAACCACGTCCAGCTGGTGCGTCAGGCGCGCGGGGCGGAGATGCCCGAGAGCTTCTGGACCGATCCGCTGATGTATCAGGGCGGTTCGGACTCCATGCTGGGGCCGCGCGATCCCATCCCGCTGGCCGACGAGGCCTGGGGCTGCGACCTGGAGGCCGAGATCGTGGTCGTCACCGGCGACGTGCCTCAGGGCGTGTCGCGTGAAGAGGCGCTGAACCACATCCGCCTGGTCGGCCTGGTCAACGACGTGTCGCTGCGCAATCTGATCCCGGCCGAGCTGGGCAAGGGCTTCGGCTTCGTCCAGTCCAAGCCCGCCAGCGCCCTGTCGCCCGTCTTCGTGACGCCCGACGCCCTGGGCGAGCGCTGGAAGGACGGCAAGCTGCACGGCGCGCTGGAGGTCCAGCTGAACGGCGCCGACTTCGGCCGCGCCGACGCCGGCGTGGACATGACCTTCGACTTCGGCACCCTGATCGCCCATCTGGCCAAGACCCGCTCGCTCGGCGCCGGTTCGATCATTGGTTCGGGCACAGTGTCCAACCGCGACGCCGACGGCGGGCCGGGCAAGCCGGTCGCCGAGGGCGGCCTGGGCTACTCGTGCCTGGCGGAAGTCCGCACGGTCGAGACCATCCTGCGCGGCAAGCCCGAGACGCCCTTCCTCAAGGCCGGCGACACGGTTCGGATCGAAATGCTGGACGAGCGGCGCCACTCGATCTTCGGCGCCATAGAGCAGACGGTTCAGAGCGCCTGACTTCGCTGATGCGCCGTTCAAGCCGGGTGGCGTTCGTCAATCTGAATCCTCTTGGACAAGATCGCTGGCTAGCCTCGCCAAGGCTCAGGGCCCGGCGACGCCCACACGGGCGGCTGCAGCGCCTCCACCTTTCGGCTGGACGCCTCGTCGCGCCTGTGGCAATCGCGGCTCCCACGATCATTGCGGGCGTGGTGGAATTGGTAGACGCGCCGGACTCAAAATCCGGTTCCGAAAGGAGTGTCGGTTCGAGCCCGACCGCCCGCACCACCTCATTCAATCGGCATCGACCACCGTCAGCTCGGGCCAGCGCGCGCGGGCGCGCTCGATGACGCGGGGCCAGTCTCGCGCCAGGGGACGATTGGGATTAGGCCGGATCGTCAGGGCGAAGACGTCGTCCAGTCCGAAGGGCGCCGCGATGCTGATCGCATCGTCGGCCTCCAGCCTGACGGCGACGGCGAAACAGGGGGCGACGAACCGCGCCAGGGCTTCGTCCGTGCCCTGGATCGGCGGATAGGGCTCGCCGAACTTTTGCGGAAACCACAGCGGGACGCAACTCTGTTTGTATGTTCGGACCTTCATTTCGGAGCCATGATGGTCAGTTCCGGCCAGCGGTCCAAAGCTCTTGCGGTGATTTGATCCCAATCTTTCGCCACCGAGCGATTGGGATTCGGGCGGATCACCATGTCGAACACATCCTCCAGCCCGAACGGGGCGACCACGGTGATGTGGCCATCGTCCTCCAGCCTCACGCCGACTGCGAAAGCGGGAGCAACGAAACGGGTCAGGGCCTCGGCGGTCTCGGAGATCGGCGGATATGGCTCACCGAATTTCGCCGGGAACCACTCTGACACACGACGTTGGTTTCGCACTTCGACCCGGCTCCGAAGTGGCTCTTCGAAAGCGTCCGCCACACGCTTGATCACTACGTCCTCCGCATCCCAAGACACGTCAGGATCGAAATAGCCGAGGTCGAAATCCTTGACGCCATATCCGGGCACCCTGCCCGTCACGTTGTTCCATGCCGACTGATAAACGGCGCCGGAGAACACCAACCAGTCGTTCAGGCCGAGACCACGCACGGTCGTCAGCACGGCCATGAGATCGGGATCGTTGCGAACGATGTCGGCGAGTCGGGTGGCTTGGGTCATCCCGCTTCATAGCCCCGGTTCACGCCGACCATAAGGCCCCGGCCCTCCGGCTAAATATGAGGTGCGAGCCGATACATTTACCGAGAAGGTCCGACGCCAAATCGCGTTGGAAAACGAATCCCGTGCCCTTGGCGCGGAACGCTACCGCAGCGCGCGACCCCTGCCATGGCGAAATGAAACTTCTTCCGCTGAACAGGAGGGCGATCTACCGCCCGGCCGTCAGCTTGTGCGCTTGGCAATCGAGCCTACTGCCGCCGCCTTTAAGGAGTTCAAGGAACGCGCCCTCAAAGGTGCGTCGGTTAGCGCGGACGCGGCCGACATCCTTTGTCTGATTGGCGACGAAGAGGCCGCAGCCCTCACCGCCCGTGTCGTGATGCATTCGGCCGCCGAAGGCATGTTGCTGACGGCGACCGCGATCCGCGTGGCCGACGCGATGATCGACCACATCCAGCTTGCCGCAGTGCGTAAGCGAAACACCAAGGCGGCCAAGCAATTCCTCCAGCGGCAGAGCCATCAGGCTCAGACGAAGCGTCGTCGCAAGAACCACAAAATGTTCTACGAGCGGTTCGACGCCGACCGCACCTTCACGATGCAGCAGCGTCTACGCGCTGGCGTGAAAGCCATCGGCCTGTTCTGCGACGCGACCGACCTGTTCGTGATCGACACCACCGGTCTCGGCCGTCGCCGCATCCGCCCGACAGAGGCGGTGCACCGCTGGCTGGAGCAGCAACACGCCCGCTGCGAACTCCTGAATCCGATCCACCTTCCGATGATCGTGGCGCCGCGCCGTTGGGTCAGCCCCTACAAGGGCGGCTACATCACGAAGTCGCCCGGCAACCGCCTCGTCAAACAGGCGAACCGAAAATACCACGAGCAGCTTCGCGACGTGGACATGCCCGGCGTCTACGCGGCGGTGAACGCGATCCAAGCCACGCCTTGGCGCATCAATGCCCGCCTCTTCGATGTTGTGCGAGCCATCTGGGATAGCGGCGGCGTTCTCGGCGGACTGCCCGAGCGCAACCCTCTACCTGTGCCAGCCCGCCCCACGAACGGGGATGACGACGCCATCGCCCGCTGGAAACGGGAGGCGATGAATGTGCACGACGCCAACCACAAGCGCGTCGCCTTGCGGATCAGCATGAGCCAACGGCTCTGGATCGCGGAGAAGTTCAAGGACGAGGAAGAAATCTTCTTCCCCCATGCCCTCGACTTCCGTGGCCGCATCTACCCCATCCCGGCCGGTGGACCGAACCCGCAAGGCGATGACCTGTCCAAGTCGATGCTGGAGTTCGCGCGAGGCGAACCCATCGGCGACGGCGGCGCCCACTGGCTGGCCGTGCACCTCGCCAATCAGTTCGGCCACGACAAGCTACCGTTCAATGAGCGGGTCGATTGGGTCTTCGCCAATGAAGCCCTGATCCTCGACAGCGCGCGTGATCCTCTCGACGGACAACGGTTCTGGGCGTCAGCCGAAAACCCCTTCCTCGCGCTGGCCGCCTGTTTCGAGTGGCAAGGCTACGTCGAACAGGGCGCGAGCTACGTCACCCATCTGCCGGTGCACCTCGACGGTTCGAACTCCGGTCTCCAGCACTTCTCTGCCCTGCTGCGAGACCCGGTAGGCGGCGCCGCCGTAAACCTCGTGCCGCAGGACAAGCCCGCCGACATCTACGCCGAGGTGGCCAAGGTAGCTCAAGCCAAGGTCGATGCGTCCACTGACGCCAATACCCGGCTTTGGTCGGATGGCCGGGTCATTCGCAAGATCGCGAAGCGTCCGACGATGACCTACACCTACAGCGCAACGCGCTTCGGGATGCTCGATCAAGTCTATCAGACCTTGCGCGAGATCGACCGCGACGGTGATCCGCACATCGACGGCGACAACTACGACGCCAGCTACGCCATGTCCTACATCCTGTGGGACTCGATCCGCGAGACGGTTATCGCTGCGTCTGCCGCCATGGACTGGCTGCGTCAGGCGGCGAAGGTCATGACCAAGGCCGGTAAGCCGATCTGGTGGACCACCCCAATGGGTCTGCCGGTCCTGCAAGACTACCCGAACTCGCGCCGCGATCTCATCCGCGTCTACCACCAGACCAAGGAAGTTCGCCTCGTCGTCCATATGGACGCGGGCGGGATCGACGGTCGCCGCCAAGCCAACGCCATTGCACCGAACGTCATCCATTCTCTGGACGCCGCACACCTGATGTCGGTGGCGAACCGCTGCGCGGAACAGGGGATCGACCTCGCCGTGGTCCACGACAGCTTCGGATGTCTCCCGAGCCGCGCGTTCGAAATGCGCGGCATCCTCCGAGAAACGTTCGTCGAACAGTATCGCCCCGACCGCCTCGCCATCCTTCGCGACGAACTGCTGGCCCAGCTTCCCGACGAACTGCTCGACGCGCTCCCGCCGCTCCCGCCCATGGGTGCGCTCGACATCGAGGCGGTCGCGCACAGCGACTACCTCTTCGGGTGAGCGACCCGCACCTCTTGAATATTTGAACCCTTCCTCATGATCTTTTCCGACCCTTCCCTTGGAGACCGCGCCCGCAACGCCTCGACTGTCGCTTGCCTCCGCGAACCCGCCTTCCTCGTCATCGACCGCGTTCAGCGTGTCGATCCGGCTGACCAAATCCGCGCCGTCGCGCTGGCTCTAACGGCCATGTGTGAGGGTGTCGGCGTCGATCCGCATGACCTGATCCATGCCTCCCAACGGATGATGTCGGTGGCCACAGGCCCGCATACCGAACACGTCCAAGCCATCCGCGACTACGCAGAGAACGAACTGCGCCGCGCTGACTGATTAGGCGGCTTCCTGTTGTTTGGGAGGCAGACCAAGCACGACGCGAACGAAATCACCGCCTCCCATTATCGGGAGCGGTTCGCCAAATTTCTCGCGCCAAAGAGCATCGAGTTCGCGGTCTTCATCGGTCAGCGGACTAAGCATCACCGTTCAAATAGCCCGCCGCACTGACCCGTTCCCCAAGAATGAGGGTTAATCCCGGCTGGCCCCACCTCTCTCTGAAAGGGCTTTCAGCATGAACGCCATCCTCGAATTCATCGTGCCGCGACTGCGCGAGCGATCCACCTATGTCGGCCTTGTCGGCATCCTGACTGCCCTCGGCGTCGCCGTTGATCCTCAATATCTTGAGATTGCCATCGCCCTCGGTTCGGGCATCGCTGGCCTGATCGGCGTCCTCTGGAAAGACAAGACCGCCGCTTGATGTCGCGCGTTCAACCGACCGGCCACGGTCGCCGCGAGACAATCCCCGCGTCCGTCAAAGACTTCATCGACTTCCTCGACCGCCGCTACCCCGAGCTTTCGCCGCGCCCCGGCCAGACCCTTGAGGAAGTGATGTTCGCGGCTGGCCAACGCTCCGTGGCGCAGCAGATGCGCGCCGAGTTCGAAGCCGCATCCAACCTACCGGAGGACTGAGCATGTGCCTCGTCAAAAAACCAAAGGTCGTCACATCGACGGCGGCCGAGGCCAAAGAAGCCCCGGTCATCACCAATCCTTACCTCGACGGCCTTCCCGCTATCCTTCGCGCCCGTCGCGGTGGCGTCCAGTCGCTTACCATCCGTCGCACTGGCGGATCAGGGAGCGCGAACACCGCGCCCGGTCCTCGCCCAACGGCCCCAAACACGCCCGTCGCACCGGGTGGTGGTGGATCGGGCGGCGGGTCTGGAGGTGACGGCCCGTCATCTCGCGATCTCGCCGCCTTGAACTTCCTCTCGATCATGCCCGGCAGTGTCGGCGCCGCGAGCCGAAAACTTCAGAAGAAAGTCTCCCCCTAACGCATGAAGACCGCAGCAGCGCGATTCAACGCGCTGCTTACGTCTCGCAACACGGTCCTCGACCGTGCGCGCCATGCATCGCGTTTGACCATTCCCGGTCTGGTCCCCGAAGACGGCCAGAACGAACACTACACAGCATCCCAGCCCTTCCAGAGCGTCGGCGCCAACGGCGTCCGCAGCTTGGCGTCGCGGCTCTTGATGACGCTGTTCCCCACGAACATTCCCTTCTTCCGCCTGTCGCTTGATGCGTCTGTCGCCGAGGCCCTGATGCAAGGCGGCGAGTTCGACAAGAACCAAGCCGACGCGACGATGGCGCAATACGCCCAATCGGCGGCGAACTTGATGGAAGACATCAACGCTCGCCCGATCTTGGCCGAAGCCCTCAAGCACCTCGTGATCGCGGGCAACGTCCTTCTCTGGTTCCCGGTGGAAGGCCCGCCGCGCATCTACCGGATCGACCAATATGTGCTTAAGCGCAACAGTGTCGGTCAGCCGATCAATATTGTCGTTCAGGAGAAGGTCTACCCTTCGACCCTGAGCGCGGAAGTCCGCGCCGTTTGCGGTGTGCAGTGGGAACCCGGCAAACCGGAAGAACCCATCGACATCTACACGGTCGTCGAAAAAGAGGGCGAGCAGCACAAACACTGGCAGGAGATCAACAACGCCCGTGTTCCCGGTTCGGAGGGGTCAGCACCCATCGAACAATCGGGTTGGCTCGCCCTCCGCTGGCTCGCCGTGCCGGGGTCCGATTGGGGCCGCAGCCATGTGACCGAATACGCCGCCGATCTGATGTCGCTTGAAGACCTGAACGAGTCGATCATTCGTTTCGCGTCCATCGCGTCGCGCATCACCTTCCTCGTCAATCCGAACTCGTCTCTCTCGACCGCTGAACTCGCCGGGTCGAACTCCGGCGATTACCTCTACGGTCGCGCCGATGATGTGACCTCGCTCCAACTCGACAAGTCGCAGGACTTCTCGGTCATGCGGGCGACGGCCGAGAACATCGAAGCTCGCGTCAACACCGCCTTCCTGATCCAGCAGTTCCGCAACGCGGAGCGGGTCACGGCGGAAGAGGTGCGACTGGCCAGCGAGGAACTGGAGAACACGCTTGGCGGAACCTACTCGGTCCTGTCAGCCGAACTCCAACGCGCCATCGCGAACCGACTTCTCTACATCGCCGCCCGCAAGAAGATGATCCCGAAGCTACCCAAGGGCATCGTCCCGAAGGTGGTCACTGGCCTCGCCGCGCTTGGCGCAGCGGCCGAAGTGAACCGGGTCCGCATGTGGGCCAACGACGCCATCGGCATCTTCGGCCAGCAACAGTTTGCCGCCGCGATCAACGTCCCCTCGCTTCTGAACAAGCTGGGCGTGGAACACGGCGTCACCGATCTCAAGACGCTGCTCAAGTCGCCCGAACAGATGGCGCAGGAACAGCAACAAGCCGCGATGGCCCAAGCCGCACAGTCGGCCGCCCCCGGCTTCGTGGACGCCGCCATGAAGGCTGCATCCGATAACCCGAACCAAGGAACTGCATGATCCCCAACGAACAAGTGGTCGATACCAAGGACTACTCCGAACTTCCGGCGTCCGCCTTTCCCGAGGGCGTTGACCCCTCGACCTATCTCGCATCGCTCAAAGGTGCGACGCCGGAAGAACCGAAGACCTCGACCAAGGCTTCCACGGAACGGCCGACCCACATCCCCGAAAAGTTCTGGGATGCTGAAGGCAAGACCGTCCGCGTTGACGATCTACTGAAATCCTACACTGAACTTGAAGGCCGCCTCCGCGCTCCGAAAACGGAGCCAGAGAAGGTCGAAGGTCTCTCGATCCCGAAGCCGGAAGCTCCAGCCGAAGGTGCAGCCAATCCGCTGACGACGGCGTTCGACGCCTTCGCCTCGCACTACGCGGAGACGGGCGGCAAGGTCGAAGCCGATCAGGTTCAGGCTCTCGTGAACATCGGTGTGCCGCAAGGCGTCATCGACAACTACCTCGCCGGGCTGGAGGCCCTTCAAGAACGCCAAATGCAAACGGCGTTCTCGGCCGCTGGCGGTGAGGAAAAGCTTAGCGCAGCCCTTTCATGGGCCGGTCAAGGCGGTCTCTCGGCCGCTGAGATCGACAGCTATGACGCACTCGTCAGCAATCCCAAGACTGCCATGCAAGGCGTCGAATGGCTGATGGCGAAGTTCAACGCGACCGCCCCTTCGGAAGGCTCGTTCATCGAGGCCGAAGCTGGCGCCGCAACAGGCGACGTGTTCCGCAATCGTGCGGAGCTTCACGCCGCCATGAAGGATGATCGCTACTACAACAACGACCGCGCCTATCGCGCGGGCGTCGAAGAGAAGCTGGCCCGCTCCAAAGCAGCGGGCTTCATCTGACCCCTAAGACCTTAGCCGCCAGTCCCTTCGGGACAGGACGCCGAGGCCGCGTCGCTTAGCGCGCAAAAGCTCAAGCTGATCGCCCTCGGGCGAGCGGCCGGTGTGAACCCGGCCCAACCTTTTCTCCCACATTCAGCGGAAAACCCGGCTGCGATGAGGCCGGGCTGCGCCCGCACAACCTCGCGCCAGACGGCCTCCGATTGATCGACGGGAACACCAAACCCTTTCAATCAACCAAGGAGCCAAATGGCTAACTCTACCCCTTCGGTGCCGGGCTTTAAGCCGGGTGCTGGCGCAGGAAACATCAACCTGTATCTCGACCTCGCCGGTGGCGAGGTCCAATCCGCCTACGAGCGCAAGACCATCATGCGCGAGCGTCACCGCGTCTTCTCGCTGAACGGCGGCAAGTCGCTGCGCTTCCCGCGCATCGGTAAGGCATCGGCCGCATACCACGTTCCCGGCACTGAACTGACCGGCGGTCAAATCCAGAACGACGAGATCGTCCTGACCTCGGACGACGCCCTCGTCGCCGACGTCTTCATGGCGGGTATCGACGAGATCATGTCGAACTTCTCCGTCCGCTCGGAGTGGATGAAGGAACTCGGCCGCGTTCTCGCAGAGAAGCACGACGCCAACATCCTCCGCGCTGTGGTCAAGGCCGCTCGCACCGCCGACCTTCTGGGCGCGGGTGCAGCGACGCCGGTCTCGGACCAAGCCCTCGCCTCGAACGCCCAAAAGCTGTTCGACGCGATCAGCAAGGCCAAGGAAACGATGGACATCAAGAACGTCGATGTCTCGCAGGATGTCTACGCCGTCCTCCCGACCGCCTCGTGGTATCTGATGGCCCGCTCGGACAAGAACCTGAACCGCGACTACAACGGTGGCGACGCCACGCTGCGTAAGTTCACGCTCCAGTCCGTCGATGGCATCGAAATCCTCAAGTCGAACATCATGCCCTTCGGCGTGAACGACACCAGCAACACCGCCATCCCGGCCCGCTACCGCGCCAACTACACCAACACCGTTGGTGCAGTGTGGACGAAGAACGCGGTCGCCACGGCGGAAGTCGAGGCTCTGGAATTCCAGACCGTGAACCAGCCCGAGAAGCGCGGCACGCTCCTGTATGCCGCCTACACCTCCGGCACCGATGTCTTCCGCGCTGCGGAAGCTGTCGAACTGGTCACTACGGCCTAATCCGACACCAACACGAAAGGGTCGCCCTCACAGGGGGCGGCCCTTTTTTTCACCTCGTTCCGAAAGGAGGCCGCGCATGTATGCCGCGCCGCTGACGGAACTTGAGGCCGTCAACGACATGCTGGCCGTCATCGGCCAAGCCCCGGTCAACGCATTCACCGCCAACAACTCGGATCAGAACATCGCCCGCCAAGAACTGGCGAAGGTGGTCCGCGAAGTTTGCGCCTACGGTTTCAAGTTCAACACCGATGAGGGGCACACCCTCTATCCCGAGATCGACGGCACAGTCTCGATCCCTTCCGGCGCCCTGTCCGTCGATCCGATGGACCCGCGCCAAGACCTGACGCCACGACAGCACCCCGACAACGGGATGTGCCTCTGGGATGCGGCCCACCTGTCGTGGACTATCGAAGCCCCGGTCGTTTGCCGTGTCCGTTGGTCTCTAACCTACGACGCGCTTCCCGAACTGGCGCGCGGCTATGCCGTCATCCGTGCCGGTCGCAAGCTGCAAGCTCGCCTCGTCGGATCGCCGGAACTGGATCGCTTTGCGGCCGAAGACGAGCAACGCGCGTGGCTCGCGCTCCAGCGTGAGCAAGCCGCAACCGCCGACATCAACGTCTTCCGTGCGTCCAATGAGATCGCGGCCAAGATCGTTCGCGGGCGTGTCGCGGATCGGAGGTTCACCAAGTGAGCCGCCCGAACACCTACACCATCGGCGCC
This sequence comes from Brevundimonas sp. MF30-B, assembly GCF_004683885.1. Classification (NCBI taxonomy): domain Bacteria; kingdom Pseudomonadati; phylum Pseudomonadota; class Alphaproteobacteria; order Caulobacterales; family Caulobacteraceae; genus Brevundimonas; species Brevundimonas sp. MF30-B. The sequence goes on along the minus strand of NZ_CP038440.1, from coordinate 695,819 downwards.
CTGTTCGGCGGCGTGTCGCAGCAGAGCGATTTGGTCCGGTCTCCCGACCAACTGGAAGCTCAAACTAACGGTTTCTCCGGCATCGCGACGGGCGTCTCCAAGCGTCCGCCGTCGCAGCTTGTCGCCAAGCTCATGGCCGACGCTCCGGCCAACGCTTTCGTCCATGCCATCAACCGGGATGTCAGCGAGCAATACATCGCGATCATCGCTGACGGCGTGATCCGCGTGTTCGACGTGCTGACCGGCGAGGAACGCACCGTCAACGCTCCGGCTGGATGGGGCTACCTGACCGGCGTGTCGGACTATGGCGCCGACTTCGACGCCGTGACCGTGGCCGACTACACCTTCATCACCAATCGTCAGAAGACGTGCGCCATGGCCGCCCTCGGCGCCGACGTGTCGCCTGACGAGAGCTACCAAATCTGGCTGAACCGCAACATTGGGACCGACCAGAACGGCGTCGGCTATGCGCCCGGATCGGCCTATCAGTATCAGGCCAACCCGGTCCTCGGCGCGTTCAAAGGCACGGTCCAACGCTTCGACAAGCTCCCGCCGACCAACACCGAAGGCGATGTCTGGCAAGTTCGAGGCGACGATTCCTCGGACTTTATCAGCTACTACGTCTGCTTCCGGGGCGGCACTTGGCAGGAGTGCGTGAAGCCGGGTCTGGTCAACGCCATCAACCCGACGACCATGCCCCACGCCCTGATTTCAGAGGCCAACGGCACGTTTACGTTCGCACCGTTCTCGTGGGCGCCGCGTCGCCTCGGGGACGAAGCCAGCAATCCCAATCCGGGCTTCATCGGCCGCTCAATCCAAAGAGTGCTGCTTTACCAGAACCGCTTGGCGTTCCTCTATGACGAGAGCGTCGGGATGAGCGAGGCGGGGCAGTTCGGCAACTTCTGGCGAATGAGCCAGCGGGACTACCTCGACAGCGACGCCATCGAAACGACGGCGACATCAACGAAGGTTGCCAAGCTGCATGATGCGGTCGCCCACGCGGACGGCATCTTCATGACCTCCGATCAAACGCAGTTCTCGTTGTCCAACGGCGAACTCGGACTGACCGCCGCGTCCATCGCGATCCGACCGACCACGAACTACACCGTCAACACCAAGGCAGGACTGACCGCTTGCGGCTCGGAAATCTACTTCGCGGTCGAACGCTCCGGCCATGCCAGCGTCCGCGAATACACCCGCTTGTCGGGATCGGACGCGACCTCGGCCGCTGACGTGACGGCCCATGTGCCGACCTACATTCCGGGCGGGGTCCATGCTCTTGTCGCGGCCGACGATCTCAACACGATCTTCGTCCTGACGCAGGGATCGCCGGAGAGCATCTTCGTCTACCAGTTCTATTGGACCTCGGCCGACGAGAAGGCGCAGTCGGCTTGGCATCGTTGGAGCTTCGGCACTGGCGCGGCCATCGTCGCCGCGACCTACCTCCAAGGCTTCCTCTACCTCGTCATTAAACGTGGCGACGGACTGTGGCTGGAGAAGGTGGACCTTCAAGCGGGCGCCCACCCGGCCAACGTGGATCACGACATCTTCCTCGACCGTCGCGCGACTGTGCAGGGCGAACTCTCCGAGACGGCGCAGCGGACCCACTTCGTGCTTCCGTTCAAACCGAACAAGGATCGGTTCAGGATGGTCCGCACCAACGCCTTCTCCGGGCGGGCGGAAACGCTCATCGACCCCATCACCTACGAGTGGGTCAGCGACACAGAGGTTCGGGTTCCGACCAGCGAGATCGCCGGGCCAGTCATCGTGGGCGAAGCCTATGAGTTCGAGCTTGTCTTCTCCAAGCCGTTCGTCCGCAATGGACGCGGCGAGGCGATCACGTCGGGCCGCACACAGCTTCGGTCCTTCACCGTCAACTACTCGGGATCGGCCTACTTCAAAGTGGCGGTCGCGCCCTACGGCGTGGACGAGAATGTCGAAGACATCATCCCCGCCAAGCTGGCCGAAATGACCGGGCGAACGCTCGGCGCCGCCAGCCTGAAACTGAACGCACCGGCCTATCACACGGGAAGCTATCGCTTCCTTGTCATGGGTCAGAACACGGCGGCGCGCATCCGCCTTGTGAACGACTCCCATGTCGGATCGACCTTCGTGTCAGCCGAATGGGAAGCCCTCTACTACAACCGCGCACGAGCCTGACCCTTCGGGGTCAGGCCCTCATCCCATGATCCAATTCCACGATCTCGCCGACACGTCGGACGAGCAGACTTTCGACTGGCTCGAACACATCGCGGCCAATCTCCGAGACGGAGACCGCGACGAAATGATCGCAGCCAATCCGCTCCTGACCATCGGGCCGCCCGATGCACTCCTGTTGCTCACGATGTCGGTCATGCAGTCCGAACAGGCATGGGTCATCACCGATCAAGACGAACCCGTCTGCATCTTCGGATGCGCCCCGGAAGGTATCGTCTGGATGATGGGGACGCCCGGCATGTGGAAGCCGCGTCCCGCCGCCGTCGTCGCCAAGGCAACCGCCGCCTATGTCGAACGGCTCCACGAACGCTGGCCCTGCCTCTGGAATTGGGTCGATGCGCGCAACGTCCAATCCGCCCGCTGGCTCAGGTGGTCAGGGTTCGAGATCGCCGACGTGGACCCGCGTCACGGGCGCGAACAACGCCTCTTCATAAAATTCACCCACACCAACAGGGAGGGACCAACCCATCTGTGATCCCGTCACGATCATGACGACCCTCGCTGTCGTCTCCACGGCCGCGCAAACCATCACCGAGATTCAGTCTGCCAAGCATCAGAAGCGCGCCATCGACGCGCAGCTTGCCGAACAGCAGCAGCAAATCGAGACCGCTGAAAGCGCGGAACTCAACGACCGCAAGCGTCAGGTGCAGCGAGAACAAGCCCGCATCCGCGTGGCTGCTGGCCAGCAGGGGCTAAATATCTCGGGCAGCGTCGTGAGCCTTCTTCAGGATAGCGCGATGCAAGGCGCGCTGGCGTCGGAGCGCATCGCGCTCAACGCCGACAACCAACACAAAGCGGCAGTCGCCGAAGCCAACTCCATGTATTCCCGTATCAGCCAACCCACCATTCTCGGTGCCGGTCTTCGGATCGCCCAAGCCGGTGTCGGCGGCTACTATCAGGGACAGGGGATCAAGGCTCAGCAGACCGCCGCGTCGAAAGGACCGGCACTGAATGGCTGATCTCTCCCGCTCGAATAACCGCCGCACAGCGCAGGACCGCATCACTCAGAACCGTGACAGCATCGCGCCGACCTCGCGCGACACGCGCTCCGACAGCGTTCAAGTCCGCGCCGATCTCCGCAACGCATTCCGGGGCGATCCGCAGAACGACGCCATCCGCCAGTTCCTCGGCCAAACACAGCGCAATGCCGAAGCCTTCTATGAAAACGACCTGATCCAGCGTCGCGAACAGGCCGAAAAGGACTTCGCCGAAGGTCAGGTAGACGCGGCTTCCGGCGCCGAACTTGACCCGGCTCTCGCACAGTCCACCGCCTATCAGCGCGCCTACTACTCGACCACGGCAAAGGCCCGTCAGGGCGCCTACGAGACGGAGACCAGCCAAGAACTGGAACGCCGCATCAATGCGGGCGCCACTCCTGCCGACATCGACGAGTTCCTTGCAGAACGGAACCGGGCCTTCATCGACGAATCTGGCGACCTGTTCTCGCAACCCGACGTTCAGCGTCAGGTGGCGACCCGCCTCATCAACTGGTCCACCGATCTCGACAGCCGCGCGAATGCGATGCTGAAGGAGAAGACAGACCGCGAGCTTGTCGAACTGTCCGTCAACAACGCCGTCGCGGGTCTCCAGCGTGGCGAGGACTTCGATCTTGCCGGAGAAGTCGGTCGCCTGACCGAAGCTGGCCTGAACGGCGACACCGCCAAGGAAGCCTTCGTCAACGGGATCGTGGCTTACTCACAAGAGACCGGAGACACCTCGGTTCTCCAGAACCTCTTGGACGCTCGCGATCCGAACGACCCTGATGTGGTCGCCTTCAACAACACGATTGAAGGCTCACCTCTTCCGCCTGTCGCAGAGGCCGCCCCGGCGCCCGAAGCATCGGTTCCCGCCGCCCCGGCGACGGCGCAGACCTACACCGCGCCGCTGGCGAACATCGACCGCGTGTCCTCTGGTTTGGGAGCGCGCCGCGCGCCTCTGCCCGGCGCCTCGACCAACCACGGGGGGATCGACATTCCCGTGCCGGTCGGAACCCCTCTCTCGGCTCCGGCTGATGGCGTCGTCGAAGTGGCTGGCCCTCGCGGTCGCGGTGGAGTCTCGCTCATCATCCGTCATGCGGATGGCTCGCGCACCGGCTTCGCGCACCTCAAGAGCGTGGATGTCGAAGTAGGCCAGACCGTCACGCAGGCTCAGGTCATCGCCGCGACCGGCAACACCGGCAACTCCACTGGCCCGCACCTTCACTGGACCTATCGCGACGCCAACGGCAACCGGCTCGACCCGCGTTCCGTGGTCGGATCGCAAACTCAAGCGATGGCTGCTGCACCCGCCGCAGCGGACTCGGCTGTCGTCGCTTCGGCCACGGTCGAACCGGCGCGACGCCCCCGTCAGCCCGGCCGCTCGCTGCTTACACCGGCGCAGCAAGTTCGCATTCTGAACGCCATCGACAGCATCGAGGGCGATACGGAGCGCAAGACCGAACAGGCCCGTCAGGAAGCGAAAGACGAACTGACCATGGACATCTGGAATCGCGCCCAGCGCGGCGAGGATGTCTCGGACACCATCGAGCAAGCCGTGCGAAACAACGTGCTGGAGCCGGGCGAAGGCATGACCATGACCTCGGCCTTCCGGTCGCTTCGTGAATCCACCTTGGAGGGCGAAGCCGACGAAGACTTGATCCTCCGCTACGGTCAGCGGTTCGCCGCCAACAATCCGAACTATGCGAGCATCGCCGCCCAAGCAGACCGAGACTATCGGGCTGGACTGTTCGGATCAGGACGTTCGGCCACTCGTGCCTATCTCGACATCCGCACTCGTGCCGCTTCGGCAGCGCGTGGCGATGCGGGGCGCGATCCCGCTCAACAGCAGATCGTCGGCAACGCTCGCTCCTACGTCTCCGCATCGCTTCGCACCGTGGCGGGTGGCGGTATGGGCGTGGCTTTGCCCCCGCACATGCTGCGCCTCATCACGCAGGGCGAGAACGAATACGAGCGACGCCTTGCCTCGGGTGAAGACCCCATGGCGGCGGCCGAAGCCGTCATCACGAACTACACGAAGTTTCTCCGCGCCCCCGCCGCCCCCACGGGCGGACAGACGGCTGGTGGAAATACGCGGGCGCCCGGCCAGACCAACACGTCAGGCCAGCAGCCCGCGCAACTAACCTACATCCCCGGCCAAGGACTCGTTCCGACCCGGTGAAAGGACTGAATGAGCATCACTGTGAGAGGCCCGGATGGGGCCGTCATCACCTTCCCTGACGGCACACCTAACAGCGTCATCGAACGTGAAATGGACCGTCACTACGGCCATGCTCCTGAGCAACAACGAGACCGCCGATCAGCGGCGGTCTCACTCTCCAACCCCAAGGACAAGCGGTCGCTCGGCGAACGCCTGACCGACGTGTTCTCGAACACATGGAACACCGGCTTCATCGCCGAGGGCTGGCGGGCGGGTCAGGACGACACGGCGGACTACATCGAACTTTCGAAGCAAGGCCGCACTCGCGAAGCCATCGCCGTATCCGACCGCTTCACGATGAACCCCGTTCGCCTCCTGTCGCGGCTCGCTCACTCGGGCGATGTCCTCTTCGACAATTGGAACAACACCGACAATGCCCGGCGTCGTGCTGACGAAGCCGTCGCCAGCGAACGCGCCCGGCGTCAGGAGTTCGCGCAAGAGTCCAAGAACGACCCGTTCTGGGAAGCTGAAGGCGGCTTGATCGGCAAGGGTCTCCACGGCGGCGCCGCGCTGCTCGGCACTCTCGGCGCCACGGCTGTCGATCCGACTTCCTACATCAGCGGCGGTTCGTCGATTTGGGTGAAAGCCGGTGTGCAAGGGTTGATCGCGGGCGGCACTGACTTGCTGGCTCAAGGCGACTCTACGTCGGCCGGAGTTCAAGATCGCATCGACATCACCCAAACGGGTCTATCCGCTCTGGCGGGCGCCGGTTTCACCGGTGCGCTGGAGGGCGCGGGGTCTCTTGTCCGTCGCGTCCGTGAGCCGCGCCCCGCTACAGTCGAACTCGACCAAGCCATGCGCGACGAACTCGACTTGTCCGACAGCGTGAACCTCCCGGCTCTAACCATGGACGACTGGACCTTCCGCCCGACCCAACAGGGGCCGGTTTCGCCGGTCAGCATTCCCGCTCGGATCGAACAACCGCGCGCCAAGGGGCCTTCGCTGGAAGACCTTGAGGCCGAAGCCGGTCGCGCCGAAGCGGGGGCCAAGGCTACCGCCGACGAACGCTGGAACGGTGTGGATTGGGGACTTGCCGGATCACCTGAACGGGCCAAGGCCGCCATGGCGCACCTCGACAGCCTCAAGAAATTCGTGAAGCCAGAGCAGGTCGATCAGTTTGTCCGTTGGCTGGGCCGTCAAGGCGACGAGATCACCGAGGGCGCGAGCCATTGGAACCCGGACGTATTCGACTTCGACAAGCTCGTGAATGACCCCGACCAGTTCGAGGAATTGGCGAACGTCATGGGCCAAATCTTCAAGCCGCTCTACGACGAAGCGGGCGATGCAGCCCGCTCGTGGAAGTCAGTGCAGGACCGTCAACAGACGCTCGGCATTTCCACTTCCGAGGCAGTGAAGGCACACGCCGACATCACCTCGAACTTCGGCGTGTCGTCGAAAATCCACGCGCTCGAAACCATCGCCATGCAGCACGTCGATCACCTCGTGACGAAGGTCGCTGCAACCCGCGCCAAGTTGGCGGACGGGACAGCGACGGCCAACGACATCTCCGATTTGGCGGCTCATCTCCAAGCGACGACGATGTTCGACGCCATGGCCGGAGGCGCAAAGTCGGAAGTGGCCCGCGCCCTCAACATCATGAAGGCGACCAAGCACCGCGCCCGCGTCTTCAACGACATTCAGGACTCCATCGACGGCCTCAACGATGCGCTGGGCGGGGGAGCCAAAAACAACGAGGACATGGCCGCCGCGCTCGATGCGCTGCTGAAAGCGAACAAGAAGGACGGCGCCAAGGGCTTCAAAGAAGAGGTCCGTAAGATGCGGGCGATGGGGCTGGCCGACTACGCCAGCTACTACGTCGTTATGGGGTATCTCTCGACCCCGGCCACGGCAGTCCGCAACGCCATCGGCTCAGTTCTCCACGCCGGTCTCAGTGTCGGCGAACGCTATGTCGCGGCTGGCGTCACGTCGCCCCTACGCCGGGCATTCAGCGGCTCAAAAGGATCGGTCGAAAGCGTCACCTTCCGTGAGGCAAACGCCTATGTCGCGGGCATCTATCAGTCCTTCGCCGACGCAAGCCGGGCGGGCTTCCAAGCCTTCAAACAGGCGGCGCCGGTTCGCGACAACTCGACCAGTGTGGGCGAGGTCGCCTTCAATCAACCGTTCCTCATCACCAAGGATCGTAAGGATCGCTGGAAATCCAACCCGGTCCTGTCGATCCCTGACATGGCGGGGGCGGCGATCTTCTCGACCCTCCGAACCCTCGGCCACCGGCCGTCGATTGCGATGGACGAGTTCGCCAAGGCGATGACCTACCGGATGCAGCTTAACGCCCTTTCGGTTCGCGAAGCTTCCTACCGCTCGGCCCGCCTAAAAGGCGCCGATGCGACCAAGGAATTCACGCGGGTCATGGACGCCGTAGCGAACCGGCCCACATCGGCTGCGGTCTACCGCGCCAAGGCCGTCTTCGAACTGGCGGGCGAGCAATTCGACAGTGCCAAGAACTACAGCACGGACCCGACACTTCATCAGGCGGCCGACGTGCTGGCATCGGTCGATCTCCACGCAATGGCGGACGACTACGCGCGTCTCATGACGTTCCAGAACAGCGGCCCGGTCATGAAGAAATGGGAGAAGGCTCTTGGCCAGCACCGCCTCTTCAAGGCTCTGTTCGTGCCGTTCCTCCGCACCCCGCTCAACCTCGTGCGGGCGGGCATGTTCGACCGCAACCCGGTTCTCTACGGGCTGATGAAGGACAACCGCGATAAGTTCATGAACTACACGGCGGCCATGCGCGGTCTCGATCAGTCGCTCGAAAGGGGCGGCGCCGAAGCCGATCTTGCAATGGCGCGTCTCGTCACCGGCATCGGCTTCATGTCCACGGCTGGCCTCCTGTTCGCGGGCGGCGATCTCGTCGGCAAGCGTTCGGCGGCGGAAGAGGAAGACGGTGTGAAGTCCTACAGCATCCGCCTCGGCGGTCGCTGGTTCCAGTATCAGCAGCTATCCCCGGTCGCCGAAATGCTCGGCATCGTCGCGGACATGATGCAGACCTTCAAGGATCACGACATCAACGACGACGACATGCTGCAAGGCATCGGCGGCGGCGTCCTGTCGGCCATCGTCAACAACATCGTCAACAAGGCCGCGTTGCAGGGCGTCGGCGACTTCTGGGACTTGATCGACCCGTCGTTCACCTACGGCGACACCGACCGTGGCGCCCGCGCCGGGAAGGAACTGGCCAAGAAGGCTGGATCAACTCTGGTCCCGGCTGTGGTTCGCAACTTCGCCCACTCGCAAGACCCGGTGATGCGGGAAGCCGAAAGCTTCCTCGACCACATCCGCGCCAACATCCCGACCCTCTCCCAATCTTTGCCCGAGCGTAGGGACTGGCTGGGCCTTTCGGTCATCCGCAAGGACAAGGACGGCGGGTTCGTTGAAGGCATGATCCAGCCGACGCGCATCAGCGAACAGGTGACGGACATCGTGCGTCTGGAGGTCTCGGCCTTGGCGCAAGCTGATCCCGATCTCCGCATGGCGACGCGGCCTTCCGCTCGCTTCAACGAGCAGAAGATCACACCGCGCGAGCATGGTGCGGTCCTCGAATATCAGGGCCAAGTCTTCCGCGATCCGCTCACTGGATTGACCATGCACGAAGCTTTGGCCGCGCTGATCCAGTCGCCGGAATACGCACAAATGCCTGACCCCCAACGGGCCACGGTCGTCAAGGATACGGTCAGCCGTCACCGCCGTCTGGCGAACGCCTCGATCCGGTCGGGCGCCGTCCCCGCACTGCGTGAAATGGTCAACCGCACCGGTGGCGAGAAGGCCAATGAGCGGGCGATGCAGGAAGGCTGGCAAAGCTGGCAGACCGAAGCCAACGCGCGACGCTACGGCGTCTCGGCTGGCGACATCGACACCATCATGAACTTCCAGCCCGGAAACTAACCCCTCCAACCAGAGCCACACGCAAGGCCCGGTCGCTTCGGCGGCCGGGCCTTTCTGCGTGGCCAGCGAAAGGATCAATGAGCCACCAAACCAACGTCAACTACATCGTCGCGAACGGTCAGCAGGAGTTCGATCTTGCCGTCCCGTATCTCGACCGATCTCACATCAAGGTCGCGGTCAACGGAGTAATCCCCGCCTTCTCGTGGGTGTCGGCGAGCCGCATCCGGCTCACCTTCCCGACGCCTAATGGCTCCGTCGTCAACATCAGGCGCGAGACCCCGATTGATCGCCCCCTCGTCGAGTTCACCAACTCGTCGAACCTCACTCAAGAGGAACTGAACCGGGGCTACCTCCACACCCTCTATCGTCAGCAGGAGCAGGACGACTTCATCAGCGGATCGCTGGAGCAAGCCCGCGTCCGCCTTGGCGAACAGCTTGGCGTCGTCACCGATCCCGACGCCATCCTCGACGAAATGATCCGCATCTCGGACCTCGGTGCGGATGCGCTCAACCGCTTCCGCGACGCCTTGGCTGCAATCGACCTCTCGGCTGAACGCATCCTCGAACAATCGTTCCAGCTTACCGACCAAGCCTTCCGAACCGATACCCTCGACGGGATCGTGGCGAACACCACGGCTCGGACGGATGACCTCGAACTCCGCGTCGAGACGATCACCGATCTCGTGGACTCGTTGGCCAACCTCGAAAACGGGACCGGCCTCGCATCAATCATTCAGAACGAAGCGGCCGAACGGGTCGCGGGCGACACCGCGCTTGCCTCCACGCTCGCGCTGATCGGCGCGAAGAACGGGGCGAACAACGCCTTCGTCCTGAACCTGAACTCTGTCCGGGTCAGTGGGAGCGAAAGCCTCGCTCAGCGGCTCGCCGCGATCACTGCCAAGGCCAACGAAAACGAAGCCAAAATCCTCGCGGAAGAGTCCGCCCGAGCAACGGCAGTCAGTGCCGAAGCGGATCGGATCACGGCCCTCATCACTCGTGTCGGCAACAACGAAACGAGCATCACCAACGAGGCCACGGCCCGCACCTCGGCGGACAACTCCTTCGCTCAGACCATCGCTCTGATCGGGGCGCGGAACGCCAACAACACCGGCTTCATCCTCGACCTGAACAAGGTTCTCGTCAGTCCGACAGAGACCTTCCTGACCCGACTGAATCAGCTTGTCGCGACAGCCGGAACCAACGCGCAAGCCCTCGTCACGTCGGAAGCGACGACCCGCGCCAGCGCGGACGTTTCTTTGGGTCAGCGCATTGATAGCGTCGGCGCGAAGACAGACGCCAACGAGGCGGCAATCGCTTCGGAAGTCACGGCGCGAACCAATGCAGTGTCGGCGGAAGCGGCGGCGCGGCAAGCTCTAACCGCCAAGATTCCGGGTGACATCGCAGCCGCCGTGCTTGCCGAAAGCAATGCTCGCGCGTCGGCTATCGCAGCCGAAGCACAGGCCCGCCAGTCCCTCGCAGTGACGGTCGGGCAGAACCAGTCCGCAATCCAGAATGAGGCGACGGCGCGAGCGAACGCTGACGCAGCGTTGGCTCAACAGTTCGCTGTTCTCGGAGCCTTCCGAAACGGACAGACCGCTTTTGTCCTCGATCTCAACAAGGTCGAAGTCGGCGCGGGCTACAGCCTCGGTTCGCGGCTCTCCGGCATCGACACCAGTGTTGGCAACGTCACGGCCTCAGTCGTAAACGAAGCGACGGCACGGGCGAACGCCGACTCCGCGTTGTCGCAGTCGATCACCAACCTGTCGAACACTGTCGGCGGGAATACCGCGTCGATCACTCAACTGTTCCAAGTCACTGACGGCCTGAACGCGCGGGCTGGCCTGTCGCTGAACGTCAACGGTCACATCACCGGCTGGCTGCTGAACAACAACGGCAGCAGCGGTCAGTTCGCCGTGGTCGCCGACAATTTCACTGTCACCTCGCCCAACGGCGGGACGCCGGTTCAGCCCTTCTCGGTCTCGGCGGGACGCGCCCGCTTCAACGCCAATGTGGACATCTACGGCGACCTTCTCGTCACCGGCACCATCACCAACGCGGCGTTGAGCAACAACACCGTGACGGGCGTGGAAGTCGCCTACAACAACGGCGGCGTGAGCCTTGCCGGGACGACGCCTACTCGCATCCATGGTGTCTGGCTGAATGTCGAAAAGGCATCCAGCCCTATCGACATCGACTTCAATAGCTGGGGCACATTCACCCACAACGCGGGCGGCAGCTTCACCGCTTACGTTCAGCTTGTGCGTTCCCGCGACACGAGCGGTGGCCAAGTCCTCGTGACCGTGCCGATCTACGGTTCCGGCATGGCCAATGACACTTGGCAGGGGCCTATTCCGATCAAGTTTCTGGATAAGCCCGGCGAGGCCGGAAACTGGCACTACTACGTCCAGATTTACACCAGCACGTCCAACATGACGATCCAGAGCGTCGTGGCTCGATACGGCAAGCTCACCGAACTCAAGAACAACACCTCAACGCTCTCAAGCGGGACCGGTGCGGGCGTGGGTCTCGGAAGCGGCGGCGGGGGCGGAAGCACTGGAGGCGGTGGCGGCTACGATCCGCCGCCCGATCCGGGCGGTGGCGGCGGCGGCTACGACCAGCCCATCACCCTCAACCCATACTGACCTGTGACCGGCCTTTAGGGGCCGGTCACTCGCATAAATATCAGACCCTTCAACAGTTTCAGGAGACATATGTCCCAGACCCCCACCGCTGCTGAGCAGCACAAGACCCTCGTTGAACAAGAGACCCAAGCCCTGACTGCGAAAGCGCGACTGCTTGAGCAACTGGAGGCGACCAACGCTCAACTGACGAGCATCCGAGCAGCCCTACAGGGCGCGCAGCTTGGTTTCGCCGTGGCGCAACAAGCCGCCGCAGCGGACGCGGCGAACGACACTCCGACCTCCCCGGAGGATTAAGGAATGAGCGGGCTGACGAACTCCGTTCTCGCCCAGCAAGTTCAAGCTCTCCTTGATACTCAGAAGCTTCAGGCTGATTACCTGACAGCTTGGCTGGGCGGGTCCGCCGATGGTGGACCCAACCTCGACGGCCGCTATCCATTCGTGGATTTGAGCGGTCGCGAAATCCTCGTTCCGTCCCCCGCGACATTCAACGACATGGTGTCAGGCCCAGCGGCCTTGGCCGATGTTGCCAAGGTCGCGGCCGAACTCGCGCGCGATCTCGCGCAGGGTCACGCCGACCGGGCGGACGCACAACGCGCCCTGTCGGAAGCGGCTCGCGGCGCCGCTATTGACGCCCGGAATCTGGCTCAGGAACATCGCAGTCACGCCGGGACGCACGAGGCCAACGCTCGCTATTGGGCCGAACTCGCTCAAGGCTCGGGCCAAGGCTCCGCTGATGATCGAGCCGTAGTCGAACAGCTTGCAGCGGAAACCGCAGACAACGCCGCCTCAGCGTCACAGGACGCTTCGGATGCAGCAGCGTCCGCCGCGCTCGCCGCGACGTTCGACCCGGCTCTCTACGCCCTGAAAACCGATGGTCTGAACTCCGCTCGGTTGTTCGGGATGATCGACCCGGCCCGCATCCCGGTTCTCTTGAGCCAATACCCGGTCATGTCCGCTGGCGGACTCGCTGATCTCACGACCGCGCAGCAGCAGGGCATTGGTCCCGGCACGATTGTCGCGACCACCGATGGCAAGCGTTGGGCCTACAAAGGCGACGGCGGTTCGAAGACCGCTGCATCCGGCTACATCGAGCAAGGTGATGTCACCCCGATCTGGGACGCCATCGCCGACAAGCCTCTGAACTTCCCTTCGACCATCGCTCTCGTGCCCGGCCTTCAAGCCGCGCTCGACGGCAAGGCAGCGGCGGGTCACGGGCACAGCATCGGCGAAGTCTCCGGGCTTCAAGCAGCACTCGACGCGAAAGCGGCCAGCGGTTCGTTCCCGACGTTCAGCCAGATTAGGACCAGCTACGGCTCGGTTGGGGGCACGGTCTACTTCGGCCCCTCCGACAAGTATCTTCACTACAACGGTTCAAACTTCGAACTCGTTGGAGGGAGCCTGTCGGCCTCGGCCGTGAGCCTTTCAGGAGCGATGGTCATCCACAACGCTTCGGCGAGTGACTGGACCTACAACGCCGAATTCTCACGCTCCGATAGCAGCGTCGCCGGGCCTATCGACCTTCGTTTCCACCAGCACAACAAGTGGTATGTCCGTCTTCGCGGGGAGCCGGGCGGCTTCGCGCTGATCGAGGGCGGGACAGATAATCCGGTCACGCTCCGGGCCGGTCATGCATCCTTCACCGGGAATGTGATCCTGCCCTCCGGCGCCGACCGCTTCATCAGCCTCGGAAGCTCCACCAACTACAACTACTCACTTATCAGCGCGGGCGATCACTTCCAGATTCGGGAGGCTGGCGATCCCGCTAAGGTCCGATTGCAGATCGCGTATCCGAACGGCGACGTGACGATCCAATCGACCGTTGTGAACGCGGGCGGCCATCGTCTTTGGAGCGCGGCCGATCCTACGTTCGCCAGAACCACCCTGTTCAATAATTCGGGCGTTGGTCACGGCTCTACGCCGGATGGCTACGGCGCAAAGTTCTTCTTTTCGAACGGGCCGAACAGCACCCAAGCCTATGGCCTGACCCTCGGCTTGGGCGCCGAATACGCGGCGTCATCCTACAGCATGGACCTCGCTGTTCCTCGCAAGGGCTACACGAGCGAGGGCTACCTTCACTACCGCTCAACAGAGGGCGGTGGCGTCGATGCGTGGAACAAGATCAAGGCTGGCTATGCCGACAATGCGGGCACCCTTGGTGGTCGCGCTCTCGCAGAGGGCGTCATCGGCGACACCGTTGTCTCTCGCAATGGCGGCGGCGACATCATGGCCCGTGACTTCACCACGAGCCGGAGCAACGGCACCGGCTGCGTCTACTTCGGCACGAGCGGCACCCGCTATCTCTACTTCGACGGCTCGGCATACGTTCTGGGTGGTTTCGGTTCGATCTACACCGACGCGCACTTCACGGTTTCAGCCGCTTCAAGCCAGAACACCGTCGTCAAACGCGACGGCTCGGGTGATCTAAGCATCCGCAATGTCGTCTTCGACAACGTGAAATCGGGCGCGGTCGGCGTCTATGATCCGACCTCGACACAAGCGGTTTGGGCCATGGGTGCGGCCTACAAACTCGGCACTGGCGGATCAGGCGACTATGCCAACCACTACGGTTTGGCGTGGTCCTATGAACCGGGATACGGCGGCGCGGGAAACAACGTGCAGTCCAAACCGGGGCTGTCGCACCAGCTTCTTCTACAGCACTACGGGACCACGATGACGGCCATCGGCACGGGCATCTGGACGGTCGGAAGCATCCAAGCCGGAGATGTTATCGTCTCTCAAACAGGCAAGGGCTTTCAAAACGCTGGCTATCAAACCGGTCGAAATCGCATCTGGTCGTTCAACAACGCCGATGGCTACGGCCTCTCCTACTTCGAAGGATCGGGCGGCTGGGGCGGGACAGATACCATTGGTCTGCACTTCGGGAGTGCCAGCACGGAAGCTGGCTCGGCCCACAAGTTCCGGGCTGGCGGCGATGCCTACCATTCGAACCACCTCTACACTGGTGGAGGCATTCAGGCGTCGGGACCATCCAACTTCAATGGCCAAGTCACCCTCAATGGTGCGATCCAAACGAATGGTTATTTGACCGTCGCCGGTGGTCTCCAGATCACTGGGGGTCTCGCCTACAGCAACAACTGGTGGCGTTCGACCGGTCAATCCGGTTGGTTCAACGCGGACTACAGCGTCGGCATTTGGGCCATCAAAGGCGGTGAGGTTCGGACCTACAACGGCGCGAACTTCTACTCCGAAGGTGCGCTGCTGTCGGCGGGCCACGTCTACCAGAACGGAGGTTCGAACCGCGTTCCGGTGACGACCTACAGCCAGTCTGCGCCCTCGGGCGGCACTGACGGCGACGTGCACATCGTGTGGTGATGCATGGGTAGCTTCAACATCAAAGCTGGCGGGGCATGGCGCCCCGCCAAAGCCGTCCACGTCAACGCTTCTGGCGCGTGGCGAGCCGCCAAGGAGGTCTGGGTTCGCTCTGGCGGGACATGGCGAAAAGCTTGGGTCAATGCACCCGAGCTAACGATCATCCCGATGGACGCTTACGGGACCGGATACTCTGCGGAGCATTCCCCCGGCTGGGCGACGGTGGATTTCTATATAAACTCGGTCAGCGGCGGCACGACGCCTTACAGCTACCAGTGGTCATACACAGACACGGGGTTTGGCGGCGTCACCGTCGTCGGGAGCAGCACCGCCACAAGCTTCACGCTGCGCCTCTCTGGCCAAGCTGGCACGACCTCCAGCGGAAACGTCTGGTGCACCGTCACCGACGCCAACGGCAACTCCACAGACTCCGCGCTCGCCTACTACCAACTGGAAATCGAATACGGCGGTGGCGGCGGCGGCCCCATCATCATCGGCTAACCCCCATCAACAATCGAAAGGCTCTATGAACGAACCCAATATTGAGGGGGACGTGAAGTTCATCCTCGGCGAAATCAGAGGCCAACTGGCATCTCTGATCGCCCTCGTCGGCGACAAGCACGACCAATACGACAAGAAGTTCGACCAGCATGAGACCCGCCTTGGCGGTCTCGAACGATCCAAGGCTTGGCTTCTCGGCGCCGCCGCCGCCCTCGGCGGGATCGCCAGCTTCCTTATGAACTTGGTGACGAAATGAGCGAGCGCGCATCCGAAAAGGCGTTGGACGAACTCCACGCCGCAGTGGCCCTGTTGATCTCGAACGAACTCGACCGCGCCATGAACCGCGCAGAGATGAAGCCCGACGATCCCGCCTATGCGATCTCGCCGCAGCTTCTCGACAAGGCGATGAAATTCCTCGCCATGAACGGCGTCACCGCTCCCGCAACAACAAAGCGGGTCGAAGATGTCGCCGCCAAGCTGGCCGAATTGAACCTCGACGAGGAAATCCTCGAACGGGTCAGGCCCAACTAACCCAAGCCCCCTCGCATCGCGCCGCTCGCCCTAAAGGGCGGGCGGACGCGGGCGCATGTCCGATTGAACGCAACGACCCCCGGCTCCTACGCCGACATCCTCAAAGACAACTTCGATATCTTCCTTCGCCATCTGTGGCTGAAGGTGCTGAACCTCCCGGCTCCGACGCGGGTCCAATTGGACATCGCGAAGTTCCTCGCCACGGGTCCGAACCTTCGGATCGTGGAGGGCTATCGCGGTGTCGGAAAGAGCTTCCTGACGTGCGGCTACGTCGTCTGGAAACTCTGGCGGAACCCCCAAGCCAAGGTGCTGATCGTATCGGCCGGTGAAGCCGCCGCGATCAAGAACGCCAACCTCGTCCGCTCCATCATCTATCACCCCGAAGGTGATGGCCTTTGGGGGGAGCTACGGTCCCGCGACGGCCAGCGAACGTCCGTCCTCTCCTTCGACGTTGGCCCGGCCGAACCCGACCGTCAGCCATCCGTCTTCTGCGTCGGCATCGGCGGCCAGCTTCCGAACAACCGCGCCGACATCATCATCGCCGACGACGTTGAGATTCAGCGGAACAGTGAGACCGAGGATCAGCGCGACAAGCTGCGCGGCCTGACGACTGAGTTCGGCAAAATCCTCAAGCCTCTTGAGAACGCCGAGATCATTTATCTCGGGACGCCGCAGACGCAGGATTCCATCTATGCCGGGCTTCCGGCGCGCGGCTACACTCGCCGCGTCTGGACCGCTCGCTACCCCCGGCCGAACAAGCTGGACGCCTATGGCGACACGCTCGCGCCGATGTTGGTGGCCGACATCAAGGCCGACCCTTCGCTCTGCGATCCTGTTGGATTGTCCGAACTCGGCGGCGCCCCGACCGATCCCGCCCGCTTCAACGACAAGCAGCTTTGGCAACGCGAACTCGACGACACCGCGTCCAATTGGACGTTGCACTACATGCTCGACACGTCGCTGTCGGACGCCGAACGCTACCCCCTGAAATGCTCCGACCTGATCGTCATGGACGTGGACCAGACCCGCGCTCCAGTGGCTCTCGCCTACGGCTCGTCGTCGAACCTCCAGCTTGACGATCTCACCTGTCACGGCTTCCCCGGCGACCGGTTCTACCGACCCTTCAATGTCAGCGAGACGTGGGCGACGTTCACCGGCTCGGCCATGCACATCGACCCCTCCGGCTCCGGTAGAGACGAGACCGCCTATGTCGTCACGAAGTTCTTGGAAGGCCGCATCTACGTCACGAGATGGGGCGGCCTGAAAGACGGGACCGAAGGCGACGCGCTCGAACAAGTCGCAGCCATCGCCAAAGCCGAGAAAGTCAGCGTCGTCGTCACCGAAGATAACTGGGGCGACGGCATGTATCGCAAGCTGCTGACGCCGATCCTCGCCCGCAATCATCCCTGCATTCTGGAGGGAGTGAAGGTCCGGGGCATGAAGGAGAAACGGATCATCGGCGCGCTGGAGCCGGTGATGAAACAGCATCGCCTGATCTTCGACATCAACGTCATCCGAGAGGATTCAAAGGCTGACGCCGTGAACCGGGGCATCTTCCAGATGACCCACATGACCGAGGCTCGCGGTGCCCTGAAACACGACGACCGGATCGACGTGTTGGCATTGGCCGTGGACTACTGGAAGACGCAGATGGACGCCGATGTCGAAAAGGCAGAGGCCAAACATCGTGAGCGAAACCGACGCTCGCCGTTGGGTCACAGCCCGCACCTTTTGAATACGCGGGGCCGCGCCCAAGGGCGGCGGATGGCTTAGACCGCCGCGTGATAGGCGGCGCGCTTCCTCGCGATGATCTCGTCCACGATGTCGAGCGTCGGGAGCGGAAGGTCATCGTCGAACGTGATGTTGCCCGGCGCGCTGGCGCGGATGCGCTCGACCGCTGTTTCATAGAAGGCGGGGTTCAACTCCATGCCGATGAAGCTTCGGCCAGCAGCCAGCGCGGCGACGCCCGTGGTCCCCGATCCGAGGCAGTTATCGAGAACGACATCGCCGGGGTTCGAGTAGGTCCGCACGATCCAGTCGAACAGTTCGACGGGCTTCTGGGTGTTGTGAATCGGATTGCCGACAGAGGCGAAGTGCTGGACCGAGCGCGGGTAGTTAGTGTGGGTTTGCTCCCACTCAACCGGATGCTCTGGGTCCGCGTAGCTGTCGTAGAGCGCGCTGATCCCGACTTGCTTGCGCGCTCTGGGATGCTCCAACGCAACCAGCCCTTGCGGGTTGTAGGTCATGGGCCGCTTGGCCCGGACGCCGATCCCGCCCTTGGAAAACACGAGGATATCTTCGTGCGCCGACATCGGCCGGTAGGCCGCTTGCATCGGACAGGTGACGCGCGACTTGGCCCAGACCAATCCGTATTTGTAGAGGTCGGGGGCGGCCATCATGTGCCGCGCCGTGAACATTCCAGCCGTCGTCATGACCACAGACCCAGCAGGTTTGAGGATGCGGCGATAGGCGGCCCAGACCCGATCCATCGGCAAGGCTTTGTCCCATCCCGACTTCATCGCTCCGTAGGGCAAATCCGTCGCGATGAGGTCCACCGATCCGTCAGGGATCGACGCCATGAGCGACAGGCAGTCGCCATGCCAAAGCCGAGCAGTCTGGTTCAATCCGAGCCTCCGTCACCTTTGTCGATGACCAAGACTCTCACGGAACTTGAAAGCGTCTATCATAATGCCGCAACGATTGCGGAAGCGCATATATTAGGCTTTGACGGGCTTACGGCTTTCGTCGCCGGTGGTCTGGTCGCGCATGGGTCAGGTTGGAGATCATGCTGATATTTAGTCAGCGTGACCGAATGGCTGGCTGTCACAATAGCTACGCTGGACTCCGGTGTAGCTTGGTGTTCATCTTCCTGAATGGGTCGCATTCTGGACAAGCTGGTGCGAGATCACCCCGCCTATCAGGTGGAGGCTTCTGACAATGGTCTCTTGCTCATCCGCCGCGATGGCAAAGACGCCGAGTTCAACAACCTCGCCCGCGAACTAATCAATGACGCCGGGCAGGAGTTTGCTGTCTTCCCGACTTCTGACGGTCACACCGGCTACGAACGGGTCTTCGTCATCCCGCTCTGAGTGGTCTGGCCCGCTGGTCCGCTGATCAGCCAGCCAACGCTTCTCGCTGCGAATTTCACCTGTTAGACGACGGCATGTATCTCGATCCACACAGTGGCAAGCGCGTCCTCCAGATAGCTCGTGTCGCCGGTGACAAGTTCACCGAGGGCAAGTGGTTGGAGTTGGGCTTGCTGACCAACAGCCACGACATCGTGACCGGACACAGCCGACTGCTGCGTAGCCTGTCATGGGGCGATCCCGACTACCCGGATAACGTCTTAGCCGTGTTGACCCAGATCGTGGCGCGGGACGAAGCCAACCTTGGGATCATCGAGAACTACCTATCAGGTGAGATCGAGCCGGAGGGCGAGAACATTTCTACCGAGAAATCCAAGGGCCGCCTGATTACCTTTTGCCCGGCTGTGTTCGATGTGCCTGAAGAAGGCGTCGATCCGAAACTAATTGCGGTGATGATGCCCTTCGACGGGTTTTCACCGGTCTACGAAGCCATCACCGGCGCCTGTCAGATAGCGGGCCTCCGAGCGCAGCGCGCAGACGATATCTGGGACCATCAGACCATCATCCAAGATGTCTTCAGCCTGATCTTCCGCAGTCGTGCGGTGGTTTGTGACTACACAGGCCGAAACCCCAATGTCTTCTACGAGGCAGGTATCGCCCACACTCTTGGCAAGACTGTCATTCCAATCACCCAGCACCCTTCCGACGTGCCCTTCGATGTTAGCCACCACCGCTACATCCGCTACCTGAACAACTCCGAAGGGCTGGAGACCATGAAGAAGCAGCTTATCCGCAAGCTTCAGTCACTGCGCTCATAGGCAACGTGCGGTAGCACTTTAAGCCGCCGCGTTATGGGCTATTGTGATGGCGATGACTCGATGTGGGTCACATCGGGGCAAAAGTATGATCCGTGGTTTGGACGAGGCTGCATTCAGGGAGAAGCTCAAGGGGCTTCTCACTCCCGCTCAGCCGATCTCAAAACCGGAACATCTGCACGGGCGCGATCAAAAGCTGACACTGATCAGCCGCGCGCTGCATTCACCGGGCAAGCATATTTTCATTTTCGGCGACCGTGGTGTCGGCAAGACCTCCCTCGGCCGAACCGCAGCGGCTATTCACAGCGGCGATGAGGAAGGCTTCGCCTTCATCGCTTGCGATCAGGGCACGACGTTCTTCGATATGGTCGAAGACATCTACCGTCAGCTTCATCGCCTCTACTCTCTGGGCAAACTGAAGGTCGAAGGCGTCGAACTCAACGCTGGCTTTGTGAAGGTCAAGACGAGCGAAGCCCTCGGCCTCCCTGCCCTGAAGACGATCAACGATGCCGTCGAGATGCTGAAATCCATCTCGCCGAAGGCTGGCGTCACGCCCATCGTCGTGATCGACGAGTTCGATCAGCTTTCCAGCGACACAGAGAAAAAATACGTCGCAGATTTGATCAAGCAGCTTTCGGATCAGCGCATAAATCTGCGGCTCATAATCTGCGGGATCGGGACATCACTGGACGAACTCATAGGCGTCCACCTCTCAACCGACCGCTATCTCGCCACCATCCCTCTTGAGCCTCTGCCTCACGATGCGCGATGGCAAATTCTGACGACGGCCTCCGATGCCCTCGGCGTGTCTATCGACCGTGACAGCCAGATCAGGATCGGACAGCTAAGCGACGGCTTCCCCTACTACGTTCACCTGATGGGCGAGCAGATTTTCTACCAAGTGCTGGACGACAGCGAAGTGATCGCTGCTGTCACGATGGATCACTATCAGAACGGCATCCGCGCCTCGATTGAAGAGTCTCAGACCTCGCTCAAGCAAGCTTATGAGATGGCTACGCAGAAGCACAAAAACAGCGAGGACTACGAGGAAGTCCTATGGGCAGTCGCCGATGGGCCGCTCCTGAAGCGTCAGGTCACAGACATCTACGAAAAGTCCTATCTCCCAATCATGGAACAGCGGTCGAACCGAAACGCCCTGACCAAAGACCTCTTCTATCAGCGGCTAAACCGGCTGAAGAAGGACACCCACGGGAGCATCGTGATCGGCAACCGGCAGGGCTGGTATGGCTTCAGAGAAAACGTCGTGCGTGGCTACGTTCGACTGCGCGCGGAACGGGCTGGCATAGAGATCGGCGTTGATCATATCCGCGCCTGACCTTCATCGTAGTAGGTCGAGATTCGGCTACCGGATATGACGGAACTTTAAGAGAAAATCTCGCAACTGGTCGCAGTGTCTCGTGTTAGTGGGGCACTGATTTGTTCCGAGTCCTGAATGTCCGAAAGCGTTTGCGTCTTCGTCGTCGATGACGAAGCCCTGATCCTCCTGACCATCGAACACGCGCTTGAAGACGGCGGCTTCGACCACAAGTCAGTGATGTCAGCCGAAGAGGCTGCGAACCTGTTTGCCGAGCATGGCGACAACTGTCGCGCCTTGATTACCGATGTGAATCTCGGCGGTGAGGTCTCGGGCTGGGATGTCGCTCGTAATGCCCGCGAGAAGTATCCGACCTTGCCGGTCGTCTACGTCACCGGCGACAGCGCGCACGAGTGGGCGGCCCATGGCGTCCCCAACAGCGTCCTCGTGAGCAAGCCTTTCGTCGCGGCGCAGATCATCAACGCTGTGGCGACGCTCCTGAATGCCGAGGCGACGATCTCCTCGTAGCTATCGCGGCTGCTCGGATTGAGCCGCGACCACGCACTCCCCGTCATAGGTTTGGGTGTCGTTGCCCGGCGCGCTCACCGACACCGAAGCCGGGAGCCGAAGCGAGAAGGTGAACTCTTGTGCGTCGCGCTCGGCCGTCATCAGGGTCGATCCGACGTTCAGCTTGACTGGCGCGTCCTGTCCAATCTGGAGAGTGTTGTCGTCGGCGCCCATGCCGCCACGCAGGACCATTACCATCAGAGGCAGACGTTCGAACTTGCAAGCAATGACGGTTGGTTCGCGAGGCGGCGTCTGAGCGAGGAACAGTCCCGCGATGATGGCCAGCCAGTTCATGTTCAAGCCCCTCTGTGTTGTGGCTTGTATGACAGTCGGTTAGCTTCCCGCCAAGGTTGGGGGACTGCATGCGTATCGCGAGTTTCATCATCGGGTGCGCGGTCGCCCTCGCTGGATGCAGCCAGTCGGGCACGAAGGCCCCCGAGTCCTCCGCTTTCATCCTCCAGTGCGACGGTCACGTTCGAGAAGCTGGGCGCGGAGGGCCGACGCCTCAACGGAGAACCTATCGCATCGACCCAGACGCCAAGACCTTCGCTCACTGGAACCCGGATACCCGGCGATTTGTGACATTCGCGGAACTGAACGAAGCCGGTGAAGAGACCATGGATGTCAGTCCGGCGAGCATCGTCATTCGTTCGCGACCCGCGAGGACGGAAGACAGCGTGCAGAACTCCGTGACCCGGTTCGACCGAACGCTTGGAACCGTCAGCGTCAGGACGGACCTCCTGATCCCAGAGGCGCACATTCAAGTCAGCTTCGACGCGCCGTGCGTGAAGGTCGATCAGCCAGCGTCGCAAGCCTTCTGATGGTCGTTAGTCCCGCGTCTCGGCGCAGACCTGCAATCCAGTCTCCGAAGGCCGACAGTTTCGCCCGCACTCAAACGTCCCGATGTCCTGACTTCCGAAGGTGGCGAGCGTCTGGTTTGCCGCAGTCCGACACTGCTCGAATGTCTCGAACCGTCCGATCTCAACGGACACTCCAAGATCGTTCGCCTCCGGGTAGACGAAGCCAGTCCAGTCCGCTGACCGTCCGCATCCGACAAGCATGAGGAAGGCGATCACCGCGACCGTCCGCGTCATGACTGGCTGGAATCCTTTTTGGCTTTCGCCAAAGCTGCCATACGCTCGGCTTGCAACCTTGTAGCTGTTTCGATGGCGCGGCGTCGGGCGTCCTGCTCATCCTCCGTCAGAGTGACGATTGGCTTGCCGGAGCCTTGTCTCGCCCGGAAGTCCTCACGCATAGCGATGAACGTCGGATCGTTCTTCATCTCCGCATTCCGCTTTTCGCGGTCTCGCTGCCAGCCTTCCTTGATCTTGTTCCATTCGCGGGAATGAGAGTTGCCGTCGATGATCTCGCTGGCGTCCGCACCGGCGCCGTAGGTGTCTTCGAAGTCGCCCACGTCATGCTCTCCCCAAGGCTCAAGCCACTGCTTGGAGCATCCAGTGGGCGCGGACAACCCGGATTGATTTTGGGTCACATTGTCGAAGCAGGGCATATACGCGCTGCGGCTGGCTCTACCCCCCGTGGGGGTCACGCTCTGACGAGGGTTCGCCTCGACCCTCCAGAACAACAGGCCCTTCAAGGGATGCGCGAGGGCTTCCGGGCGCGATGTCGCGTCTAACGCTTTGATGTTGCTCGCCAACAATCCCACCATAACCGGCAATCGACCTCGCGCGCATGGTCATGACGCATCGTCAGGGCGGACGCTGGCGCGCATGGGCCGACGATCCTAAGCCGCGCGTCCGCGTGGCCATGCGTTTGGCCCTACGTTGTTTGACGAAGTATGCTTTGGCGCAAAGAATGCGCTTGACCCGTCATCGGATAGGGATTCTAAGGGTCGTCATTAGATGCGCTTACGCAAAGGATTTGACGATGCAACCGGGCTTCACGAACCTGATCGACCTGACCTCCGCAGCCGTTGACCTGACTGTCTGGGTTCAACCGGGCGCGGACCTCGACGGCACGTTTGACGCCATCTGCGACGACACGGGCGAATGGCTCCGCGTCAACGGATGGCTCTTCGAACTCGTCGCCTAACCCTTCCCAAAAACATGCCTTGACGCAAAGGATTCAGATATGACGACTTCCGAAAAGAAAGACATCTATCAGACCGTGACGGACTCAATCGTCGCCATGCTGGAGCGCGGCACGAAGCCTTGGGCGCCGCAATGGGCGAAGGATGCGGGCGGGTTGCTCGCCCTTCCTACCCGCGCCAACGGCGAGACGTATCGCGGCCTCAACACGATGTTGTTGTGGGGCGCGGCGGAAGCCAAGGGATACCGCCATCAAACGTGGATGACGTTCCGTCAGGCGAAGGAATTGGGCGGATGCGTCCGCAAGGGCGAGAAGGGAACGCAAGTCGTCTATTGGGGCCGCTTCGATCCAAAGGGCGAGGAAGGCGACGACGGCGAGGAACGCGGCGTTCTGTTCGCGAAGTCCTACACGGTTTTCAACGTCGGGCAGATCGACGGCTTGCCGGATCGGTTCTTTGCCGACGCGGCGCCCTTGCCGGAAGTCGAGCGGATCGAACGGGCGGAAACTTGGGTTGCAGGTATCGGCGCCGATGTCCGCCATGGCGGGAACCGGGCATTCTTTTCGCCCGCCCATGACTTCGTGCAAATGCCGCCCGCTGGCGCCTTCGCGGAAGTCGAGAACTATTACTCGACCCTCGCGCATGAACTGACGCACTGGAGCGGCCACAAGGCCCGGCTGGCGCGCGAGTTTGGCAAGCGGTTCGGTTCGCAAGCCTATGCGTTCGAGGAACTTGTCGCCGAACTTGGCGCGGCCTTCGCAATGGCCCGCTTAGGTATCAGCGCGGAACCGCGCGAGGATCATGCCGCCTATCTGCAATCGTGGCTCAAGGTTCTGAAACAGGACAAGCGCGCGATCTTCACGGCGGCGAGCAAGGCGCAACAAGCTTGTGACTTCCTCTTTGACCTCGCCGATAAGGCCGATTTCCGGCCCGTGGAGCGGCCTTCCGTTCCGGCTGGCGTCATCTGCCTTCCTGACCTGTCGGGCCTCTCCAGCGCGCCCGTGGCGGCCACTGTAGTGGATGACGGCGACGATGATCCGACGCCGCCCGTTGCACCTTCGCCGGGTCCGGTTCCGGCTGGCGTGGCGGCCGGTTTCCTCGCCCGTCTGTCGGCTTTCAAGGGAGCGCGTGTCCGCGCGCCTTCCCGCGTCGCGGCTCGCAAGGTCCGCACGGTCGATGACATTGTGCAGGACATCACCGCGCCCGCCGAACCTGTCGCCAAGCCCGCCCGCCCGTTCCATCCGCGCCGTGACCCGTCCCTCTGCGAATATCTGTCGGTTCGCGGCATCTGTGACGATGGCGGCGAACTGTCGGCCCGCGATCTCGACCGCTGGCATCGCGAGGCGCCCTTCCGGCGCCGGTTGGTTCGGGCCGATGGCGTGTCGCTGGAGACGGCCGCCCGTATGGCTTGGGAGGCGGGCTATTTCCCTGATGTTCCGGTTCCGGCTTGGGATAGCTCCGACAACATGCACCCGGTCACGTCAGACATGTTGGTCGCCGCGCTGGATAGGGAGCTACGCGACGACTACGCCCAAGTTTGGGGCGAGCATGACGAAGCGTTCTTCGCGTGATCTTGGGACGCGGACGGCTTGCCGTCCGCAACCCTCACGTTAGAACCACACACAGCTTTAGAGGGGGAAACTATGAAACGACTTGCTGCGCTGTCTGCGCTCACGATGTTGGCCGCTTGCGGCGATGCAGACCAACAGGCGCGCGAGAACCTGACGGAAAGCACGGCCGAATTGCAGGAGGCGACTGCGAATGCCCGCGCGCTCCTGCCGCCGGAGCCGACGCCGGTTAGCCTGTCGGATGAGGACGCCGGGCGCGTCTGCCGTGCTGCTATCGCAAGCTTGAACGGTCGCGATCCGGCTATCATCCGCGTGATCTCGACCAACGCCGGAATCCACCGGGTTCGCTATCGTCGCGACGACGGCACCGTCTGGACCAACGAATGCCGCGTCGGCAACGGCACGGCCGAATGGCGGGCGGTTATGGACGGCCAGCCCGGTCGCTGGCGCAATGAAGACACCATCCGATTCACCGTCGATGGCTCCACTATCAACATCCAGACGTTCATGGGCGGCGAGCCGGTCACGAACGACACTTACGAGGTCAACTGATGGCTACCCGCGCCCGCAAGCTGAAAATCGCCATGCACGAAGAGATCGAGACCTTCCGGCACGGCAACACGCATCCCGTCGCTATCTCGGACGCCGACACCGGCGACATTATCTTCATCGCCCACTACCCGGACGAGGAAACCGCTGACAACGCGGCCGAACTGTTCGCGGCGGCCTTGCAAGGGAACGTCGCTACGACGGCTAAGCCCCTGCCCTGATCCGAAAGATATGGCAGCAAACGGCCCCTTCCGTCTAAATAGGTTTATAACCTGTTCCGTTGGGTGGAAGCTTCGCAACAGGGCCGTTTAGATATTGGATAAATATCGTCAGGATCGTATACTCGGTTCTGTCATCAAATCCGAAAACTTAAGGCCCTGCGATCTTCCACTCGCGGGGCCTTTTGTTTTGTGATTTTGATGAACGACCCATTTGCAGCCGTCGTGGCTGAACTCGATTTCCTCGGGCGGGACAACGCCCTTCTGAACTCCGTCCTCTACAAGAACCCTGACTTCCTTCGATGGTGCGAGATCATCGCCGACCGTCACCACAAGGTTCGCGCATCGGCCGTGACGCCCTTGCCCGCGCTGGAGACGATCTTGGCCCTTGAGGCGACGGTCTTCGACAACGGCCCTGAACCGAAGTTCCGGCACAAGATCACCGTGCAAGCCTACACAGGCGACCATCCGAACTGGAAGCGGCCGAACTGGAAGGCGACCGCGACGCTCTGGCCCCATGATGTCGCCTTGAAGACGGCGAAGAAATCAAAGGCCAAGTTCTCGGAGGCTACGCTGGCGGTCGTGGAGGCACTGGCCGATCAAGGTTCCGGCTATGTTGGCGTGTTCATGCACACCGGCGCGGGCATGGGGTCCACCTACAACGATCAGCATGTCGTCTGGATCGACATCGAGGCCAACACGGCGATGATCTACTCGCCGAACGCTCACTTCTGGCTGGCGCCGTTCGACACGCTGGACGCCAAGGGCAAGCCTCTCAAAGCAAACGGCGTCCTGCACTCGCGTTCATCGTCGTCCGACACGCTGGACCACTGGTCCACGGGCGAGCCGGTTTCGTTCTGACTATTCGCCGGGAGAGATGCTCCCTCTATTAATACCTACGAATACTAATATATTAATAGAGGGAGCACCCTCGGCCCATACGGATTTGATCGGTTCCCTCTAATAGAGAGCGTCACCTACGGTTCGCTCGACAATAGGGACATAGGTTTGTCCCGCCTCGTTCCTCGTCGGCGCCAAACCATTTCTCTAATAGAGGGAGCGGGGTTGCGGCGGCGGCGCGGGTCGCCCACGTCGGGCGGCTGGACGGAGGATGGATATGGGCGAAGCGAAGAAGCGGGATGCGGCCTTGCGCGCGGAGTTCAGCCGCGTGCTGGACATGTGGTCATTCCCGCCTTCGGAAGCCGAGGCCCGAACGGTTGCCGAGGTGGAGGCCCTGCCCGCCGTGACTGTCGAGCGAGAGTCGGCCGAACGGCTCGAATGGGCGCGCATGAAGCCCCGGCTCTGCCATGACAACTGCGCTTGGTATGAACGGAACGATCCGACCGGGACCGCTAAGTCTGTCACCGGTTGGATGCGGGAGCCGACCGGCAACTATGTCCTTCATGCCGTCGTCAACGTCGGCGGCGAGTATCGCTGCATCACACCGATCCCCGGCGAGCCGTCGCGGTTCCAGTTTATCCCCGACCCTGACATCCAAACGGTTAGGCAGGACGACAACAAATATCGCCACACCCGCAAAGGGTTCGAGATCGGTGCGGGTATCCGGCCTGATCCAGCGAAGACGCTGCGACACATCGAGGTGATCCGTGAGCGGCTGGCTTCGGGGATGGACCCATACAAGGCGATGGACCTTCGGACGCTCGACTGACTGCACGAGTAGGCATTGACGCAGGGGTCTACAGTTTGTAGACAGGGGGTGCAGCACACCTTTCGTGTGCTGTCCTCACGCACTCCATGTGCGCGGGGCAACCCCGGAAAAGGATTCCTTTCCCATGACTGACCTGAACAACCCCGTGATGATCGCGCGCGGTATCGCCGAAACCCACCGCAAGGAGATGCACGACTTCGCGGATCGCTCGGCGGACGAGCTTGAAGCCAAGCTCATGAGCATGATCGGCGCGATGGGCCACACGGCTGAAGACACCGCAGCGTCGATCAAGATTCCCACGTTCGAGCAGTGCCAAGACCCGGCGAACAAGAACGGGGCGAACCTGACGGAGCGCGGCGTCGAAGTCCTCTACCGCCTGTTCGACATGGGCGCGGGCTATAACCGTGCTTCCAAGGCCCTGAACATCACCCAGACCGCCGCGCGCCACCGCAAGGGTGCGTGGGAGAAGGCGGGCGGGCTGCACCGGGTGCGCCAGCCGCTCCCCGGCATCGACGACTGATCGCCAGTTAGATCAAGCCAAGGCCCTCGGAGCGATCCGGGGGCCTTTTTCTTTTGGGCTGGCCTTCGGCAACCACCCGTTAGTGATGAAGCTTCACCGGTTTTCCAGACAACCCGTGGTGATCTTCTGGGATGAACCAGACAGCGAACACCATCGTCATCGCCGTGACCGCCGCGATTGTGGCCGGAACCGTGACTTTCATGGTCACGCACCCGCCGGGCGGTCAGGAAGCTCATGCATCGGCGCCTCCTGCTGCCGCTCCGGCGACCACGCCATCGGCGTCAGCCCCGGAAGTCGTGATCGAGGAATCGGAGCCGGTTCGCGATGCTGGAGAGGGGCCTGTTCAGCCGACTGCAAGCGACGGAGCCATGTCGGATATCCATGGCCAAGCGGCTTCCACTCGTGCCGAAACCAAGCGCGCGTTGCTGATGTTGCTGAATGACCCCGACAGCGCGCAGTTTCGCCGCGTCGGATACACGCGGTTCGAGAACGGCGCAGCGGTCATTTGCGGTGAGGTGAACGCGAAGAACGCCTTTGGCGGCTACAGCGACTTCCGTCCGTTCTATGGCACGGGCGGTTGGGCGACGATCTATGACGGCTCGTCTTCATGGGAGATCGGTTTCCGGCGCCAGTGCATCGACAAGCCGGTCGAGGGGATCATCGACGACTTTTGACCGGCCGGGTGACTGGATTGGGGTCGCTGACTAAATAGAAACATAGACCGCGAGCGGGGATGAAGACCGTGACCGGGCCGATGTTTCGAACGTAGGATTCTCCGTCTGATGTTCAAAAAGAAAGGCTCGCTGGCTTCATCCCGGCGAGCCTTTTTCTTTGGTGACAACAATGGAGATTTGGAAGCCGATCCCCGGCTCTGACTACGAAGCCTCAAGCCTCGGGCGCATCCGCAGCCCGCGCGGAGTGATCCTCAAACCGCAGCCCCATACGATGGGCTATCACATCGTGCAGGTGAAGCGCGGGTCTGACACGCGATGCCGCACAGTGACTGTTCACAGTCTGGTAGCCGCAGCCTTCCACGGGCCACGCCCGGACGGCTTGGACATCGCACACGGCAACTGCATCAAGACTGACAACCGACCGTCGAACCTGCGATACGCCACGCGATCCGAGAACCTACGCGACAGCCACGCGATGGGCGTGAGCAGAGGCGGGCGCCCTTTGATCTACCCTTGGGAGCTTCTTGAGGTAGGCCAAGCCTTCCGCTCGAACCCACTCAATCGCAACAGCATCAAGCGTATAGTCTGGGACGCCAACCGCCGCTTCCCCGGCACATTCGACATCCCCGACGCCGCGAACGACGACGGCTCTTGGACCGTCACGAGGGTCGCGTGATGTTCCACTACAACGGCAACCCCGTCTCGGCGCAGGAAGCAGCCGACATCATCAATCAACGGCGCGACGAATGGCACCGCAACCGGCTCGCTCGCGAGCGGGACCGCGACGCCCGTGAGTGCACGATCCTTCGCCAACTCTGGACCATGGTCAGGGGGCGGTCATGACCTACGCGCCCGAGGAACTGACGCCCCAACGTCTCGCCATCATGTGGGACATGTGGAAACGGGCCGAGGCCGCAGCATTGAAGACACGAGGCGATATCAGCCAAACGCGGACCCGGCTGCATGAACTCGAAAACCACCTCGCAAAGATGGAACAGGACGGCCATGACGCCGCCCTGTTTATTGAAGCCTACCTAATCCAGCGGGGCGTCGATTGAGGTTTAGTGGGCCATCTTGAGCGCGACCACGCCGCCAATAATTAGGGCGATACCAAACCAGCGCATCCAAGAAGTCGGATCGCCGTAGATCATGACCCCAACGAGGAATGTCCCGGCTGCACCGATGCCGGTCCAAACCGCATATGCGGTCCCGATTGGGATTTGCTTTTGAGCCATCCAAAGGAGAAAGCCACTGACCCCCATGAAGAACACGGCGGTCGCGATCCCGCTCAATCTTGTGGAGGGAACCTGAGCCATCTTCAGACCCACCGGCCATCCGATCTCAAAAATCCCAGCCAGCAGCAGGTAGACCCAACTCATAACATCCTCCGAAGGCGTTGCATCAGCACTACGGTTGGAATACGCTCGTATTCGAAAAGTTGCAAGAGGGTTCCATGGGTCGAAAGCCATCCGTCGATAAAGCCGCAGTGTTGGATGCCGCGCAGAGGATCGTGGATCAGGAAGGAGCGTCAGCACTCTCTATCGGTGCCGTCGCGGCTGCTGCGGGCATATCGAAGGGCGGCGTCCAATCTGCTTTTGGAACCAAGGACGATCTCATTGCGGCCATGCTTGATCGTTGGCTTAAAGCTGATGACGCTGAAATTGCCCGGCTTTCGGGCGAATACGGCCCAATCCGAGGACATGTTCAAGCTACCCGCAAACTTGGCGACAATGCCGAGCGTCAGATCACGAACCTCATGGCGGCACTAATGTCCTCGCCTACGCATACCGCGACGGTGCGCGATTGGTATCGTGCGCGTTTCGGCGACCTGTCCGCCAAGTCTGCGTCAGCCCGTCTGGCTCTGCTTGCTTCGGAAGGAGCCTATTATCTCCGCTTCCTCGGCTTGGTTGAAATGTCACCGGCGGAATGGCGAGCCATCTTTGACGACATCGAGACCCTTGCCGGAAAGCCAAGCTGACGGGTTGACCAATATGTGCGTTGGCGTCAATAATACCGTCAACGCACGTATTTCCTGAGCGAGGCACTTGATATGTTCGTTGAGGCGAAGGCTATTCCGACGCATCCTTTGCGCCTCGTGCCAAAGGATTCGGACATGCCCTCTCTCAAGACCGAAACGCAGACGTTCTCGCAGTTCGCTACCGCTCTTGAAGCACTGGCGTTCCAACTGCCGGAGCGGGTCACGATCCGGCAACTGCTCGTGTTCGCCATGATCGTCGAGAAGGTGAGCCTCGGTCACGACATCACCATCGCCGCCCTCCGTAAGGAAGTCGGCAAAGACAAAAGCGGCGGCGATCTGCTCGGCCAGAGCATCGGCCGGTCCTACCAAATCTTTCTCAAGCCTACGAAGAAGCAGCCGACCAACCTCGGATGGGCGGAAGTCGAAGAGAATGAGGATGACCGGCGCCACAAGTTCATCCGGTTGACGCCAGAGGGTGAGGCCGTCGCGCTACGGATCGCCAAGGCTCTTAAGGAGAAGCCGTGAAGGTCCGCGCGCTCCTGCGATACTGCGAACTGCACGAGTGGCGCGGGCTAAGAGCCAAGGCGACGCTCCGCACCAACATCAAGCATCTGAACGCCCTGATTGGCGACGAGGACATCGACGGGCTGCACTACACGCGGCTCAAGCGGTTGGCGTCCGAACTGGAGACGTTCGGCAAGCGGCCAGCGGCGCCCGCTACCGTCAAGCGCAAGCTGGACACGCTGTCGAACGCCCTGACTATCGCAACGAAGATGACCGCCGAAAACGGATCGCCCGTCCTCAAGGCCAAGCCGACATTCCCGACGTTTGAGATCGACAACATTCAGGAGCGCGTGATCTCCGATGACGAGATCGCAGCCCTGTTCGAGGTCATCGCCGTTCGACGGATTGCCGAACCGTGGCGCGACTGGAGCCGCTACGACGCCTTGATCCGCTTCCTTCTGGCGACGGCCTGTCGGCGGGGCGAAGCCTTGCGGGTGTGGCCGGGCCATATCGAACGCCGCGAGGTCGATGGCGTGGCCCGACACTTCGTGATCTTCGAACGCTACACGACCAAGACCAAGAAACCCCGGATCGTGCCGCTCACGGCCGATATCGTCTCGCTGCTTCCCGCGCTGCGCCTACAGGCGGGCAACGGGCCGCTGTTCCCGTTCGAGCCATGGACCCTTTGGGCGATGTGGAAGGCGGTGCGCGAGGACATGGCGGCGCGCGGCTACGACTTCGCGCTGGTCCGCTACCACACCACGCGGCACACCACCCTGACCAAGGCCATGAAGCGGTTTCCCATCGCCATGGTGTCGAAGCTCGCCGGTCACGCCAGCATCCAGATTACGGCCGACCGATACGGCCACCTGTCGGCTGACGATCTCGTCGAAATGGTGGACGGGATCGCTGCATAGTTTGGCGGGCTAACGCCTACGCGGCTCTCTTAAGGCTGTCCTTGAACGCTTGAGCCTCGGCGTTCGTCCGGGCTTGCCCGATCTCCATGACCGTCTCCCCGCTGACCAGCGTGAATGACGTGACCGTCTTGGCGATCTTGAAACGGTAGACGCGCGCCCCGCCCATGACCGAGACCGTGGCGAAGCCGTCCCGGTCGATGATGATGTTGTCCATGACCGTCTTCACGGCTCCGGCCAGTTGCATCCGAAGACCGATGTCCTTGGTCTCCGTGTAGGCGGCGCGAAGATCGGCGATGGCCGTCTGCTGGTTCGACGGCATGAGCCGGGTTCGGACGATGGCCAGTTCTTCTTCCGCGTCCAAGACGGCTTTGTTCGCGGCCAGCGATGCGTCCGAAGCTTCATTGGCGAGTTCGCGCATGATCGCGTTGTCCATTTCGAGGACCAGTCGGGCGGCCTTCATCGCGCGATCCTTCGCCAACTGACGCTGATGTTTGGCCTCGGCGACCTTGGCCTTGGCCTCGGCGTCGTCGGCCAGTCCCTCCAGACGGATTTCTGTCACCAGATTGAGGACAGCGTTTTCGAGGTAGACCACCCGGTGTTTGGGCGTGTGATCGCATCCGGTGCGCTGGACCGTCGAGGAACACCGGTAATAGGCGAAGTTGCCGCCATCCCGCTCCCGGTGATGGTGACCACCCCAACGCATCCGAGACCCGCAATCGGCGCACCGGATGGCGTCTCCGAAGAGGTTGACCAGAGAGGCTTCCTTGCGGCCTCCCCCGACGTTGCGCGACTTAAACGCGGCCTTAGCGCGGTGATACAGATCGAGCGAAATCGCGGGCGGGAAGTAGCCGGGGATCGGATCGCCGATAGGGATGCGTTTTCTCGACCCGGATTCGTATTGGTGGTGCTGATGCTCGCCAATGATCGCCCGGCTGTTCAGGATCGTTTGGATATAGGAGCCGTGCCATTTGCGGGTCTGGCCAGCGCGCGAGCCGGTGTCCTTGTAGGCGTGGCCCCATGCTCGTTCGCCCGCTTCGTTCAGACGACGCGCCACGCGATCCACGCCGGTCCCGGCTGCGACCTCTTCGAAGATGCGGAGCAAGATACGCTGCTTGTCGTCGTTGACCTTGTATTCCCCGTCCACGACATCAAGCCACGCGGGCTTGGTCAGCCTGTCCACGACCACACCCTTCGCCCGCCTTTGTTGCCAGTTGTGGAGGGTGCGGGTGCTCTTCACCTTCGACTCGCTATGGGCGCGCTCCATGTGCGGGAGGACGCCGAAGAGCCGGTGGCTTTGACCCATGAGGGTTTCGGCGGACCAGACCTGATTGTCGGCAAGTGTGACCAGCACGATCCCCGACCGGATCACGGTCAGGAACGTCCACAAAGCTTCCATCGGGTCTTCGCGTGAGAACCGGTCGAAGCCTTCGATCAGAAGGTGTGATCCTTTGGCGACCTTGCCGCTCTGAACGTCCCCAATGAACCGGCCAAGGTCGCCAGTCGTGCGGTTCAAGCCGTGGAAGGCGGAAACCCCGTCGTCCCGATATGTCCAGTCGAGTTCAACGCCAGCCGTCGCGGCGTAGCTGATCGCCATCTCCGTCTGACGGGCCACCGAATTGCCGGTGGATTGCGACGGATCGCTGTAGCGCACATACGCAAAGGCTTTGATCGGCATAGTGAAACTGGCTCAAACCGGGACTCTGGTCCCCATCCAAGCAAGGTTCATACTTACAGACAGAGGCGGACGCGGGCCTGATTGCGCACCTCGATCCGATCGCGAAGCGGCGTCTCGAAGGCGGCGGCGACGCGGCGGATGACGGCGTCCTCGGCGTCCCACGAGGTGTCAGAATCGAAATAGCCCAGGTCGAAGTCCTTGACGCCATAGCCCGCCGGACGCCCGGTCAGGGCGTTCCAGACCGACTGATAGACGGCGCCCGAGAACAGCCGCCAGTCCGGCAGGTCCAAGTCGCGCACGCCGGTCAGCACGGTCATCAGCTCGGGATCGGCGCGGACGATCTCGACAAGTCGGCGTTGGAGGTCGCTCATCGGCGCACGGGCCAGGCGTGGTCCAAGGGGCCGTGGCCGCCGCCCAGGCCGGGCGCGCGGCGGATGGCCTCGGCGACATAGGCCCAGGCCTCGGCCACAGCGATGGGCAGTGGCAGGCCCTTGGCCAGGCCGGCCGCACACGCACTGGCCAGTGTGCAGCCCGTCCCATGGGTGTGGCGCGTCTCGACCCGCTCGCCCTCGAACAGGGTCTCGCTGTCCGGCGTCATCAGCACGTCGATCAGCCGCTCGCCCGGCACATGGCCGCCCTTCATCAGCACGGCGCGCGCGCCGAGTCGGAGCAGGGCCTCGCCGGCGCGCCGCTGGCCGTCCAGGTCGGCCACGGTCAGGCCGGTCAGGGCCTCCGCCTCCGGCGCATTGGGGGTCAAGAGGGCGGCGCGCGGGATCATCAGCGCCTTCACCGCCGCGACGGCCTGGTCCGGCAGCAGAGCCGCGCCGCCCTTGGCCACCATGACGGGGTCGACCACCGCGGGCGCCCCGGCCTGATCCATCAGGGCAGCGACCGTCTCGACCACCTCGACCGACCCCAGCATGCCGGTCTTGAGCGCATCGGCGCCGATGTCGTCCAGCACCGCCTCGGCCTGGGCGCGGATCAGTTCGATGGGCAGAGGGTGCACGCCGTGGACGCCCAGGGTGTTCTGGACGGTGACGGCCGTGATCGCCGTGGCCGCAAAGCCGCCCAGCATGGTCACCGCCTTGATGTCGGCCTGGATGCCGGCACCACCGCCCGAGTCCGAGCCGGCCAGGATCAGGACGCGTCCCTTGAAGCCGCTCATGGATGGGCCGCCGAGAACAGCTTCAGCCCCACGATCCCGGCGACGATCAGGACGATGCAGA
This sequence comes from Brevundimonas sp. MF30-B, assembly GCF_004683885.1. NCBI lineage: Bacteria > Pseudomonadati > Pseudomonadota > Alphaproteobacteria > Caulobacterales > Caulobacteraceae > Brevundimonas > Brevundimonas sp. MF30-B. The sequence continues at coordinate 660,172 of NZ_CP038440.1, read as the reverse complement.
CGATGCGCAGCGCCGTCGCCGGCTCGTTGTAGATCGCCATGCCGACGGTCGCGGCGCCCACCGCCCCTATGCCGGTCCAGATGGCGTAGGCGGTGCCGATCGGAATGCGCTGGGTCGCCATCCACAGGAACCAGAAGCTCAGGCCCATGGCGGCGATCACGACCAGGGAGGTCACGGGCCGCTGCGGGCCCACGAACTTGAAGGCCGAGGCCCAGCCGACTTCCAGCAGGCCGGCGATGACCAGGGCGATCCAGGGATTGATGACGATCATGACGCCCTGATGCGGGCTTTACATCCCGCGAGCAAGGATTTGAATATTGCAATATCGCTATATTGATGCTAGACGATATTAATGAGCTTGATCCTTACGCCCGCGTTCGCCGCCCTGGCCGAGCCGCATCGCCTCGCAATCCTGGGGCTGCTGGCCGGCGGCGAGCGGGCGGCGGGGGATCTGGTGGACGCCTTGCCGGTCAGCCAGCCCACCGTGTCGCGCCATCTGTCCGTACTGCGCGAGGCCGGCCTCGTGACGGTGCGCAAAGACGCCAATCGACGGCTCTACAGCCTCAACCCTCGCCCTCTCGCCGAGATCGACGGCTGGCTGGAGACCTATCGACGTCTTTGGACCAGCCGGCTCGACGCTCTGGAGGCGCATTTGGACAGGGAGTTCGCTCAATGACCGATGTCATGGATCGGATCGATCAAGGCGTCTGGCGCGCGATCGACGGTGGCTGGGAGCTGCGCTTCGAGCGCCGTCTGCGTCATTCGCCGGACCGCGTCTGGGGCGCTCTCACCACGCCTCAGGGGTTGAGGTGCTGGCTGGCCGAAGGGGTTATCGAACCCCGGGAAGGAGGGCGAATGGACCTGAATTTCCGCCAGCCCGAAACACCGGATTTTCCCGACACCCGCGACTGCCGCGAGCAGTCCAACGAAGTGCTGGTGTTCGACCCGCCCCGCCGGTTTGACCACACCTTCGGCCACGAAGAATCGATCGTCAGCTGGCGGCTGGCGCCCGATGGCGACGGCACGCACCTGACCCTGATCCATCGGGTGCCCCAGGCCTGGGAATGCGACCTCAGCCGCACCCTGTCGGGCTGGCATCACCACATGGAAGGCCTGGAGGACGCCGCCCAGGGGCGGCGACATCCTTGGAGCTGGTCCCGCTGGACGGCCCTGCGCGACGCCTATGCGGTCGAGATCGCATCATGAGGCCGCCGATCGTTGAGACCGCCATGCTCATCCGACGTCCCATAGCGGAGGTCTACCGGGCCTTTGTCGAGCCGGCCGCGACGACGCGCTTCTGGTTCACCCGCTCGAGCGGCCCCCTGGAAGCCGGCCGAACCGTGCGCTGGGATTGGGAGATGTATGGCGTCGGCGCCGACGTCGTGGTCAAGGCCTTGGAGCCGCCCCACCGCATCCTGATCGAGTGGGACGGGCCCGACACGCCCACCGAAGTCGAGTGGCGGTTTGAACCGCACGGCCCCCATCGCACTCTGGTCAGTATCGTCAACCGGGGCTTTCACGGTGACGACGACGCGCGGACGACGGCCGCGCTGGACGCCATGGGCGGCTTCAGCCTGGTGCTGGCCGGCGCCAAGGTCTGGCTCGAACATGGCCTGGAGGCGACGTTTGTTCTGGACCGCCATCCCGACGCCGTCCTGCCGAACCGGCGCGACTGAGGAGCAGAGATCATGAGCGACGCCCCCTCCGCTTCGAGCATTACCGAACAGCATCGCTGGCTGGACCATTTCCTCGGCGATTGGACCTTTGAAACCGGCCAGGGCGAGGACCGCAGCCAGGGCATGGAAGCCGTCCGGCGGCTCGGCGATCAATGGATCATCACCGAAGGCGTTATGCCGAGCGGCGCCTATTTGTCCGTTGTGGGCTTCGACCCGGCGAAGGGACGCTTCATCGGCCAGTGGGTCGGGTCGATGATGAGCCATGCGTGGATCTATGACGGCGAGCTGTCGCCGGACCGCCGCGCATTGCTCCTCTTCAGCGAGGGTCCTGCTGCCGATGGGTCCGATCGGATGCAGACCTATCGCGACACGTTTGAAATCACGAGCCTCGACGAACGCATCCAGCGAGGCGCCTGTCTGGATGAGAACGGCGACTGGAACGAGCTCTACGTCACCACTCTGCGCCGCAAGGGAGCCGCCCTGTGATCCGCATCAAGCTGACCAGCATCGCCGTGGATGATCAGGACAAGGCCGAGCGCTTCTACGTGGACAAGCTTGGATTTCAGGTGAAGCGGAACCTGCCGATGGGGCCGGTCCGCTATCTGACGGTGGTGTCCCCCGTCGAACCCGACGGCGTCGAACTTTCCATCGAACCCGGCGGTCAGGATCTCGAGTTCGCCGCCTTCCAGGCCATGATGGTGCGAAAAGGCATTCCGTGGACCACCTTTCAGGTGGATGACATCGACGCCGACCACGCACGGCTGACGGATCTAGGCGTAACGTTCACCGGCCCGCCCGCGGACATGGGCGAAGTGCGTGTCGCAGTCCTGGACGACACATGCGGCAATCTGATCATGCTTTATTCCGCCGCGGCCCCGACCGCAGCCTGAAGCTTCAGCGCCTGGACGGTTTCGCGCACATCATGGACGCGGACCATGTCCGCCCCGCGTCGCGCCGCCTCCAGCGCAAGAGCCAGCGAGCCCCCTAGGCGGTCCAGCGGGTCGGTCGCGGTCGGATCCATCGCCTGGATCGTGCGCTTGCGGCTGGCGCCGTACAGCACCGGAAAGCCGAGCGCCGCGATCCGATCCAGACGCGCCGTCAGGGCGAGGTTGTGCGCCGCCGTCTTGCCGAAGCCGAGGCCGGGGTCCAGCCAGATCGCGTCGCGGGCGACGCCTGCCGTCATGGCCGCCTCGGCCCGTTCGACCAGATAGTCGGCGACCTCAGCGACGACATCTTCGTAGGCGGGCGCGGCCTGCATGGTGCGCGGCTCGCCCTTCATATGCATCAGGCAGACGGAACAGCTGAGATCGGCCGCCGTCTTGAGGCTGTCGGGAGCCCAGGAGAGGGCGGAGACGTCGTTCCACATGGCGGCCCCCGCCGCCATAGCCGCCCGAGCCAGATCGGGCTTGAGGGTGTCGATGCTGATCCGCCCGCCCCACCGTGCGGCCAGACCCTCGATCACCGGGAGCACCCGGTCCAACTCCTCGGCCTCGGCCACCGGCGCGGCGCCCGGCCGCGTGCTCTCGCCGCCCACATCCAGCCAGTCGGCGCCCTGTTCGACCAGCTTCAAGCCATGCGCTATCGCCGCCTCGGCCGTCGCCAGCCGTCCGCCGTCCGAAAAGCTGTCGGGCGTGACGTTGACGATGCCCATGACCAGAGGCCGGCTCATCCACTCTTGCTCCCGATCAGATCGCCTAGCGCGTCCAGATAGTCGGCGAAGGCGCGGCGGCCCTGGCTGGTGATCGAGACGCGCGTAAGCGGCTTGTTGTTCACGAAGCTCTTGGCGATGGCGATGTAACGCGCCTCCTCGAGCTTCTTAAGGTGGACAGACAGATTGCCTTGCGTCGCCTCCAGCGCGGTCTTCAGCTCGGCGAAGTCTGCGCTTTCGGCGTCGGCCAGATAGACCATGACGCCCAGGCGAACGCGACCGTGGATGACCTCGTCAATGCGCCCTAGATCGCTCAGGGCCACGATCAGGCCTCTCGCCCGGTCCGGCGCGCGTCACGAAACATGATCCAGCCAGGCGCGGCGAACAGGGCGAACAACGCCGCCGTGCAGACCAGCAGATACGCCAGGGGCTCGCGCACCAGCAGCCCAAGCGCCACCGCGGCGCCCCAGCCGCCCAGCGCCGTGGCGAGCATCCAGCCCTTGCGTTTCAGGCTCCAGGCCATGATCCAGGCGGCGCTCTGCAAGCCGAACACCATGGCGGGATAATAGAGCCAAAGAGCCAGATCCTGATCGCGCGCGGCCCCGACTCCAAAGACGATGATGGCGGCCACATTGACCATGCCGGCGCCGTTCAGCGCGGCGTGCATGGCGCGGTTGGCGGCGGGGCCCACGTTGGCCGCCTGATCGCGGCGATCGCGCCGGATCGCCCAGCTCAGGACCACCATGAAGGCGACGCTGATCCCGACCACAAAGCTCAGATTGGCCAGATCCGGCCAGCGGATCACACCGGTCGCCTGTCCGAGATGAAACAGACACTGAAGACCGTACAGCAGGCCGCCCGCGAGATAAGCCACCGCTAAGGTCAGACGCGGCCGGCCGTCGCCTTCGACGATGGCGCGCAGATAGGCCAGATCGGCCTCGGCGGCATGTTGGGGAGACAAGGCGGACGGCGTGGTCATGGCGATCTCCTGAGAAAGGCGCGGGAAGGCGCCTCAGACAGAGCATCACTACATCAACTAGTTTGTGTTGCAAACCTGTTCTTTTAGAAGAAAGCCCCGCAAGCGTCGCCGGCGGGGCTTTCCGTCCCTAGTGGACCGTCGGCACGCTGGTCGTCGGCGCGGCCGGCGTCCCCGCCTGCGAAGGCTCGATCTCCGTCCCGTCCGAAACCGGCGTAACGGGCACAGCGACAGAGGGACCGGCGTTGGGGAAGTTGCTTTCGTCGCGGTTGGGGGCGACGCCCTTTTCAATCAGATCCCTGATCTCCTCTCCCGAGAGGGTCTCGTACTCCAGCAGGGCTTGGGACAGCTTTTCGTGGTCCTCGGCCTTTTCGGTGAGAATCTTGCGAGCCTCCTCCCAGCCGGCGGTCACGATGCGCTTGACCTCTTCGTCGATGATCCGGGCGGTTTCTTCCGAAACGCTCTGATTGCGCGCGACCGAGTGGCCAAGAAAGACCTCCTCCTGGTTCTCGCCGTACGCCACGGTGCCCAGGCGGTCCGAGAAGCCCCAGCGGGTCACCATGGCGCGGGCCAGCTTGGTCGCCTGCTCGATGTCGGATGACGCGCCCGACGTTATGTTCTCCGGCCCGAAGATGATCTCTTCGGCGACGCGGCCGCCGGCCATGATGGCGATGCGGTCGATCATCTGCTGGTACTTCATCGAATAGCGGTCGCCCTCGGGTAGTTGCATGACCATGCCCAGGGCGCGGCCGCGCGGCACGATGGTCGCCTTGTGCACCGGGTCGGCCATCTTCACATTCATGGCGACAATGGCGTGACCGGCCTCATGATAGGCGGTCAGGCGCTTCTCCTCCTCGTTCATCGCCATGGACTTACGCTCCGAGCCCATCAGAACCTTGTCCTTGGCGTCCTCGAAGTCGCGGTGGGTGACCATTTTGCGGTCCTTGCGCGCCGCCATCAGCGCGGCTTCATTGACGAGGTTGGCCAGGTCGGCGCCCGAGAAGCCGGGCGTGCCGCGCGCGATAGTCTTGACGTTGACGTCCGGCCCAAGCGGCACGTCCTTCATGTGAACGCGCAGGATGCGTTCGCGGCCGGACACGTCGGGATTGGGCACCACGACCTGACGGTCGAAGCGACCCGGGCGCAGCAGGGCCGGGTCCAGCACATCGGGCCTGTTGGTGGCGGCGATCAAGATGATGTTCTCGGACGCCTCGAAGCCGTCCATCTCGACCAGCAGCTGGTTCAACGTTTGCTCGCGCTCGTCATTTCCGCCGCCCAGGCCGGCGCCGCGATGGCGGCCCACCGCATCGATCTCGTCGATGAAGATGATGCAAGGCGCGTTTTTCTTGGCCTGCTCGAACATGTCACGCACGCGGCTTGCGCCGACGCCCACGAACATCTCCACGAAGTCCGAGCCCGAGATCGAGAAGAAAGGAACGCCCGCCTCGCCGGCGACGGCGCGGGCCAAAAGCGTCTTGCCGGTGCCGGGAGGGCCGACCAGCAGGGCGCCCTTGGGAATCTTGCCGCCCAGGCGCTGGAACTTGCCGGGATCCTTCAGGAACTCGACCACCTCGGTCAGCTCTTCCTTGGCCTCGTCCACGCCGGCGACGTCGTCAAAGGTCTTCCGGCCCTTGTGTTCAGTCAGAAGCTTGGCCTTGGATTTGCCGAAGCCCATGGCGCCGCGCGCGCCGCCCTGCATGCGGTTCATGATGAAGAGCCAGAAGCCGATGATCAGGGCGACCGGCAGCAGGAGGCCTAGGATGCCCGACCACCACGGCGCACGCGAGGACTTGGCGTCCAGGTCCACTCCGGCGGCCAGCATCGACGCCACCAGCTGCTCGTTCGGATAAGGGGTGGTGGCGGCGAACTTCCCGTCGTTCTTGTAAACACCCGTCACCTGATCGCCCTTCACGACGGCCGACTTGATCTCGCCGGCCTCCGTCTGACGCACGAGTTCGGAATAGGTGATCGTTTCGGGACGACCGCTCGAGCCCGCCTTGGCGCCGGGCATGGTCCCCGCGCCGCCCTGCGACATGGCGGCGTAGACGGCCAGAAGCCCCAGCAGCAGCAGGGCGCCGAAGGCGAAGTTGCGCAGATTCATTCTAGTCCTCGATCGTCCGGCCCGCAGTACGGCGCCGGTCAGGAAAGCGTCACGCTCAAAATAGGTGGTTCCAAGGCGTCGCGCCATGCATGGCCTGGGCCAGCTGAGATTCCTGCGGCGTTTCGCCCGAGGCCAGGCGGCTCCAGAGCTCGAACCGGGCGGGCACCAGCGGGGTCAGCCGAGCCGCGCGAAAGGCCAGTTCGGGCCTTCGTTCGGGGCGCAGGATGATCGGAAAGGCCGCGCGAGCCGCCGGGGGAAGGCTAGACAGCCAGGCTCGATCCCCGGCGGTCAGACCGGCCATGCGCCCCAGCGCGGGCGCAATCTGGGCGGACGGCGGCGCCTCGGAGACCTCGAAGCGCCCGTCCCAGACCGTGATCTCGCCCAGCCTGCAAGGCTGCAAAGCACGTTCGTCGCGCCCCCGCATCTGGCGCAGCACGAGCAGTCGCTCGGGCCCCGCCTCGACGCGGGCTCCGCCCACGACAAAGACGGCGTCCCGCTGCTCCGCCAACCGCGCCCCCGCCCGCGCGAGAGCGCGCCCGCGCGGCGGCGTCGATCCGCCGGACGAACAGCAGATCGCCGCAGCGAGAGCCTGAGGCGGCGCGGATCGAGGCAGGACAATCACGCCGCAGGCGGCCATCGGCTCCGGATCAAGCCTGGACGCCAGCGCCGAAGCGGGCGCCGGCGCCGGCGCTGACGGCGGCGCGCCGGCCAGCGCCATGCGCGCCCGCGACCGAGCATACCGCAGATCGACATTGGCCGGGTCCTCGATCCAGTCGACGCCACGAGACCTCAGCCATGCCCGAAGATCGTCGCGGCGCTCCTCGATCAACGGCCGCAAAAGCACCAGATCGCGCCCTTCGGGCCAAGCTGGCGAAGGCGAGGCTGCATGCAGGCGCCCGATGGGTGTGCCAGACCTGCGCATCCAGTCGTTTTCGGCCACGTCATCCGCCGTATGGGCGAACAGGATGACGCACGCCCCTGCCTCGCGCGCTGCGTCGGCGATCAGGGAGTGCCGCGCCTGTCGTGCGGCGGCCGGGAGGCCGGTGGTCGGCTTGGGGCCGGTCCAGGCCAGGCCGCGCCAATCGGCGCCGAGCGCCCTCGCCTGATCTCCGGCGCGACGGGTCCAGTCGCGGCTGTCGGAATTCAGCCCGTGATCGACGGTCAGAGCCAGCAGGGCGCGGCCGCGACGACGCGCCCAGTCGGAGGTCATGGCGAGCAGGGCCAGGGAGTCCCCGCCGCCCGACAGGGCCAGGGTGACTGGACGATCGGCCTGAGCCTCCAGGCTCCGATCCAGCCGCGCGTGAACGCGGCCGGTCAGGGCGTCAAGGTCGCTCAGCTGCACTCCGCGCGACTGCGGATCTGGGTGGCGCGGGTGCGCAGGGTCTGGGCCGCGCCTTCGGCGTAGCGACGGCCGAACTCGGCCAGGGCGGCGCAGGCCTGCGGCTTCTGGTCCGTCATGACCAGATTGTCGGCCAGCTTCAACGTGGTTTCCCCAGCCCAGGCGACGCGCGGCCAGCCGCGCAGGGCGGCGGCGTAGGCCTGGACGGCGCCCGGCCGATCGCCCGTCGAGACGCGCAGGTCGCCCAGCCGCGAGTTGGCCTCGCGCGCCTGGGGCGTATCGGGCCAGGTGACGATGACGGTCTCCAGGGCGCGCGCGCCCCGCACCGGATCGCCGGCGGCCAGGCGGGCCGCGGCAGCCAGATCCTGGGCCGGGTCATTGGTGGCCGAGTTGGCGGTGATCGGCGCGTTCAGCTCGGCGTCGGCTTCCAGCTTCTGGATGCGGGCCTCGGCGTCCTGCAGCCGGGTGCGCAGGGCGGTGTTGTCGCGCGTGGCCTCATCGGCCTGAAAGGTCAGGCGCTCACTATCGCTGTTCACCCGCTGGAAGGTCTGCTCCAGGTCACGCAGCCGCCGGTCCATGTTGGCCAGGCGGTCCTGCAGGGCGATGACCTCAGGGTCGGGCTCGACCAGGACGGGCTGGCCGGCGGCGTTGCGCTGGGTCAGAGCGCGTTCCAGGCGGCGCACGTTGCGGTCCAGCTGGTCCAGGCGGCGGTTGTCCCACTGCACCGGCTGCATCGGCTGGACCTGGGCCACGGCGAAACCGGCGCCCAGCGTCAGGGCCACGCCGCCGGCGGCTAGGATCAACCGCGCGCGGCGCGAACTTAGGGGTCGAGGCTTGGTCGTCATGGAGCGGACGGTCCCACCAATCTGCGGCGGCCGCAAGGCGCGGACGCGGGGTCTTCACACATGAAAAGACCGGCCGGGACAGCCCGGCCGGTCTGATCAATCAGGGCGTCGAAATCAGCGCTGTGCGCCGGAGACGATCGCAGTGTGGGCGTTGCGGTTGCGGGCCCAGGCGTCCTCGGTCGAACCCTCGGCGATCGGACGCTCCTTGCCGAAGCTGATGGTGTCGATGCGGGCCGCCGGGATGCCACGGTCCACCAGATAATTGCGCACCGACTCGGCGCGGCGGGCGCCCAGAGCCAGATTGTATTCGCGGGTGCCGCGTTCGTCGGCGTTGCCTTCGATGCGGATGCGCACGTTCGGATAGCGCTGCAGCCACTGGGCCTGGGCGTCCAGGCGCGGATAGGCGTCCGACTTCACCTCATAGCTGTCCAGGTCGAAGTAGACGCGGTCGCCGACGTTGACGATGAAGTCCTGCTCCGAGCCCGGAACGGCGGCGCCGACATTGCCTCCCGAGACCGGGCCGGTCGGGGCGGTCGGATAGGCCGGACCCGTGGCCGGCGGGGCCGTGTCGGGCACGACCGTGTCGACGGGACGACGCGGGGTGCAGGCGGTGACGGCCACGGCGATCACGCCCACGGCGGCCAGGTTGACGAGGGTGCGGGTGTTCATCTGGGCGTCTCCTAAATCTGGTTCGGGGCCTCGCCCCAAGCTTTGCCTTGAAGCTGCTGCTAGCGGCGGTCACCGCATCGCGCCAGCGGGGGTAACGCACAGTTGAGCGATAAGGCTCCGCTCGTGACCGCGCGTTACCCAAACAGCGTTACGAGGGGCAGGAATCCGGCCCCTGGTTCAGGCCCAGCGTCGCCGGCGGCGTGTCTAGAAGCGGCGACCAGGCCGGGTCGGAGCCGCGCCCGTCATAGCCGGCCTGGGCCACCACGCGGCCCGAGAGGTCGACGGTCCACAGACGGGTGTCGCCGCCCCGCGTCTGACGCGCGAACATGATGTAGCGGCCGTTGGGCGCCCAAGACGGGCCTTCCTCGAAATAGGAGGACGACAGGATGCGCTCGCCCGAGCCGTCAGGCCGCATCACACCGATGTGGAAGCGCCCGCCCTGCTGCTTGGTGAAGGCGATCAGATCGCCGCGCGGGCTCCAGGCCGGGGCGGTGTAGATGCCGCCGCCGCGAGAGATCGGCCGCTGGCCGCGTCCGTCTGCGCTCATGACATAGAGCCGGGCCGAGCCGCCGCGATCGGAGGTGAAGACGATCTGAGAGCCGTCGGCGCTGAACGAGGGCGAGGTGTCGATCCCCGGATCGGTCGTCAGGCGCGACAGCTGGCGCGTGCGCAGATTCATCACGTAGATGTCTGTGTTGCCCCCCCGAATGATCGAGAAGGCGACGCGCGACCCGTCGTTGGAGAAGCGCGGCGCCAGCACCTGGCCGTCGAACTCGCCCAGATTCTCGCGACGGCCGGTCGACAGGTTCAGCAGATAGATACGGCTGTAGTCACGACCCAGCGCCACATAGGTCACCTCGTCCGGATTGGAGGCCGAGAAACGCGGAGACATGATCACCTCGTCGCCCTGGGTCAGATAGACGGGGTTGAAGCCGTCCTGATCCACGATCGACAGGCGCGACAAGCGGTTCAGCTGAGTGCCGCTTTCCGACACGAAGATCACGCGGCTGTCGAAGAAGCCGTTCTCGCCTGTCATGCGCTGATAGACGACGTCTGAGATCTTGTGCGCGATACGGCGCCACTGCTCGGGCGTGGCGGTGAACTGATAGCTGACCAGCTGGCACTGGCGGTAGGGATCGTAGAGGCGGAAGCCCACGTCGTTGCGGCCGTCGGGGCGCGGTGTGACGGACCCGTAAAGCACCGCCTGGGCGCCGATCGAGGTCCACTGCGGAAAGTTCGGCGCATTGGCCAGGGTCAGATTGGTCTCGATGAAGCTGCGCGGGTCCAGCGGCGCGAAATACCCCGAGCGCCGCAGATTGCCCGACACCACATTGGAGATATCCGCGCCGTTCGCGCCGCTGAAGGGGGCGATGGCGATGGGAAAGGGCCGCAGCACGCCCTGATCGACCACCACGTCCTGAACCGGCGCGCTCTGCGCGGGCTGGCCGGTCTGGGCGTTGGCCGTCGTCGTCAGGGCCAGAGCGGCGGCAGATGCCAGCAGAAGCGTCAGACGCATGGGGGTCTCCTTGGAAGTCTCGGCCCGGTCCGCTCAGCTTGACCGGGATTGGGGCGATATTGGGATGGCCTGGGGCACGAAACGATCAGGACGGCGATGACGATCCCGTTATCCGACTTGCCCCTAACGATTGCCGCACTGGCGCGCGGTCTCGAAGCGGAAGGGTACGTCCTGGGTTTCGAAGCCGCTTGGGACGTCGAACGGGGCGGCGGCCCGCAGGGCGCGCAACATGGAGTCCGACGCGGCGCGCCAGGCCGCGTCGCTGCGGGCGCCATCGAGACGTGGATTGCCGATGATTTGACCCGAGGCGGCTAGGCGCACCGTGACGCGGATCGTCAGATTGTCCGCTCCGGGCATCTCGCAGTTGACGTTCCAGTGCGGCGTCACCTGCGAGGCGAGCGCGCTGAGCTGCGGTCCTGTAGCGCGCGGCGCCTGGCCCGCGCCCTGCTGACCGGCGGCGGGGCGGCCGGTCGTGCCGGTGGGCCGCGGCGGTCCGGCCAAGGCGTCAAGGTCCAGGCTTTCCTCGCGACGCGGAGGCGCAGGACGCGGCGGCGTCGGCTGGCTCTTGGTGGGAGGGGCCGGCGTGGGCGGCGCCGGACGCGGCGGCGTCGGCGCGGGCGTCGGCGCCTTCTTCTCGGGCGGGCGCGGCGTGGGTGTCGGTGTCGGCCGAGGTGCGGGGGCGGGCGGCGTCGGCGGAGTCGGCTCGGGCAGTGGCGGCGCGACTTCGGGCTCGGGCGGCGGCGGGGCCGTGGCGCCGTCGTCGGGCGACAGCTCCTCCTGCGGATTGTCGGGCGCGGCGGCCGCGATCTCGATGTCGGACACGATCGAAACCGGCACGGACGACGGCAGAGGACGCGGCTCGCTGCGCGGGAAGGAAATCAGGGCGAGCGAAGCCACCCCCAGGTGAAGGGCGATGGATCCCAGTACGGCGGGGCTGGGACGACGCAAGCGGTCAGCCTCCGCTCGCCGCATCCGGCGCGGTGTCGGTGATCAGGTTCAGCTTGGTGAAGCCCGAGGCCGACAGGCGCGCCATGACGCGCGCCACCGCCTGATAGGGCGCGCGCCCGTCGGCGCGGATGAAGACCGGCCGGTCGGTGGCCGCGCCCTCGCCGTCTCCGCCCTGGGCGCGCAGACGCGGCACGAACTGGTCCCAGGCCGCCTCGGCGTCGTCGACATAGATGGCGCCGTTCTGATCGATGGAGACCGATAGGGGCTCCTGCGTCTGTTCGACGGCGGACGCCTCGGTCTGAGGCAGTTCGACCGGCACGCCGACCGTCAGCAGCGGCGCCGAGATCATGAAGATGATCAGCAGCACCAGCATCACGTCCACCAGGGGCGTGACGTTGATCTCGCTCAGCGGTGCGCGCCGCCTGCGGCCACGGCCGCGGCCCGAGCCGCCGGCCGCGCCTCCTCCGCCCAGGGCCATGGGTCAGGCGCTCCGGCGCAGGCTGAAGTCCGACGAGGGCGGGGGCGGCGGGGGCGGAGTGGTTGACGGCGAGGCCAGGCGGCGCGCCACGGCGGCTTGCAGGTCGTCGGCGAAGGCCTCCAGACGGCCGACATACTTGCCCGCGTCGATCGAGAACTTGTTGTAGGCGATATAAGCCGGGATGGCCGCGCCCAGGCCGATGGCGGTGGCGAACAGGGCCTCGGCGATGGCCGGGGCCACGGTCGTCAGATTGGTGTTGCCGGCCGAGGCGATGGCGTCGAAGGCGTTCATGATGCCCCAGACCGTCCCGAACAGGCCGATGAAGGGCGAGGAGGTGGCGACCACCGAAAGCACGCCCAGGCCGTTCTCGACCCTCTGGCCTTCCCGCGCGATCAGGCTGTTCAGCGAGCGGTCGATGCGCGCGACCAGCAGGCCGCCCTGGTCGGCGTCAACCGGCCCGCGTTGCCGCGTCTCCTTCCACTCCGCCAGGGCCAGCTTCAGCATCTGGGGCAGGGCGTGGGCGGGCTGGGGCCCGGCCTGGGCGGCGACGTCCTCAAGCGAGCGGCCCGAGTTCAGGTCGGCCTCGAAGGCGTCGGCCTGACGGTTCAGGCGGCCGATGCGGACGGCCTTGTCGATGATGACGGTCCAGGACCAGACTGAGGCGACCGCCAGGCCGATCATCACCGACTTCACCACCCAGTCGGCGTGCATGAAGAGTTCGATGGGATTGAGCATCGAGGCGTCGACGGGCGCGGTCATTCAGCGGTCCTGCGGCGGATCAGAGGATGGGTCAGCCCGTTCGAACGACCGAGCGCGGCCATTTCAAGGCGTAGATTCCGTCTAGACGCCTGAATCGGCCGCGTCACCTGTCGGTTGCGTGATCGGACGCCATTCCGGCCCCTCGACCTCCAGGCCCCTCGCCTCCAGGGCGTCAAGCACGCCGCCGGGTCGCGCCAGCAGCCGGATCGGCGCCACCGCCAGGGTGACGCCGGGCTGGGCCAACGCCTGGTTCAGCGCTTCGTCCCACTGGCTGCGCAGCAGGGGCGCGACCTCGGGATCGCCCCAGGGCCAGCACACGTCAAGCGCCGCATCGATCGGCGAGGCCGCGACCTCAGCCACCCGGAAACGGCGCCAGGCTTCGGCGCGGGCCAGGGTCATTTCCGGCCCGCCTTCGGCGGCGACGATGGCCGCCTTGACGCACGGCGCGTAGGTGGACGGCGGGGCGTTGATCAGGCTGTCGATCAGTTCGTCGCCGCGAATGACGCCCACGGGCGTGACTGGGACCCTGGTGCGACGCGCCGCGCGGCGCACCACGTCGTCAGGCCCTGCACGGGTGCGCCGCGAGAACCCGGCCTTGTCATTGAGAAGATCAATGCTGAGCGGCACGAAATTGGTGGTGCGCCAGCGCGCATTGCGCTCGCCCGCCATGACGGCCTCCAGCCGCGACTGCCATTCGGGCTCCAGATAGTCCGCGGTCGTCGTGCCCGCCGGCAGATTGGAGATGGTGCGGATGCGCCAGATCAGGCGCAGCACATCCGCCGCCGAACCGCGCCCCTGTTGGGGAAATAGGATCCGGTCAGCCCGCAGCGTGGCAGCCTCCAAGGCGTCGGGCCGCCATTCCAGTTCGCGCGGCGGCGTGATCGCTCCGACCAAGATCAGGGTTCGGTCGCCCTGGGTGACCTCCCACATCGGCGCGCCCGAACGCCGCGCGGTGACGATAATGTCCTCGACCTGAGTTGCAGAGTCGGCGTCCTGGGCGCGCCCAGGCTGCGCCGGCAACATCAGCATGGCCGCAAGGACCAGCGCCATCGCTCGTCGGATCATCAGAATGCCCTCCCACGAATCGCGGCCGGAATGCGGCGCGAACATTGCCGATTCTTAATCTTAAACCATTGTAATAGATGGCGAATGTTTAATCCACCTTGCCGCCTTGTAACTGGCTTGATCAAGGCGGGACGGCCACCTTCGCGCCACACGAGGAGGGACCGTGATGTCCAAGACCATTCTGCTGGCCGGCACGGCCCTGCTGCTCATTCCCAACGCCGCCCTGGCCCAGGCCAGCGCCGACGGCCGCGACCCCCAGGTCGCCCAACGCCCGGTTCCGACCGGTCCGACCTCGACCTCGCCGCTGGTGGACGCCGCCGATCGGGGCGTGCTGGTCTTCACGCCGGACTTCTTCGCCGAGCAGCGCCCGAACACGGCGCTGGACATGGTCAATCGCGTGCCGGGCTTCTCGGCCGACAACGGCTCGGGCGCGCGCGGTTTCGAGGGCGCGGTCGGAAACATCCTGATCAACGGCGCGCGACCTGCCTCCAAGAACGACACCGGCACCAATGTGCTCGGCCGCACGCTGGCCAATCAGGTGGACCGCATCGAGCTGATCCGCGGCGGCGCGCCGGGCATAGACATGCAGGGCTATTCGGTGGTGGTGAACGTGGTCCTCAAGACCACCGCCAGCCGCCAGCACATCGTCACCTGGAACGCCAATCTGTTCGAGGGCGGACAGGATCTATTCGGCGGCTCCTATCAATTCACCGCCCGCGAAGGGGAGCGCAGCTATGGCCTGACCCTGTCTGACGGCATCTCAATGAGCGATTCCAACGGCGCGGGCCGTGTGATCCGCCGCGCGCCCGACGGGACTGTCACGCGCGACGAAGACTTTTACAACGACGGCTACGGCGGCGGTCAGTCGGTTCGCGGCAACTTCTCCACGCCCTTTGCGGGCGGCAAGGTCGATCTGACCGCCCGCTATGGCCGCAACGACTGGCACGGGATCAACCTGCAGACCGCGACCGGGATACGCCGCGAAAATCTTAGCGACCAGGAGTCCAGCGGCGGCGAGTTCGGGGTGGTCTACACCCGCCCGCTTCGCGACGATCTGAAGCTGGAGACCCGGCTGATGCATCAGTTCAACGAGTTCGACGCCACCTCCACGTCGCGCAACCGTGTCGCGGACGTCAACAGCCCCGAGCAGGTGTTCCGCTCCGTCGGCGACTCCTCGGAAAGCATCGCCCGTGCCCTGGTGCGCTACGAGCGGTCGCCGACCCTGAACTTCGAGCTGGGCGGCGAGATCGCCTACAACATGCTCGACACGGAACAGGCTTATACGGTCGGCGGCGTGGCGGTGCCCCTGCCGTCGGCGACCGTCAAGGTCGAAGAGACGCGCGGCGAGGTGTTCGCCAAGTCCGGCTGGCGGGTCAGCCCCAAGCTCAACGTCGAGGCCGGCCTGAGGCTGGAATCCTCGACCATCAGCCAGTCAGGGGACGCGGATCAGGAAGAGAGCTTCTTCTACGCCAAGCCCCGCCTGCTGGTGACTTGGACTCCCATGGCCGACAACCAGCTGCGCTTCCGCTTCGAGCGCGTGCTGGGTCAGCTGGACTTCGACGACTTCGCGGCCTCGGCCAACTTTCAGGACGAGAACGTCCAGGGCGGCAACATCGACCTGAAGCCTGAACAGCGCTGGGTCAGCGAGGTCATCTACGAGCGCCGCTTCTGGGGCGAGGGCGTCGTCTCCGTCGGCCTGCGCCATGACGAGATCCGCGAAGCCATCGATGTGATCCCCCTGCCCGGCGGCCTGTCGGCCATCGGCAACATCGGCGACGGCACGCTGGACCAACTGGCCCTGAACATCACAGTGCCGCTGGACAAGCTGGGGGTCTCGGGCGGCCAGTTCGGCTTCCGCAACAGCTGGAACCGCACCGAGGTCACCGATCCGACGACAGGCGAGCGGCGTCCGATTTCGGGCGTGCGCCCGACCCAGGCGGTCATCACCTTCCAGCAGGACATCGACAGCTGGAAGCTGCAGTACGGCGCCGCCTACATCCCGCTGCTGGGCCAGGCCAGCTTCGATCCGGACTTCAAGTCCAGCTGGCGCGGGCGCGACTATCTGGAGCTCTGGGCGGAGTACAAGCCGACCCCGACCCTGTCGATCCGCGGCCAGGTGAACCTGTGGGATGACTTTTCTCAGGAGCGCGAGGTCTACGCCAACCGCACGACCCGCCCGATCGCCTTCGTCGAAAACCGCTTCGTCGACCCGCGCACCTTCTACCAGATCCGGGTGCGCAAGACGTTCTGACGTCCGCTTGTTCGGATCAAAGAAGAAGGGCGGCGCCTCGATCGAGACGCCGCCCTCTTTTTTCAGCGCGTAGTCGGGATCAGTGAACCCCGGCCATGCCCTTCTTCAGGATCGGCGACAGAACCAGCAGGAAGACGCCGACGCCGACGCCGACCCAGCCGATGGTGCCGAAGATCGAGCCATAGGTCTCCAAGGCCCCAGCGCGATCCGTCACCACGCCCGCGACCGTGTCCGTGGCCGTGGCCTTGGCGATCTGGCCGGCGACGATGTGCGCGACCGAGCTGGACAGGAACCAGACGCCCATCATCAGGCCCACGACACGATCCACCGACAGCTTGGTGATCATGGAAAGGCCGACCGGCGACAGGCACAGCTCGCCGAGCGTGTGCAGAAGATAGGTCAGGAACAGGAAGAGGAGCGGGACGCGGAAATCGACGTTGAACGCGTTACCCGCGGCCCAGGCCAGAAGGAGGAAGCCCGCGCCCACGAACACCAGACCGAAGGAGAACTTGACCGGCGTGGACGGTTCGCGCCCGCGCTTGCCCAGCCACACCCACAGGCCGGCCACGACCGGTCCCAGTGTGACGATGATCGCGGGGTTGAAGAACTGCGTCATGGCGGCGTTGAACCAGTGCGGCATGGCCGTGGACTGGTCGGCGAACAGGGTCAGCGACGAACCGGCCTGCTCGAACAGGGCCCAGAACAGAACCGAGAAGAAGATCAACACCTGCGCGACCAGCATTCGGCTGCGCTCCGCGCCCTTGAGCTTCACGACCGTGTAACCGACCACGGCCGCGAAGATGAGACCCGCCACCACCGGCAGCGCCCCCTCGATCAGGCTGTGATCGCGGATCAGCAGCCAAGTCGGGAAGACCGCAATCAGGCCGGCGATCCAGAAGAAGGGCACGAGAGGAACGCCGAGAAGCTTGCGGCCCTCGAGCGGTTGGGGCGGACCGCCGCGACCCTCTAGCCAGCTCTGTCCGAAGATGAAGGTCAGCAGGCCGAACAGCATGCCGAAGCCGGCGAGGCCGAAACCATAAGCCCAGCCATACTTGATGCCCAGCCAGGAGCACAGCAGCGTGGCGAGCAAGGCGCCCAGGTTGATGCCGACGTAGAAGATGGTGAAGCCGCCATCACGACGCGGATCACCTTCTTCGTAGAGGGAGCCGACGACAGTGGAGATGTTGGCCTTCAGGAAGCCCACGCCAACGATGATCAGCGATAGGGCCAGGAACAGCACCGGCTCGGCGCGAAGATCCCGGACCGTGCGAAGCTCGTAGCCGCCCGTGGCGACTTGTGAAGGGAAGGCGCCTGCGGGTGTCACTGCTGTTGCCGCAACCGCGCCTTGCGCGCCAGCGGTGGCGGCGTCGACGGCTGGCGAGGCCGCACCGATAGGCGGTTGACCCGTTTCGGCCTGCGACACGGCGCTGGCGGCTGCATCGGCGGCCAGCGCAGCCCCGGGTTCGGCGCCGACCGTGGATATGCCCTCCGGCGAGATGCGGATTTCCGTCCGCTGATCACCATTGACGGCGAAGATGCGGCGATCCTGATCGCGGCCCTCGACCTCGAGCACATACTCCGTGCCGCCCACGGTCAGATATTCACGCCCGCCCGAGCCCTCAAAGGCCATGGTGAAGTGACCGGCGACCAGTAGCACTGCGCCGATGATCACCGCCTTGCGCGAGCCCAGATACTTGTCGGCGATCATGCCGCCCAGAACCGGCATCAGATAAACCAGCGCGGCGTAGGCGGCGTAGATGCCCTGCGCCTCAGCCGGGCCGAACAGGAAGTGCTGCGTCAGATACAGCACCAGCAGCGCCCGCATGCCGTAGTAGGAGAAGCGCTCCCACATCTCGGTGAAGAACAGGATCACCAGCCCCCGCGGGTGTCCCAGGAATGTCTTTCGAGGCGACGCCGTAAGCGTTCCTCCCCCGTCCGTCGTGCTCAACGGCCTACTCCATGATGCTTGCGCGCCCCTGTAGCCGGGGCTGCGCCGGAAGCCCGCATATCGAGCACGGCGGCCTTGTCCCGACAAGCGTTAAGCGCGCGGGCGCAACCGTCGCGGAAGCGGCGCGCGCTCGTCGCGCGAGTTCAGGGACAGTTTACAACCTTGGATTATACCGACGTCGGAGGATGTATGATGGTTCGGCCGTTTCGTCTCGAAGACCATGCGTCGGTCAATGCCCTGCTGCGGTCCGTCGGCTGGCCCGACCGGTCCGAGGCAGGGTGGAAATGGCTCGCCGCCTGTCCCGCCGCTCGGGAGATTCACGCCCCGCAGGGATGGGTGGTCGAGGATTCGGACGGCCAGGTTGCGGGATTCCTCGGCAACATGATCCTGCCTTTCTCCTACCGGGGCCGACGCCTCAGGGGCGCGACGGGCTATTCCATCGTCGTCAAACCGTCGGCCAAGGGCGCCGGCCGAAGACTGATCGAGGCCTTTCTCGCTCAGGACGGCGTGTTCGCTCACTATACGTTGAACGCCAATGCGCAGTCGGCGCCCATCTACGCTCGACACGGCATGCGCCCCTGGCCCCCGGCCACCTCAGGGCTGAAGTTGTCCTGGATGGCCGATCCAGCCGTCTGCGCCCGCTCACGTCTGTGGCGCGCCGCCGCCCGGCTAGGGCCGCGCAGGACAGCGTTTCCCGAGCGACTGGTGACCCGGCGCCTGGCCGATCCCCTGCCCTTGATCCTGCCTGACACGGTGGAGATCTTGTCGCGGCTGGGTCGCCGCAGCGACTACGCCGCCTACTGGTCGGATTTGAGCGCCGAAGGCGGTCTGCGCGTCGATCGGTGTCCTTCGGAGATCGCCTGGCGTCTCGCCGATCCAGACCTGGTGCGGGCGCCGCTCATCCTGGGCTATCGTCGCCATGGTCGGCTGACGGCAGTCGCCGTCGCCCTGCTGGCGAAGGGGCACCCGCTCGAGCCGGCTGTGCTGGAGATACTGGATCTGACAGCCCTCGATCAGGAGGCCGAGGGCTGCGCCGTCCTGCTTCGGACGCTGATCGCCGCCGCGCGGCGGCTCGGCGCCGCCAAGACCCGCCTGCCGGTCGTGTCGCCGTGGCTGCTGGAGCGTCTGGGCCCCCTGCCGGGCGGCGCCCGACGGGAGGGCGGCTGGGGCCATGCCCACGCACGCTTCATGGCCGGCGCGCCGGAGCCGGCGCTATGGTCTCCGACGGCCTGGGACGGAGACTATTCATTCTGCCTGCGGCCTGCGCCGTTCGGATCGAAGGTCGGCAGGCGAGTCTAGTCCAGTTCCGCTGCGATGCGTTCGGCCAGGGTCTTGAGCGCGGCCGTGTCGGCCATGGGGGCGTGTCCGTGGCCCTTCAGCTCGCGTCCCGACCAGCGCGGCACGACGTGGAAATGCAGGTGGAAGACGGTCTGGCCTCCGGCCTCGCCGTTGAATTGCAGAATGCTGACGCCCTCGGGCTTCAGCGCCTTTTCGACCGCGCGCGCCGTGCGCTGCACCGCCAGCGCCAGCCGCGACAGCGCTTCGGGTTCGATCTCCAGCAGGTTTCGGGCCGTCGAGGCCTTGTCGATCACCAGCACATGGCCTTCGGACTGCGGAAACACGTCCATGAAGGCCAGCACATGGTCGTCCTGCCACACCGTCACCGAGGGGATGTCGCCGCGCAGGATCTTGGCGAAGATGTTGTCGGGGTCGTAGGCGCCGTGAAGGCTCATGGGCAAGCTCCGTGTCCGAGGCCGGCAGACTAGCAGCCGATTGCACGGGAGCGGAACGGCGCCTCGTGCGCTATATGGTCAAGCTGAACAAAGGGAGCGCGTCATGCTGAGGTTCATCGTCCAGGCCGTCGTGACGGCCATCGGCCTGTGGCTGTCGGCCCGGATCGTGCCGGGGGTGGACTTCACCTCGACCGGATCGCTGATCGCCGCGGCCGTCATCCTGGGCCTGGTCAACGCCTTCGTGCGGCCGATCCTGGTGGTGCTGACCTTCCCCATCACCATCCTGACCCTGGGTCTGTTCCTGCTGGTGGTGAACGCCGCGATGATCGGCCTGACCTCCATGTTCCTGGGCGGGTTCACCGTCGCGGGCCTGTGGGCGGGCATCGGCGCGGCCATCGTTACCGGCGTGGTCAGCTGGATCGCCGGAGCCTTCATCGGCGACGATCGGCGATAAAGGGTCGGGTATTTTAATACCATAGAAGAAAACTGATTTTGGATCATAGCCTTAGTGCGATTTGGTGCGCCTTAACCGCATTGACGACGGGCCGCGCCTGCTCTAAGAGCGCGCCTTCCGTTCGGCCCGTCCGGCCGGACCCTCGTTTTTCCGTCGTCCCAGGACCCTCGTCATGCTGAAGAGCACTACGGCTTCGCTGAAGCCGGCCGAGGTCGAGAAGAAGTGGATCCACATCGACGCCGAAGGCGTCGTGGTGGGCCGTCTCGCGACCTTCATCGCCAACCGTCTGCGCGGCAAGCACCTGCCGACCTACACCCCCCACGTCGATTGCGGCGACTATGTCGTCGTCACCAACGTCGACAAGGTGGTGTTCACCGGCAAGAAGAACACCGACAAGGTCTACTATCGCCACACCGGTCACCCGGGCGGCGTCAAGTCGACCACGCCTGAGAAGGTGCTGAACGGCCGCTTCCCCGAGCGCGTGCTCGAGAAGGCCGTCGAGCGCATGCTTCCCAAGGAAAGCCCGCTGGCCCGCAAGCAGATGACGCACCTGCGTCTGTTCGCCGGCTCCGAGCACAGCCACCAAGCCCAGTCGCCCGAGACGATCGACTTCGCGTCGGCCTCTCCCAAGAACACCCGGAGCGTCTGAGCATGACCGACGTGACCAACACCGAAGCCACCGGTTTCGACGCCCTGAAGGGCCTGTCCGCCTCGGCCGAGAACGAAGCGCCCGTCCACGTCCAGAAGCTGGACGCCCAGGGCCGCGCCTACTCGACCGGCAAGCGCAAGAACGCCATCGCCCGCGTGTGGGTGAAGCCGGGTTCGG
This sequence comes from Brevundimonas sp. MF30-B, assembly GCF_004683885.1. NCBI lineage: Bacteria > Pseudomonadati > Pseudomonadota > Alphaproteobacteria > Caulobacterales > Caulobacteraceae > Brevundimonas > Brevundimonas sp. MF30-B. The sequence goes on along the minus strand of NZ_CP038440.1, from coordinate 638,940 downwards.
GCAAGATCACCGTCAACGGCAAGGAGCTGGCCCAGTATTTCGCCCGCCCCGTGCTGCAGATGATGGTCGCCCAGCCGCTGAACGTCTCGGACCGCGCCACCCAGTTCGACGTGGTCTGCACGGTCGAGGGCTCGGGCCTGTCGGGCCAGGCCGGCGCCATCCGCCACGGCCTGTCGCACGCCCTGACGCACTATGAGCCGGAACTGCGCAAGGTTCTGAAGCCGCACGGCTTCCTGACCCGCGACAGCCGCGTCGTCGAGCGCAAGAAGTACGGCCGCGCCAAGGCTCGCCGCAGCTTCCAGTTCTCGAAGCGCTAACTGGCGACCGCCAGTCGGTTACGAAGGGGCGCTTCGGGGAAACCCGGAGCGCCTTTTTCTTTGGAGGCCAGATCATGACCCACACCATCTTCATCGACGGCGAGGCCGGCACCACGGGGCTGGAGATCCGCGAGCGGCTGGAGACGCGCCGCGATCTGCAACTGATGCTGCTGGGCGACCGTCGGCGTGACGTCGAGGCCCGGCGCGAGGCGCTGAACACCACCGATGCGGTGATCCTGTGTCTGCCGGACGACGCCGCCCGGGAGGCCGTGGGCATGGTCGAGAACCCCGCGGTGCGGATCATCGACGCCTCCACCGCCTATCGGGTCGATCCGGACTGGACCTATGGGTTCGCGGAAATGGCGACGGGACAGGGCGAGCGGATCGCCAAGTCCACGCGTGTCAGCAACCCCGGCTGCTATCCGACCGGCTTTCTGGGGCTGATGGCGCCCCTGGTGCGGGCGGGGATCGTGCCGGCCGATCAGCCGATTACCGTCAACGCCGTCAGCGGCTATTCCGGCGGGGGCAAGGCCATGATCGCCGAGTTCGAAAGCGGCGCGGCCGATCCCTTCCGCGCCTATGGGCTGAGCCTGAAGCACAAGCATGTGCCGGAGATGACCCAGCACGCCGGCCTGACGCGGCCCGTGCTGTTTGCCCCGGCGGTGGGAAACTATCGCCAAGGGATGCTGGTCGAGGTCCCGCTGCATCTGTCGGCCCTGCCGGGCTCGCCTTCCATTGAGGTGGTGCATGGCGCCCTGGTCGAGGCCTACGCCGGCGCCCGCTTCGTCGAGGTGGCGGAGCTGGAGGCGACGGAAGCCATGGGTGGTCTGACGCCCGAGGGGCTGAACGGCACCAACCGTCTGCGGCTGCATGTGTTCGGCGATCGCTCCGGCGAACAGGCGCGTCTGGTGGCGCTGCTGGACAATCTGGGCAAGGGCGCTTCGGGCGCGGCGGTGCAGAACCTGAACCTCATACTGGGCCTGGACGAGGGCGAGGGACTGAGCTGACCGGCGGGGCTGCATCGGCCGCCTGTCTGGTCTAGAAGCCCCCCAACAGCGGGGTCTGCCCGCGAGCCGGAGGACCTCATGGATTTCGCCCTCACCGAAGACCAGCGCGCCATTCAGGACGCGGCCCGCGCCTTCGCCGACGACCAGCTGGCGCCGAACTCGGCCCGCTGGGACGAGGACAAGCATTTCCCCGTCGACGTCATGAAGGCGGCCGCCGAAATGGGCTTCTGCGGCATCTACACGGGCGAGGAACACGGCGGCATGGCGCTGGGCCGGGTCGAGGCGGCGGTGATCTTCGAGGAGCTGTCGCGCGGCGACGTGGCGACGGCGGCCTTCATCTCGATCCACAACATGGCGACCTGGATGATCGACCGCTTCGGCTCGGACGATCTGCGCGGCCGCTTCGTGCCGTCGCTGACGAGCATGGAGAAGATCGCCAGCTACTGCCTGACCGAGCCGGGCTCGGGCTCCGACGCGGCGGCGCTGCGCACCACCGCGGTGCGCGACGGCGATCATTTCGTCCTGAACGGGGCCAAGGCCTTCATCTCGGGCGCGGGCGCGTCGGACGTCTATGTCGTGATGGTCCGCACCGGCGGCGAGGGGCCGAAAGGCATCAGCGCCCTATTGGTCGAGGCCGGCACGCCCGGTCTGTCGTTCGGCGCGCAGGAAAAGAAGATGGGCTGGAACGCCCAGCCCACCGCCATCGTGCAGTTCGACGACTGCCGTGTGCCGGTCGCCAACCTGCTGGGCGAAGAGGGCGCCGGCTTCCGCTATGCGATGGCGGGGCTGGACGGCGGGCGGCTGAACATCGCCGCCTGCTCGCTGGGCGGCGCGCGGCTGGCGCTGGAGACCGCCCAGGACTACGTCGCGTCCAGAAAGCAGTTCGGCAAATCGATCGGCGAGTTCCAGAACACCCAGTTCCAGCTGGCCGACATGGCCACCGACCTGGAGGCGGCGCGCCTGATGGTGCTGCGCGGCGCCTGGGCCATCGACACCGATCATCCCGAGAAGACCAAATGGTGCGCCATGGCCAAGCGGCTGGCCACCGACGCCTGTTTCCAGATCGCCGACCAGGCGCTGCAGCTGCACGGCGGCTACGGCTATCTGAAGGACTATCCGCTGGAGCGGATCGTGCGCGACCTGCGGGTGCACCGCATCCTGGAAGGCACCAACGAGATCATGCGCGTGATCGTGGCGCGGGAGCTGGCGCGATGAGCGAAGTCGAGATGACCCCCGAACCCGAAATCCTCGCCCGCGTCGAAAACGGCGTCGGCCGCATCACTCTGAACCGGCCCAGGGCGATCCATGCGCTGAACCGGGGCATGTGCGAGGCGATGACCGCCGCCCTGCTGGAGTGGCGCGCTGAGGAGGCGGTCAAGTCGGTGCTGATCGACCATGCCGGCGAGCGCGGCTTCTGCGCTGGGGGCGACATCCGCATGATCGCCGAGAGCGGGGCAGGCGACGCGTCCGAGGCCAAGGCCTTCTTCCTGGCCGAGTATCGGCTGAACACCCTGATGTTCGACTATCCCAAACCCATCACGGCGCTGGTGGACGGGATCGTCATGGGCGGCGGCGTCGGCATCTCCGAGCCGGCCGAGGTGCGTATCGCCACCGAGCGGACTACCTACGCCATGCCCGAGACCGGCATCGGCCTGTTCCCTGACGTGGGCGGCGGCTGGTTCCTGCCGCGCCTGCCGGGCCAGGCCGGCGTCTGGATCGCCCTGACCGGCGCGCGACTGAAGGCGGCGGACACGGTCTTCCTGGGCATTCACACCCACTATCTGCCGACCGACGCCCTGGAGGCCTTCAAGGCGATCCTGGCCACCGATCCTGCCCACCCGGCCGATATCGCCGACGGCCTGGAGGACGACGCCGGCGAGGCGCCGATCGAGGCGCATCTGGACGCCATCGACCGCCTGTTCGCCTTCGACACGGTCGAGGAAATCTTCGCCGCTCTGGAGGCCGAGGGATCGGACTGGGCGCGCCAGCAGCTGGACATCCTGAAGACCAAGTCGCCCCAGTCGCTAAAGGTGTCACTGCGCCAGATCCGCACCGGCGCGACGATGGACAGCTTCGCCGACAACATGGCGATGGAATACGCCTTGGGCGGCCGGGTGGTGCGCACCCACGACTTCCAGGAAGGCGTGCGCGCCGTCATCGTCGACAAGGACAACGCGCCGAAATGGTCCCCCGCGGCCCTGGACGGCGTGACCGACGCGGATCTGGACGCCCTGTTCGCGCCACTGCCTGCCGATCAGGCCTTCTCGCCCCTGATCTAAGGCTTCACGCGATTATGAGGCGCGGTAGGGCCGCTGGCGGCGTATGGGTCTGAACATGAACGCCAGGGGCTGGATCATTGCGGCGGGGCTCGCGCTCGCCGGCGGCATGGCAGCGGGTTCGTCGGCTCAGCCGGCGGCCTCTGCGCCACGCGTGGTCATCGCCCGCGACGCGCCCGTGGTGGTGGAACTGTTCACCGCCCAGGGCTGCGCCGGCTGCCCGGAAGCCAATCGCGCGGTCGAGCGGGCGGCGGAGACGCCCGGCGTCATCGCCCTGACCTATGGCGTCGACTACTGGGATTATCTGGGCTGGTCGGACACCTTCGCCCGACCCGAGTTTGTCGAGCGGCAGAGGGCCTATCGTCAGGCGCTGAAGCTTCGCTCCGTGTCGACGCCGCAGGTGGTGGTGGACGGCCGGCGTCAGATTTCAGGCGCGCGCTCGATCGAACTGACCGACGCCATCCGCGAAGAGGCCGAGCGTCGAATCTTTCCGCCGGAGATCGAGTTCCGCGCCACCGGCGACCGTGTCGGGGTCGGCTCAGGCCGCGCGCCTCGCGGCGGGGCGGAGGTGATCGCCGTGATCTATCGGCCGGGCGCCCAGGTGGTGACCGTCGAGGGCGGCGACAACCGCGGCCAGGCGGTTCGTCACGTCAATGTGGTGCGCGACGTGGTCCGATTGGGCGACTGGGCCGGTCGGCCGGTCCTGTTCGGCCTGCCCAGCGGTCTTGAGCCGGGCGAAGCCGTCGCCGTCATGGTCCAAGCCAAGGCCGACCGGCGCATTCTCAACGCCGCGACGCGATAGCACCGCCAAAAACGTCGAGCGCTAATCGCGCTCAAGCCGCGAGCGACCGCGTCGCGAGCATAGCGCTCAAAAGCAAGCCTATCGAGGCGCGCGCTTGGCCAGGATGCGCTGCAGCGTCCGGCGATGCATGCCCAGACGGCGCGCGGTTTCGGATACATTGTGGTCGCACAGCTCATAGACCCGCTGGATATGCTCCCAGCGCACACGGTCGGCGCTCATGGGGTTTTCCGGCGGCTCCGGGGCCTCGCCCGTCGCCAGCAGGGCCTTGACCACGTCGTCGGCGTCGGCGGGCTTCTGCAGATAGTCGACCGCGCCGGCCTTCACCGCCGCCACGGCCGTGGCGATGGCGCCGTAGCCGGTCAGCATGATGATCCGGGCGTCCTCGCGCCGCGCGCGCAGGTCCTCGACGATCTTGAGACCGTTGCCGTCCTCCAGCCGCATGTCGAGCACGGCGAAGGCGGGCGCGGCCTGCCGCAGATGTTGGCTGGCCTCGGCCACGGATTCGGCCGTCGTGACCTCGAAGCCACGCGTCTCCAGGGCGCGCCCCAGGCGGGTGCGCAGAGCCTGGTCGTCATCCAGCAGCAGCAGGCTGCGGTCGGGCAAGGCGGCGATCTGATCTTCGATCTCGGACATCGTCGTCATCTCCATCCCCTTCAAGTCGGCGCCCGTGAAGCTCAGGTCAAGCTTTCCGGTTCCCCCTGCGACACTTCGAGCGCCTGGCGAGGCCATCGCACCGAGACGCGGGCGCCCTTCTGGCGTCCGCTCCCGTCTCCAGAGCCGGCGGAGACCTCGCCGCCGGTTCGTTCAAGCAGGGTGCGGGCGATGAAAAAGCCCAGACCCATGCCGCCTTGGCTCGGAGCCACCAGTTCGGCCGGCGGCATCGACTTCAGCGCCTTGCGCCCCCCTGGGCGCGCCGCAGCGGCGGCCAGCTGCGCCGCCAGGGCCAGCCGCGCCTTGCCGTGCGGCCGGCTGGTCACATAGGGCTCGCCAAGCCGTGGCAGGATGTCGCTAGCGAAGCCGGGACCGTCATCCACCACCTCGATCGTGATCCATCCCGCATCCACGAGCGCGGAAACACGCACGCTCGAAGCGGCGAAATCGGCGGCGTTTTCAACAATGGTCGACAGGCCGTGAATGACCTCGGGCAGGCGCTTGACGCGCGGATGGGCGTGGCCGTCGGGCGTACGCACGATCACCTCGAAGTTCAAGTCAAACCCGCGGTGCGGCTCTACCACCTCCTCCAGCAGCGCCTTGAGGCCAACGTCGGCGTAAAGCGCGTCCCCGTCCTCGGGCTGCTGCGACAGGCGGGTCAGGATTTCCCGGCAGCGTTCGGACTGCTGCAGGATCAGGGCCGCGTCCTCGGCCGCCCCCGTGCCGGCGGGCGAGGCGCGCAGCAGTTCCTTGGCCACGATCTGGATGGTGGCCAGCGGCGTGCCCAGTTCGTGCGCCGCCGCCGCCGCCAGCCCGCCCAGCGCCGCCAGCCTCTGCTCGCGCTGAAGCACGTCCTGGGTCGTGGCCAGGGCCAGCTCCAGCTTCTCGGCGTCGGCGGCCACACGCCAGGCGTAGCCGGCGGTGAAGACCACGCCTGTCACCAGCGCCAGGCCCATGCCCAAGTGATAGAGGCCGGGCAGGACCAGATGCTGTCCGCGCCGCCAGGGCAGATCCAGCGACCAGGTGAACAGAACCGCCGTGACTATAAGAACCAGCACGCCCAGCGCCGCCGCCTGCCGCCCCGGCAAGGCCGCCGCCGCAATGGTCACCGGCGCGATCAGGAGGATGCAGAACGGATTGTCCAACCCGCCCGTCAGCGCCAGCAAGGTCGCCAGCTGCAGGATGTCGAAGCCCAGGTGCCAGGCCGTGCGCGGTCCGTCGGGCAGACCGGCGTCGGCCTGCTGCAACCGCGCCGAGGCGACCAGGTTGAACAGGACGCTGGCGCCGATCACCCCCAGGCACGGGCCGATCAGCAGGGGGAACTCCAGCACCCCCCAGGCGATCAGGACGGCGGCCGACTGTCCGGCGATCGCCAGCCAGCGCAGCAGCACCAGGGTGCGCAGGCTCAGGCCGCGGCCGCGGCGGACGGGATCGGCGCCCTGCGGCGCGGAGGGGACTTGGGCGAGGGTCACCCTGGCCTTATAGACGCGCTGCGTCCTCGCCGCGAAAGGTTCCTGAATGCCCCGTCGTCCCGTGCTGCTGTTCGCCGGCGCCTGCATCGCGCTCGCCGCCGCCATCGCCATCGCCGCCATCGTGGTCACTGCCGGCGGTTCGAAGCCCGCCTCGATGGAAGTCGCCTCGACCGGCCAGCCGCAGGTCGGAGGACCTTTCCAATTGATCGACCAGAACGGCGAGACGGTCGATCAGACCCTGCTTGACGGCAAATGGAGCCTGGTCTTCTTCGGCTTCACCCATTGCCCCGATTATTGCCCCGCGACCCTGGGCACGCTGGCGGCGACCAAGGAGCGGCTGGGCGCGCAGGCCGACGACCTGCAGATCGTCTTCATCAGCGTGGACCCCGAACGCGACACGCCGCAGCTGCTGAACGACTATCTGTCCTCGGACGGTTTCCCGCGCGGCGTCATCGGCCTGACCGGCACGCCCGAGCAGGTGGCCCAGGCCGCCAAATCCTATCGCGCCTATTACGAGAAGGCCGGCGACGGCGAGGCCTACACCATGAACCACTCGCTCACGATCTATCTCATGGGGCCCGACGGCCAGTTCCGTTCGGCCCTGGCGCACGACCTGGGGCCTGACCGGTCGGCCGACGTGATCCGCCGGGCGATGGAGCGGGGTTGAACTGATCTCCGCTGAAGTCGCGAGCGACCGCCTCTTTTAATCCTTTTGCGCCGCCGCGCGTTCTATGCTGCCCTGCACAACCCGGCGGCCAAGAACAGGACTTCATGCTCTACGCCCTTCACGAGCTCGCCTATCATTCGGCGACGCCTTTCCGGATCGGCGCCCAGATGGCGCGCCAGTTCTGGACCTCGCCCTTCAACCCCGCGTCCGACACCGCAATCGGACGCACGGCCTATGCCTCGGCCGAGCTGTTCGAGAGCGTCACGCGACGCTACGGCAAGCCGGCCTGGGGGCTGGAGACCGTCGAGATCGACGGCAAGCCGGTGCGAACGACCGAACAGGTCGTCTGGTCTTCGCCCTGGTGCCGCCTGGTGCGCTTCGCCCGTCACGTCGGCGATCTGAAGCGGGCCGGAAAGCCGGCGGCGGCCCCGGCCGTCATGGTTGTGGCGCCCCTGTCGGGCCACTACGCCACCCTGCTGCGCGGCACGGTCGAGACCTTCATCCAGGATCACGACGTCTACGTCACCGACTGGACCAATGCGCGGCAGGTGCCGATGCTGGAGGGCCGGTTCGACTTCTACGACTACATCGACCATGTGCGCGAAATGCTGGCCGTGATCGGCCCGCGCGCCCACGTCGTCGGCGTGTGCCAGCCGGGCCCGCCGGTGCTGGCCGCCTGCGCCGTCATGGCCGAGGAGAACGACCCCAACCGCCCGGCGTCGATGACCTTCATGGGCTCGCCGATCGACGCGCGCCTGTCGCCGACGGTGACCAACCAGCTGGCGGAGGAAAAGCCCTTCACCTGGTTCAAGTCCAACATGATCCACACCGTGCCCTGGCCCTATCCCGGGTTCGGTCGGCGGGTCTATCCGGGCTTCGTCCAGCTGTTCAGCTTCATGTCGATGAACGAGGACAAGCACATCGACGCCCACCGCCGCTACTTCGACGACCTGGTGTCGGGCGACGGCGACGGAGTTGAGAAGCACGAACAGTTCTATGACGAATATCTGTCGGTCCTGGATCTGACCGAGGAGTTCTATCTCCAGACCATCGACATCGTCTTCCAGCAGCACCTGTTGGCGCGCGGCCTGCTGGAGCATCGCGGCCGGCCGGTCGATCTGGGCGCCATCACCGACATCGGCCTGATGACGGTGGAAGGCGAGAAGGACGACATCTCCGGCGTCGGTCAGACCCAGGCGGCGCACGGCCTGTGCGCCAACATTCCCAAGACGCGCCGCGAGCTCTACGTCCAGCCTGAGGTCGGCCACTACGGGGTCTTCAACGGCCGTCGGTTCAGAGACGAAATCTATCCCAGAGTGCGCGACTTCATCGCCCGCAACGAGGCCGTCAGTGCGGTTCAGCCACGGTCAAAGACTGCCGCCTGAGGACGGGGTTCCGGCCCTTCTGCTCACGGTCAATCCGCGCGCGCGACGCCTGTCGGTGCGCATCGATGCGCGCCGGGGCGAGGCGGTGGTCGTAGCCCCCTCGCAACGCAGCCTGGCCCAGGCGGTCGCCTTCGCCCGCTCACGCGGCGCCTGGATCGCCGAGCGTCTGGCGGCGCGCGCCGAAAGCCGGCCGCTGGAGCCGGGAGCGACCGTCAGCCTGAAGGGCCGCCCCATCCGTCTGGAGGCGACCGGCGGCGCCGGCGCGGCCCGGCTGGTCGAAAGGGACGGCGAGCCCGTCATTCTGTCCGGCGGAGAGGGCGAGGCCTTCGCCCGCCGCGTCGAGAACCTGTTCAAGCGCCAGGCGCGAGACCTCCTGACCGCCCGCACCGAACACCATTTGGCCAGCCTTGGCGGCCAGGCGGGCCGAGGCCCCGTGCGGATTTCGATCGTCGACACCCGATCGCGATGGGGCTCCTGCAGCCCGCACAACCGTTCGATCCGCTACTCGTGGCGGGTGGTGATGGCGCCCGAACCGGTCATCGACTACCTGGCCGCCCATGAGGTGGCCCATCTGGTCCACGCCGATCACAGCCCCGCCTATTGGGCGGTCGTACATCGTCTGGTCGGCGACCACCGCCCGTTCCGCCGCTGGCTGCGCGAGCATGGAGCGGCGCTCCACGCGGTCGGCTGACGGTTCAGTCGTCCAGCGCGCCGAACCAGTCCGCATAGGGCGTGTTGCGGGCCATGTGACGGTTATAGTCCGGCGCCCCGTCGCTCCACCAGGGCGGCCCGCGTTCGCCCAGCGCGACCTTGGCGGCGTCCACGCGTGACCGGGCCTCCGCCAGGCCCTCGCCCGACCGGTGGGCTTCGCGCACGGCGCGACGGGCGGCCATCAGTTCGCTGACCAGTTCGCCCCGCCGCTCCTCGGACAGGCCGGGATCGCTCCGCCGCCACAGGCGGCCGCGAACGACGAAGTATCGGCCATCTGGGGTTCGGGGATGCATGGTGTCGCCAACGCCCGGAAACGCGCGTCGGATGCGGTTGCAGGCGGCCGGGCGTCGGCGGGACAAAAGGTCGCGGCCGTTCCGGGGTGCGGCGCGGGCGCGGGACGGTCAAGGTGCCGCGCCTTTTCCGAAACAGGCCAACGACAACCCCGGGAGTTTCACGTCCATGCGTTCCGTCGCCGCCTCCGCCCTCGCCGTCGCCCTCGGCTTGGCCGTCCTCGCCCCGACCTCGGCCGAGGCCCAGATCCGCCGTCAGAACCAGGCGTCGGCCACGATCGCCGGCGTCCAGTCCCATATCGCCGCCGCCCAGGTCAATCGTCCCGTGACCTTCGCCGCCCAGGCGGGCGCCGAGACGGGAACTCTGATCCTGCCGCTTTCGTCCGAGGGCGAACTAGCGGCCCGCGCCGCCTCCATGGACCCGGCCGTGCTCCAGTCGGTGCAGCGCGCCTTGACCTCGGCGAATTTCCGATACGGCGCGCGCCAGACGCTGGCGCTTCGCGGCCTGGGCGGCTGGGATCGGATCGTGGTCGTCGGCCTGGGCGCCAATCCGTCGATGGACGATGTTCAGGGCGCCGGCGCCGCAGCGGGCCGGATGCTGCACACCGACAGCGCGCCCGCCACCCTTTGGGCCGGCGGCCTGCCGGCGGATCAGGCCGCGGAGTTCCTGACCGGCTTCGGTCTCGGCGAATACCGGTCCGACCTGCACCGCACCACGGGCCGTGAGCAGGCCGCGCCGGGCGTCCTGACGGTCGTCGGCGCTGATGCCGCCCGCGCCCAGTTCGAGCGTCGCGGCCGCGCCCTGATCGAGGCCATGGCCTGGACTCGGGACATCTCCAACGAACCGGCCAACATCGTCTATCCGGAAAGCTTCGTCGACCGCGCCCGCCAGGCCTTCGCCGGGGTGCCGGGCGTGACCATCGAGGTGCTGGACGTGCCGCAGATGGAGCGGCTGGGCATGGGCGCCCTGTTGAGCGTGGGCCAGGGATCGGCGCGGCCGTCACGCCTGATGGCCATCCGTTACCGCGGTCAGGGCGCGCCCGAAGGCGGCCCGATCGCCCTGGTCGGCAAGGGCATCACCTTCGACACCGGCGGCATCTCGCTCAAGCCGGGCGCCGGCATGGGCAATATGAAGATGGACATGTCGGGCGCGGCCAGCGTCACCGGCACGGTCCTGGCCCTGGCCAAGTCGGGCGCGCCGGTCGATGTCATCGCCGTCGCCGCCCTGGCCGAGAACATGCCCAGCAGCACGGCCGCACGCCCGGCCGACGTTGTGACCGCCATGAACGGCAAGACCATCGAAATCATCTCCACCGACGCCGAGGGCCGCATGGTCCTGTCCGACGCCCTGGTGTGGACCGAGAACACCTTCAACCCGTCGGTGGTCGTCGATGTCGCCACCCTGACCGGTGCGGTCGGCGGAGCCCTGGGTTCGGAATACGCCGGCCTGTTCACGCGCCACGAAGCCATGGCCGACCAGCTGCAGCGCGCCGGCCTGGCCACCGGGGAGCCGCTGTGGCGGCTGCCGCTGCATCCGTCTTACGCCCGCTATCTCAGCTCCTCGATCGCGGACCTGCGCAACACCGGCGACGGCGGCGCGGGCGCCGGCACGGGGGCCTGGTTCATCGGCGAGTTTGTGCGGCCGGAAACGCCCTGGGCGCACCTCGACATCGCCTCGGCGGCGTATGGCGGCGCCAGCGACGTGCGGCCGTCCGGCTCCTACGGCTACGCCGTGCGCCTGCTGGAGCGGTTCGTTCTGGACTGGACCCCGATCGCGCGCGAGCGCGGCGCCGGAGGCTACTGAACCGCGACGATCTCACAGGCCTGACCGGCGACGATGATCTCGTCGCCGGCGCGGCGGCCCATAGCGGCGCGGGCCAGGGGCGAGACGTGGCTGACGGTGCCGTTCGCCGGATCCGCCTCGTCCTCGCCGACGATGCGCCAGGTCTGGGTGCGGCCGTCCTCGCGCTCGATGGTGAAGCCGCCGCCAAACCGCACGGCGCCGTCCGCCTCACCCGGCTCGACCAGCTGGGCGTTGGCGCGGCGCGCCGACCAGTAGCGCAGGTCCCGCGTCGCCCGCGCCATGGCGGTGCGGTCGGCCTCGATGGAGCCGTTGGCCTGGGCCGCGCCATAGGCGGCGCGGGCTGACGCCAGCTCTGCGTCGATGGCGGCCAGTCCCTCGGGCGTGACCAGATTGGCGTGCGTCGACACCGGCCGATCCGGCAGGTCCGCCGCCGTGGCTTCCAGGTCTTCCTCGCGGGTGAAGGCTACGCTCATCAAGAGCTAGCGTATGGCGCGCCACGCCGTTCCGGTCCAGGAAGCAGCCGATGAGCTCCAAGGCCCCCATCCACGTCATCGGCGCCGGTCCGGCCGGCCTGATGGCGGCCGAGCGCCTGGCCCAGGCCGGCCGGCGCGTGGTCGTGCACGAGCGCATGCCGTCAGTGGCGCGCAAGTTCCTGATGGCCGGCCGCGGCGGGCTGAACCTCACCCACGCCGAGCCGCTGGATCAGTTACAGGGCCGATACGCCGAGGCCGAAGGGAGCGTGACGCCCTGGCTGGACCGCTTCACGCCTGCCGACCTGATCGCCTGGGCCGAAGGGCTGGGCCAGCAAACCTTCGTAGGCAGCTCCGGCAGGGTGTTTCCCAAGGCGCTCAAAGCCTCGCCGCTTCTGCGCGCCTGGCTGGCCCGGCTGAATGGGCTGGGCGTCGAGGTCCGCACCCGCTCGCGCTGGACCGGCTGGCGCGACGAGGCTCTGGCCTTCGACACGCCGGACGGCGAGCGGTTCGAACCGGCCTCGGCCGTCGTGTTGGCGCTCGGCGGCGCCAGCTGGCCGCGCCTGGGCTCCGACGGCGGTTGGATGAACCTGCTGCAGGCCGAAGGCGTCGCCGTCGCGCCTTTCCGCCCCGCCAACGCCGGCGTCGACATCGCCTGGTCCGCGCCGTTGATCGAGCGCTTCGCGGGAACGCCGTTGAAGGGGATCGCCCTGTCGCTTGGCGAAAATCGGGTCCGCGGCGAGGCCCTGATCTCGGCCTATGGGCTGGAGGGCGGGGCCGTCTACGCCCTGTTCGCGTCCATCCGCGAAGCGGTCGAGGGACACGGTCATGCCGCTGTGAGACTGGACCTGAGGCCCGACGCCTCTGTGCAGGACCTAGCTCGCCGCCTGTCACGCCCGCGCGGCAGGGACAGCCTGTCGAACTGGCTGCGCAAGGCGCTGGGCCTGGCGCCCGTCGCCGTCGCCCTGCTGCGCGAAGCCGGCGACATCCCGGCCGAGCCCGAAGCCCTGGCGGCGCGCCTCAAGGCCCTGCCCCTGACGGTGACCGGCGTTCAAGGGCTGGAGCGAGCCATCTCTTCGGCCGGCGGCGTGCGGCTGGATCAGGCGGATGCACGGCTGATGCTTACCGCGCGCCCCGGCGTCTTCGTCGCCGGTGAAATGCTGGACTGGGAGGCTCCGACCGGCGGCTACCTGCTCCAAGCCAGCTTCGCCTCGGGCGTTGTGGCCGCAGAGGGCGTGCTGGCGTGGCTGGACGCGCGCGGCTAGATCAGGACCATGACCGACCTGCCCGACATCCACAGCCTGTGCCCCGACCGTTTCGGCGCGGTGAAGGACGCCTTCGCCCGCAATTTCACCGACGCGCCCGAGGGGCTGGACGAACTGGCCGCGCGCTTCTCGGTGGTCATCGACGGCGAGGTCGCGATCGATCTGTGGGCCGGGTGGGCCGACACGGCGCGAACCCGGGCGTTCGACGAGCGGACGCTGGTCCCGGTCTTCTCGACCGGCAAGTCGGTGATGGCGACGATGATCGCGCGCTGCGTCGACCGGGGGCTGGCGGCCTATGACGACCGGGTCGCTTTCCACTGGCCCGAGTTTGGCCAGGCCGGCAAGGACCGGATCACCATCGGCCAGCTGATGAGCCACCAGTCCGGCCTGCCGGGCTTTTCCGAGACGGTGGAGCCGGCCATCTGGTTCGACCGCCAGGCGGTGCTGGACCGGCTGTGCGCTCAGGCGCCGATGTGGGAGCCTGGCACGGCGTCCGGCTATCACCCGATCACCATCGGCTTTCTGGCCGGCGAACTGTTCCGTCGCCTGGACGGGCGGACCATGGGGACGGCGCTGCGCGAAGACTTCGCCCACCCGTATGGTCTGGACCTGTGGATCGGCCTGCCTGAGGCCGAACACGGCCGCGTGGCGCAGCTTCGCAAGCCCTCGGCGGCGCCGGACCTAGGGATCATCGACGCTATAAAGAAGGCGGCCTTCCTGGACCGCGGCTCGGCTCCCGGCGGGCGCGGTTCGACGGAATGGCGCATGGCCGAGATCCCCTCGGCCAATCTGCACGGCACGGCGCGCGACCTGGCCCGCATCCTGTCGCCCTTCGCCCAGGGCGGGGTGCTGGATGGTGACGAGGTGCTGAGCGCCCGCACCGTGGCCGAGGCGTCCAAAGAGCGCATTCGCGGCCGCGACCGGGTGCTGCCCTTCGACATGGGCTGGGGCGCGGGCTTCACCCTGAATGAAGGGCTGAACATCTTCGGTCCGAACGCGGAGGCCTTCGGCCATTGCGGCTGGGGCGGCTCCTGCGCCTTCGCCGATCCGAAGGCGGGGCTTTCGGCCGCCTATGTCATGACGCGCCAGTCGCCGCACCTGATCGGCGACCCCCGCGCGCTGCGGCTGTTCGAGGCGCTGTATTCGGCGCTCTGACCTAGAAAGCCGGCGCGCCGGTCCGGGCCGTCTGGCGGTCGAAATCGCCCTGGGCGCCGAGGGTGGTGCGGCGATAGAGCAGGGCCTCGGCGATGTGGCGACGAAGGACGCCGTCGCAGCCGTCCAGATCGGCGATTGTGCGGGCCAGGCGCAGGGTGCGCGTCCAGCCGCGCGCGGTCAGGCCGCCCGCCTCGCCGGCGCGCATCAGCAGCATTCGCCCCGCGTCGTCGGGCCGGGCGGTGCGGTCCAGGAAGTCGCCCGAGGCGCGCGAGTTGATCGACGCCACGGGGTCCAGCCCGGCCTCGGCCGCGCGATCGGCCTGCAAGGCGCGGGCGGCGGCGACGCGGGCGGCAGCCTCGGCCGTGCCTTCGGCCGCCGGCGGCAGGGCCATGTCGGCGGCGGTGACGGTGGGCGTCTCGACGGTCAGATCGATGCGGTCGAACAGGGGGCCTGAGATGCGGTTCTGATAGCTGGCCTGGCAGCGCGGGGCCTTGCCGCAAGCGCCGCGGCCGGCCCCGCCCAGGCCGCAGCGGCACGGGTTCATGGCCGCCACCAGCTGGAACCGCGCTGGATAGCGGACATGGGCGTTGGCGCGGGCCACCACGACCTCGCCCGTCTCCAGCGGCTGGCGCAGGGAATCCAGGGCCTGGGGTGCGTATTCGGGCAATTCGTCCAGGAACAGCACGCCGTTGTGCGCCAGGGACGCCTCGCCCGGCTTGGCCCGCAGCCCGCCGCCGGTCAGGGCCGCCATGGAGGCCGAATGGTGCGGCGCGCGGAACGGCCGGTCGCGTGTCAGGGCGCCGCGCTCGATCAGGCCGGCCACCGACCAGATCATCGAGGTCTCCAGCAGTTCGCGCGACGTCAGGGGCGGCAACAGGCCCGGCAGGCGCTGGGCCATCATCGACTTGCCCGAGCCGGGTGGGCCGATGAACAGCAGGTTGTGGCCGCCCGCCGCCGCGATCTCGAGCGCGCGCTTGGCGCCTTCCTGGCCGCGCACTTCGCGCAGGTCCGGCACGGCGGCGCCCGAGCGCATGTCGCCGCGCTCGGGTGCGCGCAGGACCTGCGAGCCCTTGAAATGGTTGATCAGGCCGATCAGCGAACGGGGCGCCAGGATCTGCGCTCCATCGGCCCAGGCGGCTTCGGGTCCGTTGGCCTCGGGACAGATCAGGCCCAGCCCCATGGCCGAGGCGGCGACTGCGGCGGGCAGGGCGCCGCCGACCGAGGCGATCTGACCGTCCAGCCCCAGCTCCCCCACCGCCGCCCAGCCGTCCAGCGCATCGGGCGCGATCACGCCCATGGCGGCCAGAAGGGCCAGCGCGATGGGCAGGTCGAAATGGCTGCCCTCCTTGGGCAGGTCGGCGGGCGCCAGATTGGCGATCACCTTCTTGGGCGGCAGGGCCAGGCCGATGCCCGCGAAGGCGCCGCGCACGCGCTCGCGGCTCTCGGCCACAGCCTTGTCGGGCAGGCCGACGTTGGCGAAGGCGCCCTGCGGACTGCCCAGAAACTGGACCTCCACATCCACGCGCCGCGCGTCCACGCCGTCGAAGGCGACCGTGACAACCCGAGCGACCATGGCGCGCCTCCCTCAACCCAAGGGGAACGAACCATGAACTGGACGGATTGGCAAGCCCGCGTTACGCGGCGCGTCTAGCCTCGATCACGTCCCACAGCAGGGCGCCCGCGTCGACGCCGCTGAAGCGCTTCAGCTGCTGGGCGCCGGTGGGGGAGGTGACGTTGATCTCGGTTAGATAGTCGCCGATCACGTCGATGCCGACGAAGATCAGACCCCGCCGCTTCAGCTCGGGTCCGATGGCGGCGCAGATCTCGCGGTCGCGGGGGGTCAGCTCGACCGGCGCCGCGACGCCGCCCACGCGCAGGTTGGAGCGCACCTGTCCAGACGCCGGGATGCGGTTGATGGCGCCGATCGGCTCGCCGTCGATCAGGATGATCCGCTTGTCCCCGGCCGAGACGGCGGGGATGAATTTCTGGATCACCAGCGGATCGCGGCTGCCCATGGCGTGGATTTCGACCAGGGCGTCCAGGTTCGGGTCGCCGGCCTTCAGCCGCACCACGCCCGAACCGGCCGCGCCGTGCAGCGGTTTCAGAACCACGTCGCCGTGCTTCTGATGGAAGGCGTTCAGGGCGACCGGGTCCGACGAAATCAGAGTCGGCGGCGTCAGGCCGGGGAAGCGTGTGACCAAGAGCTTCTCGGGCGCCGAGCGCACCTCGGCGGGGTCGTTCACCACCAGAGTGTGCGGATGCACCGTCTCCAGCAGATAGGTGGCGGTGACATAGGCCATGTCGAAGGGCGGATCCTGGCGCATCAGGATCACGTCGACATCGGCCGCCAGGTCCAGCTTGGCCTCTTCACCGAAGACGACATGGTCGCCTTGGGCCGCCTTCAGACTGACCGGACGGGCGCGGCAGAACAGGCGGCCGTCCTCCAGCGCCAGGGTGCGGAAGTCGTAGACCCACAGGCTGTGCCCGCGCTCCTGGGCCGACAGGGCCAACAGGAAGGTGGTGTCGGACTCGACGTCGACCGCCTCGATGGGGTCCATCTGAATGGCGACCTTGAGCATCTTGGATCTCTCTTGTTTGGCGCTAACGCCCGCGCCACGGACGCGGGTTGCTTGAGCGCCGAGGCGGGCGCTGTCGGGTGTGGCTTACTTGAGCGTGGCGGGGCGTCGCTGCAAGGCGCAGCTTCAGTTCAGGCGCAGACGAACGCGGTCGAACACGACCTGGCGGCCCACCTCGGCGGCGCCGTCCACGCCTCGGGCGCGCGAAAGCGCGTCCAAGGCGCCGGCGAGGGCGCCTTGTTTCTCGCGGGCGGCGGCGACGTCCAGCCAGGGCCGGTGATCCTCGGGGTCCAAGAGGGCGCGGCGCAGGGCTGAGCGCTCAGCCGCCTCGAAGTCGCCGGCCTTGAGCGCGCGGCTGAAAAGGATGTTCTGCAGTCGGATCAGGGCCTGACGCTCGCTGACCGGGGCCATCAGCAGATCCAGCCGGTCCGCGACATGAGGCGTCAGGCCGGCCCTCAGCGCGCGGCGGGTGAGCTCGGAGGGAAGCACGACCCGCCCCTGGCTGAACGGGTCCAGCGCCACCGGGCCTTCGGGGGTTTCGACGCGCAGCAGGACGTGGCCAGGAAAGTCCACGGCGGCGGCCTGAACGCCCGCCCTGCGCGCCGCGTCCAGGTAGAAGACCGCCAGGGCCGCCGAGAGGCCGCGCCGCCGCTCGGCCACATCGATGACGTCGGTGTTTCCGGGGTCGTCGTAGCGCAGCAGGTCGCCGTTGAACCGCAGATCGGCCGACAGCGTCTCGGCCAGAGCGTCATCGACCGGCTCGCCGCCGATGCGCTCTTTCAGGCGTTCGCCCGCGATGGCGGCCAGGACGCGGACCGGCTCGGGGTCGCGGAACGGCCAGTCGTGCAGCGCACAGGCGAGGGCGGCTTCCAGAAGGGGGAACTCCGCCTCCTCGCTTCGGCCGATCTCGGCCAACTGGGCTTCGGCCTCTTCGCGCGTCACGACGGATATCCGATGTCTGGCGACATAACGCCGCGAAGATGACGCGGAAATCGGCCGGGGGCCAGCGCGACCATATCCAGCCGCAGATCCAGCCCGGCCAGGGCGGGACGGCCGCGCGCCACGGCCTGGCCCGAGGCCAGCAGCCGCGCGTGCTGATGCGGGGTCAGGGACAGCATCGCGGCCTCCAGGGTGGTTCGGCGCTTGACCTCGACCACGGCCAGAACGCGGCCGCGCCGGGCCAGGATGTCGATCTCGCCCGCGCGGCTCTTCAGCCGGAAGCCGATGATCTGATAGCCCTTCAGCATCAGAAAGACCGCCGCGATCCATTCGGCGGCATGACCCTCGCGCCGCGACCGGCCGCCCAGGCGGCGACGCCAGGGCGCGGCCGGCTTCACCCGGCACCCTTCAGTTCCAGGGCGCGGCGGTAGAGCGGCTTGCGCGACAGGTTCAGCGCCTTGGACACCTCTGCGGCCGCCTCGCCGGGCGGCAGGCGGGTCAGGGCTTCGGCCAGGGCCGCGTCCGCATCGGCTTCGGTGGCGACCTCGGCGTCGCCCGGCGCCACGACGACGACGATCTCGCCCTTCGGGCCGTCCAGAGCCGGGTTCTGCGCCAAGGCGTCCAGCGGGCCGCGCACGCAGTCTTCATAGAGTTTGGTCAGTTCGCGCGTGACCGCCGCCGGACGCGCGCCCAGCACGGCGGCCATGTCGGTCAGGCTGTCCTTCAGGCGTGGTCCGCTCTCGAAGAAGACCAGGGTCTGCCGCCCCGGCCGCAGTTCTTCCAGCATCGCCTTACGCGCCGCCGACTTGGGCGGCAGGAAGCCGGCGAAGGTGACGCGGTCGGCGGGCAGCCCTGCTAGCATCAGGGCGGCCAGCAGGCTCGAGGCGCCGGGAATGGGATGCAGGGGCAGCCCGGCCGCAATCACGGCGCGGGCGACGACATAGCCCGGATCGCTCACCATCGGCGTGCCGGCGTCCGACACCAGGGCCACGACGGCGCCTTCGCGGATCCGTTCGATGGCGATCTCGGCCGCGCGAGCCGAGGCGTGGTCGTCGCACCGCTCCAGTTTCGCCTTCAGCCCATAGGCGGCCATCAGCTTGCCCGACACCCGCGTGTCCTCGGCCAGCACCAGATCGGCGGCGGCCAGGACATCCAGCGCCCGCAGGGTGATGTCGCGCAGATTGCCGATGGGCGTGGCCACCAGATACAGGCCCGCCTCGACCCCGCGCGGCGGCGGGGCGAGAGGCGGGAAAAGCGGCCGATCGATCATGGGCCAAGGGTGGCAGGCGCCGCCCCTGGCCTCAAGACATCATATTCTCACCGGTCCCCGGTCGACCGCGAGATGGCGGCGCGCATACCCTCGGCGTGCAGGGCGCCCGACGGGGCGATCTTGCGGTTCGGCAGGTCGATCATGCCCGCGTCCGAGGTCTTGTCCTCGGGCCCGCGCCAGGGGTGGGCGTCCTGGCGACGGCGCAGCGCCGCGCGCAGGTTCTTCTGGGCCGCGCCGGCCAGTTCGGCCCGCTTCACGCCGCGACGACGCTCGATCTCCTTGTTGACCCGCTTGACCGCCGTGGCGAGCGCGGCCTTCTTCTCCTTGGCCCCCGTGTCGGCGCCGGATTCCTTGGCGCCGCTCTTGGCGTCGCGGGCGCGGGCGCGGGTCATCGTCTTGACGCGGTCACGACGCTCGCGAAGACGACGCGCCAAGCCGACCAATTCGGGGCCTTCCAGCTTGCACAGAGCCGGCGCGCGGCTCTGATCCACCAGCTCGCGCTCGTCCTTGGTCAGGTTGCGGTCTTCGGTTTTCTTGGCGCGCGCCATGGTCGTCTCCTTGTAAGCTTGAGGAGACAAAGCGTGTCAGATCGGCGTGCGGTTCCGGCTTGCGACGCCGAGCCGCGCCCTAGATGCGGATGTCCAGCATCGAGCCCGGCCGCAGCAGACGGCCTTCCTGCATGGCCTCGACGCGATCGGCCAGCGGGCGGGGCAGGGTCGCGGGATCCAGGGGCGCTGACCTCGTCTCGACCGGCGCGGCGGGCGCCGGCTGGCCCATGGCGGCGCGGAAGAAGGCGGCCTGGGCCGCGCGCGCATCGTTGGCCGGTTGCAC
The DNA here is from genome assembly GCF_004683885.1 of Brevundimonas sp. MF30-B. Lineage (NCBI taxonomy): Bacteria > Pseudomonadati > Pseudomonadota > Alphaproteobacteria > Caulobacterales > Caulobacteraceae > Brevundimonas > Brevundimonas sp. MF30-B. The sequence goes on along the minus strand of NZ_CP038440.1, from coordinate 619,052 downwards.
GCCGGGCAGAGGCAGGGGCAGGTCGGGACGAATCGCGCTCATGCCCGCAGGGTTAACCGGAACGGTCTAAAGAGGGTTAACGAGCTTTAGGGATCAGCGGGATGGGGCGGTCGGCAGGGCGCGGGGCGGGGCCTGGATGGCCCGGATCAGCGGCTCGATGTCGGCGGGCTGGACCAGGGGGCCGGACGCCTTGGCGGTGATCTTGCCCATGGCGTCCACGGCGAAGGTTTCGGGCACGCCTGAAATGCCCAGGTCCAGGCCGGCCCGGCCCTCGCGATCGACCAGCACCATGGCGAAGGGGTCGCCCAGTTCGTCCAGGAAGGCGCGGGTCGCGGCGGGGTCGTCCTTGTAGGCGATGCCCACCACGGCCACGCCCCGGCGCTGAAGCTCGAGAAGCTGGGGGTGCTCCAGCCGGCAGGGCGCGCACCAGGAGGCGAAGACATTGACAATCATCGGCCGCCCGCGCCCGGCGGTCTTCAGGTCCAGCATGGCGTCGCCGGTCCGGTCGCCGTCCAGCATCGGCAGCACCGTCTCGGGGATGGGCTGGCCGACCATGGCGTCGGGCTTGAACGCCGGATCGCGCTTCAGCGACCAGCCGATGAACAGGATCGCCAGGGCCGCCAGAACGACCAGGGGCAGGAGCGCCAGCCAGCGGTTCATTGCTCTGGCCCTATCGCGCTTCCCGCTGCTTGAGGGCGGGTTTCCGGTCCTACCGCGCCTTGCGCGGCTTGAGGGCTGTTTTCGGCCTTCAGCGCCGCGCTCCAGCGGCGCGAGGCGGCGCCGGCGCGCACGACCAGGCCAGCCAAGACCACCGCGCTGATCGCCCAGGCGGGCCAAACGAAGGCGGCGTAGGGGCTCATGTCCAGATCCAGCATCAGGCTTCCAGAGCGCGGCGGGCGCGGATCGACAAGACGCGGCGGCGCGTGACCTCGGTTCGGATCGCGGTGATCCACAGCGCCAGGAACAGCACCCCATAGGCCGCCATCATGGTCAGCAGCGGCGCCAGATAGGCCGAATCCATGGACGGGCCTCCAACGCGCAGCAGGGACGCCGGCTGATGCAGGGTGTTCCACCAGTCAACCGAGAACCGCACGATCGGCAGGTTGATCAGCCCGACAAGGCCCAGCACGGCGGCGGCGCGCGCCGCCTTGGCCTCGTCGTCGATCGAGGCCCTGAGCGCCATGTAGCCGAGGTAGAACAGGAACAGCACCAGCACGCTGGTCAGACGCGCGTCCCACACCCACCAGGCGCCCCACATCGGCTGGCCCCAAAGAGAGCCCGTGATCAGCGCCAAGGCCGTGAAGGCCGCGCCCGGCAGAGCCGCCGCGCGCGCCGCCGCATCGGCCAGCGGGTGGCGGAAGATTAGTGAGAAGAGGCTGGCAACGCCCAGCGCGCCATAGGCCATCAAGCCCAGCGAGGCGGCGGGCACGTGCACGAACATGATCCGCACCGTGTCGCCTTGCTGATAGTCCTCCGGCGCGATGAAGCTGAGCCAGACGCCGATGGCCAGCAGCACCGCCGCCGCAGCCCAGAGCACGGGCGTCAGAGGACGAGTGAAGCGCATGAAGCGCTCAGGATTGGCGAGGCCGAACATGACGCGCGGATTACGCCGCCCTCGCGGCGCGGGCAAGGCAGCGCCGCTGCGACCAGCGGCCTCAAGCAGCGCGAAGTGCGATAGGCCCAACGTGGAGCCTGAAGCAGCGCGAAGCGCGATAGGCCCAAGGTGGAGCCTGAAGCAGCGCGAAGCGCGTCAGGCCATACAAAAAGACCGGGGCGCAAACCCCGGTCTTTTCTTTTCCAGTCGTGTGGCGGCCTACCAGAGGCGGACCCGGCCCTCGGGGGCGACGTAGTATTTGTCGCCGGGCTGAACGTCGAAGGCCTCGTACCAGGCGTCCACGTTGCGGATCGGGCCGATGACGCGGAACTCCGCCGGGCTGTGGGGTCCGTTGGTGACCTGCTGGCGCAGAGCCTCCTCGCGGTACTTGGTCTGCCAGACCTGGGCCCAGCCGTAGAAAACGCGCTGGTCGCCAGTGGTGCCGTCCAGGACGGGCGACGGCTGGCCGTTCAGCGACGCGCGATAGCCTTCCAGGCCCAAGGTGACGCCGGCCAGGTCGCCGATGTTCTCGCCGCGGCTCAGACCCGGACGGATCGGATAGCCCGGCAGCGGCTCATAGCTGGCGAACTGGGCGTCCATGATGTCGGTCGCCTTGGTGAAGTTGGCCGCGTCCTCGGCCGTCCACCAGTCACGCAGCACGCCGTCGCCGTCGGACTTGCGGCCTTGGTCGTCGAAGCCATGCCCGATCTCGTGTCCGATCACGCCGCCGATGGCGCCGTAGTTGACCGCCGGGTCGGCGTCGGGATCGAAGAACGGCGGCTGGAGGATCGCCGCCGGGAAGACGATCTCGTTCATGGTCGAGTTGTAGTAGGCGTTCACCGTCTGCGGCGTCATGCCCCACTCATCGCGGTCCACAGGGCCGTTCATGCGGCCGCGATTGTAATTCCACTCGAAGGCGTTGGCCCGCTCGGCGTTGCCGAACAGGTCGTCGGCGCGAATGTCCAGGGCGGAGTAGTCGCGCCACTTCGACGGATAGCCGATCTTGACGTTGAACTTCTTCAGCTTGTCCTGAGCCTGCGCCTTGGTGGCGTCGCCCATCCACGGCAGCTGGTTGATGCGGGCCTCCAGCGCGACGCGCAGGTTGGCGACCAGCTCCTCCATCTTGGCCTTGGATTCCGGCGGGAAGTATTCAGCGACATAGAGGCGGCCCATGGACTCGCCCAGCATGCCTTCGGTGAAGGAGATGCCGCGCTTGTCGCGCGCGCGCTGCTCGGGCTGGCCCTGCAGATCGCGCAGGCGGAAGCCCCACTGCGCGTCAGCGAACCGCTTGGATAGGCGCGAAGCGGCGCGGTCGGTGGTGTGGAAGGCCTGCCAGGCCTGCAGGGTCTCGACCGGAGTTTCGGCGAAAATGGCCGCCATCTGCGGGAAGGCTGTGTTCTGGCGAACGACCACACGCTGCACGTCGCCCAGTCCGGCGGCATTCATATAGCCCGCCCAATCGAAGCCTGGCGCCGTCTCGGTCAGGCTGGCGGGGGTGAACTCGTTATAGGTCCGGTCGCGGTCGCGGCTCTGCTCAGGGCTCCAGTGGGCCTCGGCGATGCGGGTCTCGAAGGCCATGACCGCATCAGCGGCCGCCGACGGGTTCGCCCAGCCGGCCAGGGTCAGCATCTGCTCCAGATAGGCGCGGTACAGGCCGCGCTGACGCTCGAAACGCGGGTCCAGATAATAGTCGCGATTGGGCAGTCCGAGGCCTGACTGGCTGATGTAGCTGACATAGGCGTTGGGCGACTTCTGGTCGGCGCTGATGCCCATGCCGAACAGCGACCCGCGCGTGCGATCGGTGCGGCCCATGTAGGCGGCCAGCTTGGCGTGAGTGTCCAGGGCGCGGATGTCGGCGAGGTAGGGGTCGATCGGCGCGCGGTCCAGCTGTTCGACGCGAGCCTCGTCCATATAGGAGCGATAGGCGTCGGCGATCTTCTGCTCGTCGGAGCCGGCCGTCAGGTCGCGGCGGGCCGAAAGGGTGTCCACCATGGCCTTGAGGCGATTGTCCGACAGTTCGCGCAGCAGGGCGAACGAGCCGTAGGAGGTGCGGTCCGACGGAATTTCGAGCCGGTCCAGGGCCGCGCCGTTGGCGTAGCGGAAGAAGTTGTCGCCAGGGCGCACCGAAGTGTCGCGGCTCGACAGATCGAAGCCCCAGCTCCCGTACTTGGGCGCCTCGACGCCCTGCCAGCCTGAGGCTCCGCCGGCGACGGGCGCAGTCTGGAACAGTTCGAAGACGGTGCAGGCCTCGTCGACACAGGCGTGGTTGTGCCCGTCATCGTGCGCCATTGCGGCTTGGGCGGGCAGGAGGAGGGCGGCCGCGGCGGCCCCGATCAGCAGTCTCTTCATGAGCGAAGTCCTTGATTCGGCCCGGCCTTGCCGGGGTCGGTGGCGACCCTATGCCGCCCTGCCTCCGAGTCGCCTTAAAAAAAATTCATGAAAGCGGCCAAGTTCGAATGACGTTGTGTTTCGACCCACAGGCTTTCGAGCTTCAAGCGTTGCAGTTGAAGACCCATTTTGGTCATTCTTGGTTGGTCTAAGCCAGGTTTCTCCAGCCTGTCAGGGCAACCAGTACATTCCGTCGCGTCCACGCGCCGGGTCGCATGATCCGACGCGCGGACGCTGTGTTCACGGCGGGGCCGCCCGCCAGTCAGCGTTGAGTAGCCGTCCCATGAGTGAAGCCTCCCCCTCCGGCGCCGTCTCCATCCAAACCGCCCCGCGAATGAACCGCCGTCAGGCGGCGAAGGTGCGCACCCGGCAAAAAGTCCTGGACGCCGCTCGCGCCCTGTTCGCTGAGCGCGGCTACGACCCGGCCACCATACGCGACATCGCCAAGGGCGCTGGCATGTCCACGGGCGCCGTCTTCGCCAACTTTCAGGATAAGGCCGAGCTTTTCGAGGCGGTTCTGACCGAGGACCTGCAGGGCGCCGCCAATGTGCTGCGCGATGGCGCATCGCGCGAAGCGCCTGTGCGTGATCGCTTGGTGAACGGCTTCATCGCGGGCTATCACGCTTCGCTGGAGCAACTGCCGCTGGTTCAGGCCGTGGTGGCCCGCTCCTGGTTCCAGCCGACCGAGGCGGAGGCGCGGCTGCGCCCGGCTTTCAGGGCCCTTCCGATGGTCGGCGTCGAGGTCCTCGAAAGCGCAAAGGCGCGCGGCGAGCTGAAGTCGGACGCCGATCCCCGTCTGTTGGGTGAACTGGTCTGGGCCGCCTATCTGTCGAACTATCGCCGCGCCGCCTATGAGGGCTGGGATGCGGACACCTTGTCCGACCATATCGGCCGCCAGGTCGACGCCATTCTGGCGGGTGCGCTGAACCGGCAGTAAGGCTGGGCCTCAGAGGCCTAGCTCTTCCACCTCAGCACGGCCGGCTTGACCGGATTTGAAAAGTCGCGCCCCTCGGCGCGGCTTTTCGTCCATTCGCGCTTGAGCTGCTGATACCACTTGGCCTGTTTGTCGGCGTCGTCGATCCAGATCAGGGCCGGGTCGTAGCGCAGGCCCTCGTTCTGCAGGTTCACCATGCCGCCGTCCTGTTTCAGGAAGGCGACCACCCCCATCCGCAGGAAGGGCTTTGCCAGGTTGAACACCCAGTGGTCGGACCAGAAGATCTGGGTGATGCGGGTCTTGGTCTCGGTCACCGGCGTCAGGCAGGTCAGGGCCAAGACCTGGCGCTCCCCGACCTCAATGTGCTCCCAGCGATAGCCGGGCAGGCGGAAGGTGATCTCGGTCGCCGGCGCGCCGCCCAGGATCTTGTAGGCGCGGCTGTTGGACGAGGGCGCGTGGCGGACCATGGCGAAGCCGTGCTCGCGCGGTTCAAAGGCCTTGGCCTTCTCGTGCATCGAATGCTCTGACCGCCACCACCACTGCTGATGCACATAGGGGCCGTGCGCGGGGTCCATCAGACCGACGACGGCGTGGTCGATGTGGCTGTCGAAATCCATCGCCTCGACCAGCTTGGCCTCGCCGCCAACCACGCCGGGAAAAACTGGCGGCTCGTGGTCGGGCGCCATGGGGTTGCGTACGTCCGAGGCCATCCAGACGAAGACGACGCCCTGGCTTTCGCGCACGGGATAGGACCGCACGCGGATCCGGTCGGCCTCGATAGCCTGATCCTCGACCAGGGAGGGAATGGCGGCGCAGACGCCGTCGGGTCGGAAGCGCCAGCCGTGATAGGGGCATTCGATCGTCTCGCCCTCGCCCGGCTTGTCGACCAGGCGGCCGGCCGACAGGGGCGCCGCGCGGTGCGGGCAGATGTCGCGCATGGCGTAGACCTGGCCCGCCCGGGTCCGACCGATCAGCACCGGCTCGCCCATGATCTCATAGCGTTTCAGCGAGGCGGCGGCGACGTCGCGCGCCAGAGCGACGAAATACCAGGCGTCGCGCACGAACCCCTTGCCGAAGGCGGCGGGCGGGGGCGCGCGTTCGACATTGGAGGGCTGGACGGCGGCGGTGTCTGCGGTCTTCATGGCCTGTCCATATCAAGCGACGCGGCGGCTGTCGTGGCGTTGTATGCAGAGTGCTTTACATTGCAAAGTAAGGGGCGTAGGACGACGCCATCGCCCTCGGGGAGACTGTCATGATCCGCATCGCCATCGCCGCCCTTATCGCCGCCGCCGCGCCCGTCGCCGCGCAAGCCCAATCCCATACCGGCCACGCCCAGCACGGCGCCCATGCCGGCCATCAGCACGCCGACTTCGTGTCGGACCGCCTGCATGTGAGGGTGGAGGGCCAGGGACCGGACGTCATCTTCATTCCGGGCCTGACGTCGTCGCCGGAAATCTGGCAGGGCGCGGTCGATCACCTGGGCGGCCGCTACCGCGTGCACCGCATCCATGTGAACGGCTTCGCCGGCGCCGAGGCGGGGGCGAATGCGACCGGTCCCGTGGCCGCGCCGGTGGCCGAAGAGATCGCCCGCTACATCCGCGAGCAGGGTCTGAACCAGCCGGCGGTCGTCGGCCACTCCATGGGCGGCACCATCGGCATGATGCTGGCGGCACGCCATCCCGATCTGGTCGGCAAGCTGATGGTCGTGGACATGGTCCCGTTCATGGGGGCGATGTTCGGCGCGCCCGGCGCCACGGCCGAAAGCGTGACCCCGGTTGCGGATCAGGTCTACGCCGGCATGGCCAACAGCCCGCGCGCCGCCTACGACGAACAGGCGACCGCCTCGATCAACGGCATGATCAACACCGAGGCCCGGCGTGCCGAGGCGCTGGAGCACATGCGCGAAAGCGACCAGAAGGTCGCCGCCTCGGCCTTCCGCGAACTGATCGTCACCGACCTGCGGCCCGAACTGTCGCGCATCACCGCGCCGGTCGAGGTGCTGTACGTCAAGTTCAACGACGCGCGGATGACGCCTGAGATCACCGACGGCATCTACCGCATGTCGTTCGCCACCCTGCCGTCCGCCCAGCTGAAGCGCATCGACGACAGCGCCCATTTCATCATGTGGGACCAGCCCGACCGCTTCAACGCCGAGCTGGACGCCTTCCTGGCGCGATAGGCCTCAGCCAGCGCCGGCTGTCGTCCCGCGCCATTCTTTCGGCGAAATAGCGCTTCACGGTCGCGTGAACGCAGCGGGGCGTTTGCGCGATGCCCTCGGCCCGGCCTAAACGGGAGAGGGTTGGCGAGAGGGCGTAGATGGCGAATCCCAAAGTCCAGGGCGGGGCGCCCAAGCCTCGGCGCACCTGGTTTCAGCGACTGGTCTACTGGGGCATGGTGCTGGCGGTCTGGGGGCTGATCTTCGCGGTCGCCTTCTTCGCCGTGTTCGCGCGCGACCTGCCGGACACCTCCAGCCTCTACAATGTCGATCGCCAGCCCTCGATCACCTATCTGGATCGCTCCGGCGCGCTGATCGCGGTGCGGGGCACCCAGATGGCGCCGCCGGCCGATCTGGACGCCCTGCCGGACTATGTGCCAGCAGCCTTCATCGCCATCGAGGACCGGCGCTTCTACTATCACCCGGGCTTCGATCCCATCGGCATGAGCCGCGCCCTGGTCGCCAATGCGCGGGCCGGACGGGTGGTGCAGGGCGGCTCCACCCTGACCCAGCAGCTGGCCAAGAACCTGTTCCTCACGCCCGAGCAGAACATGCGCCGCAAGGTGCAGGAGTTGATCCTGGCCGTCTGGCTGGAGTTGAAATTCTCCAAGGACGAGATTCTCGCCCTGTATCTGAACCGCGTCTATTTCGGCGCCGGGGCCTATGGGATCGAGGCGGCCTCGCAACGCTATTTCGACAAGAGCGCCGACAGGCTGACGGTCGGAGAGGCCGCGCTGCTGGCCGGCCTGCTGAAGGCCCCGTCGCGCTATTCGCCCGTGTCCGAGAGCGAGCGGGCCGCCACGCGCGCTACCGTCGTGCTCAACGAGATGGAGGAGATGGGCGTCATCAGCCCGGCGCAGCGCGCCGCCGCCGTGGCCGAGCCGGTCCGCGTCTCGCGCACCCTGGCGACCCAGCACGCCCAGTATTTCGTCGACTGGCTGGACAAGCAGATCCGCGGCCTGGTCGGCGAACCGACCGAGGACCTGGTCGTGCAGACCACGCTGGATCTGACCCTGCAGACCGACGCCGAGCGTTCGGTGCGCCGCATCCTGGACCGCGACGCCAATCGCGGGGTGCAGCAGGCTTCGCTGGTCGCCCTGGACGGCGACGGCCGGGTGCGCGCCATGATCGGCGGCGCTTCCTACGCCGACAGCCAGTTCAACCGCGCGGTCGACGCCAAGCGCCAGGCCGGCTCGGCCTGGAAGCCGTTCGTCTATCTGGCCGCGCTGGAGGCCGGCTACACGCCCCAGACCCCGGTGGTGGATCAGCCTGTGACGATCAGCGGCTGGAGCCCGCGCAACTACTCCGGCACCTTCGCCGGCCAGATGACCCTCGCGCAGGCCGTGGCCCAGTCCACCAATACAGTGGCGGCCTACATCGCCGACCAGATCGGTCGCGACAGCGTGGCGCGCGTCGCGCGGCGGCTGGGGATCACCTCCTCGATCGGCACCCAGCCGTCGATGGCGCTGGGCGCGGTCGAGGTGTCGCCGCTGGAGATGGCCACCGCCTATGACGCCTTCGCCAACGGCGGTCGCCGCGTTCAGGCTTTCGGAATCGAGACCATCCGCACGCCCGACGGGCGAGTGATCTACAGCCATGCGGGCCGAGAGGCCGCGCAGGGCCAGGCCATCAACAATCCGCCGCTCTATTATCTGAACGAGATGCTGCGTGGCGTGGTCACCTCGGGCACGGCGCGCTCGGTCGCCATCGGCGGCCGCGACCTGGCGGGCAAGACCGGCACGACCTCGGACTACAAGGACGCCTGGTTCGTGGGCTACACCGGCGGCTTCGTCGCCGCCGTCTGGGTCGGCAAGGACGACAACACCGCCATGCGCGGCGTGACGGGCGGCAATGCCCCGGCGGCCATCTGGCGCGGCTTCATGGAGGCGGCACTGCCGCGCCTGGCGGTCCAGCGCATTCCCGACGGCCCGCCCCTGCCCGAGGGCTGGCGGGCCCCCGATCCGATCGGCGACCTGATGACGGGCGAGGGCGTGCCTTACGACAGCCTGCCGCCCGCGGACGACCAGGGCTTCTCTCAGCCCGTCCAGCCGATCCAGCCTCCGCAAGGCGGACCGGGGCCCGGTGGCGGCGGCGACGGCTTCGCCCGTCCGATCGAGCCTCGGAGCCAGCCCGAACCTCCGCGCCGCGACCCGCCCGAACGCCGCCAGGACGGCCTGTTCTTCTGAGGGCCGCGCAATGAGCCTCGTGGAGATCCGGCGCTTCGCCGACGTCAACGAGGCTGAGATCGCGCGTGGATACCTGGCGTCTCAGGGCGTGGAGGCTTGGGTCGCGGGCGACCAGCACGCGCGCATCGATCCGTTGATGCAGCAGGCCCTGGGCTGGAGCCGTCTGAGCGTCGCCGCCTCTGACGCCGATCAGGCCCGCGCGTTGTTGGAGGCCGTCGGGCGCGCCCCACCGCCAGACCCGGACACGGAGGCGCCCAGCGCCGCGCCGCTAGGGCCGTGGGGTCTGTCGGCGACGGTTCTGGCTGGCCTGGTGACCATGGGGCCGGAGGGCGGCATGGCGGTGACCGCGCTCAAGCGCAGAGGCTGGGCGCGCCGGGCTGCGGTCGGCGTGATCCTGGTGATGATGGTGCTGCTCGGCCTGGCCTGGCTGGCCGCCTGGCCCCTGATGGGCCGATGATCGGCCGCTACTGATCTTCGTCGAAGCGGCGGGCGACCAGGTCTGTCAGAGCCGCAATCGCTTCGGCGGCGCCCGGACCCTCGGCCTCGACGTCGATGGTGCAGCCGATGCCGGCGCCCAGCATCAGCAGGCCCATGATCGACAGGGCGTTGACCGTCGTCCCGTCGCGGCTGACGCGGATTTCGCACTCGAACTCGGACGCCGTCTTGACGAACTTGGCCGAGGCGCGGGCGTGCAGGCCGCGCGTGTTGCAGATGTTCAGCGTGGCCGAGGCCTGCTCCTGGATCGCGGCCTGATCGCTCATTTCTCGCCTGCAAGAACCCAAGAGGCGACCGAGATGTATTTGCGTCCCGCATCCTGGGCATGGGCCACGCAGGCCTCCAGGCTCTCGCGGCCGCGCACGCTGGCCAGCTTGATCAGCATGGGCAGATTCAGGCCCGCAATGACCTCGGCGCGCGTCTGCTCCATAACCGAAATCGCCAGATTTGAGGGCGTGCCGCCGAACATGTCGGTCAGCAGGATGACGCCATCGCCGTCATCCACGGCGGCGGCCGCGTCGACGATGTCGCGACGCCGGCGTTCCATGTCGTCCTCGGGGCCGATGCAGATGGCCGCGACGGCCCGCTGGGGGCCGACGACATGCTCCATGGCGGACAGGAATTCGGAGGCCAGGCCGCCGTGCGTGACGATGACCAGGCCGATCATTCAGGGCTCACCCGCAAACGCCTCGTGACGTCCCCGGCCGTCAGGCGACGGCGCGGACAGGACCGCAAGCGGCTGTTCTTAGGCCAAAGCCGCGCGGCGTCAAAGGCCCTGCATCGCCGCAGCCGCCAGGGCGGCGGCCGAGGGCAGGCGCGGGTCGATGTCCAGGCGCGGGATGGCGACGCCTCCGATCTCGAGCGCGCCGGGTTCGGGCAGGCGCTCCACCGGGCCGTCCACGCAGTCCAGCGCCAGGACCACGCGCGCCGTTTCGCGTCGAGGCAGGTGGACCACGCCCACGCCCCGCACCTCGATCCGGCCGGCGATAGTGTCGGGCGCGCGGGCGTAGAGGGCGCCGCCCGACGCCCAGATCAGGCTGTAGTCGTCCGACACCAGCGTCCAGCCCGAGGCGATCAGGCGCAGCGCCAGGTCGCTCTTTCCCGCCCCCGACGGGCCGGTGATCATCAGCGCCCGCCAGCCTTCCGGCCCCCGGCGGGCGACGACCGTGGCGTGGAGGGGCGCGGTCATCCGCGTCGCGTGGTGGCGGGCAGGGTCACGGCGAACCGCGCGCCCTGCACCTGTCCTGCCTCGTCCAGTCGGTTCTCGGCGCGCGCCTCGCCGCCGTGCGCCTCGACGATCTGACGCACGATCGACAGCCCAAGCCCGGAGTTCGAGCCGAAGGCCGCGCCCTTGGGCCGCGAGGTGTAGAAGCGCTGGAAGACGGTCTCCAGGTTCTCCGGCGGTATGCCGGGCCCGTCGTCCTCGACGGTGATGCGCCAGCGCCCGGGTTCAGCCTCGTCGCGCGCCAGCCGCACGCGAACCTCGCCCCCGGCCGGACTGAAGGACCGGGCGTTGTCGATCAGATTGCGGAACACCTGGCCCAGCGGCCCGTCGCGGCCCATGACCCGGGCCTCCGGCGTCTTGGCGTCCAGGTCGTGGGTCAGCCGAACATGCGCCTCGCCGGGCTTGGACGTGGTCTCATAGACATTGACGATCTCGCTCAGCAGCGCCGTCAGATCAATGGCGCGCGGCCGGTCGCGCGACAGGTCGGCGTCCAGTCTGGAAGCGTTTGAGATGTCGGTGATCAGTCGATCCAGACGCCGCACATCCTGTTGCAGCAGGGCGGTCAGCTTGGCGCGCTGCTCGTCCGTCTTGACCAGAGGCAGGGTCTCGAGCGCCGAGCGGATGGAGGTCAACGGGTTCTTGATCTCGTGGCTGACGTCGGCGGCGAATCCTTCGATAGCGTCCATCCGCGTCGACAACGTCTCGGTCATGCTCTCCAGCGAACGCGCCAGATCCCCGATCTCGTCCTTGCGGTCTTCCAGATCGGGCAGGGAGATGGCGCGCGCCCGCTGCAGCTTGACCTGATCCGCCGCCGCCGACAGCCGCATCACCGGCCGCGCCACGAACAGATGCAGCAGCAGCGACGCCAGCAGATTCACCGCCAGCGCCACGAGGGCGAAGGGCACTAGAGCGCCGCGTTGCGCGGCCAGGATCTCATCGACATCGCCGGCCTCCAGCGTCAGCACGCCCAGCACCTGCTGAACGTGGCGCACGGGGACAGAGACCGAAACGACCCGCTCGCCCTCTTCGTTGCGGCGCACGCTGGTCTGGGGCTCCCCTGCCAGGGCGCGCTCGACCTCCTGGCCCAGCACCAGGCGGGCGGCCTCCGTGCGGCGGCTGTCGGCGGCCCGCTGTTCGGCCAGGTCAGGGGCTGGCGCCGTGCCTGCGGGCTGCGCCGCCGGCAGAGCTCGCCCTGGAATGTGGTCCGACACCGCATAGCTGTCGGTGACCAGAAGGCCGTCCAGATCATACAGGCGCGCGCGCTGTCCCGCCGGTATGAAGGTGTCGCGCAGCAGAAGCGAGGCGTCGTTGGGGTTCAGCGACGGGATCGGGTCGCCGCGCGTGGCGCCCGCCTCGCCCAGCAGATTGGCCAACAGCTGCGCCTGGCTGGTCAGGGATTCCTGGCGTGCATTGACCAGGCCGCGGCTCCATTCGTTAAGCGCCAAGGCGCCGCCGAACAGAATCAGCAGGCTGAGCAGGTTCAGCGCCAGGATGAAGCCGCCCAGGCGCGAACCGCCGAAGCGCATCAGCCGTCGGCGGACCTGGCGCGCCTCGTCGGCGTCCTGTCGATCAGCTCTCGCGGTAGCGGTATCCGACGCCATACAGGGTCTCGATCGCGTCGAACTCGGGATCGACCACCCGGAACTTCTTTCGCATCCGCTTGACGTGGCTGTCGATGGTGCGGTCGTCGACATAGACCTGATCGTCGTAGGCGGCGTCCATCAGATTGTCGCGGCTCTTCACGAAGCCGGGCCGCTGGGCCAGGGCCTGAAGCAGCAGGAACTCGGTCACCGTCAGCTTGACCGGCTTGCCGTCCCACATGGATTCGTGGCGCGCCGGGTCCATGGTCAGCTTGCCGCGCTTGATGGCTCGCCCCGAGCCCTCGGCCGAAGGCTCGGCCTCGCCGCCCTCGGCGCCCGTTCGGCGCAGGAGAGCCTTTACGCGCTCGATCAGCAGGCGCTGGCTGAAAGGCTTGTGGATGTAGTCGTCAGCGCCAAGGTTGAAGCCGAGAATTTCGTCGATCTCCTCATCCTTGGACGTCAGCATGATGACGGGGATCTGGGAGGTCTGACGCAGGCGGCGCAGCACTTCCATTCCGTCCATCCGCGGCATCTTCACATCCAGAATGGCCAGGTCGGGGGGCGTGGACTCAAGCGCCTCTAGGCCCGAGGCTCCGTCGTGATAGGCGGTGATCTTGTGGCCGTGGCTTTCCAGCGCCAGCGACACGGACGCCACGATGTTCTCGTCGTCATCGACCAGGGTGATGTTGGCCAAGAGCTTCTCCTCAAAGCAGCGCGCCGGAAAGCGGCATGGACGTGCGGCGGCGCTCGTCGTTACGCCTTAACGCGCGCCAAGCGTAACCGTTCTATCAATTCATGTCTGCTCGAAGACATGGGCGGGGCGTCCGCCGGGCGCAACCTGTCTCTCCGGCAACCTAGCCTTAAGCCCATGGGCCCAAAGCTGCCGGAATGGCCGGTCCGATCCACTACGAAGTTTATGTGCGAAAGACCGACCCGGCGCCGTGGTCGCTGCTGATGGCGGTCGAAGACCGAAAGATAGCGATCGAAACGGCCGAGGATCTGCTGAAGGACGATCGCGCTGCAGCGGTGCGCGTCACCAAGGAGACGCTGGAACCCGAAACGATGGAGTTCGCCAGCGTCACCATCCTGACCAAGGGCGCCCCGGAGGTGAAGCGCAAGCGGCTGGTCTCCGAGGAAGAGGCAGGCCCATCCTGCAGAGGGCCGCAGGACTTCTATACGCCCCATGCACGCGAACTCATCGGCCGCGTGCTGGAGGATTGGCTGGCGCGACAGGGGGCCACGGCGTTCGAACTGCTGCATCGTCCCGACTTGGCCGAGCGGCTGGACGCCTCAGGGGTGGAGCTTCAGCACGCCATCCAGAAGACCGCCGTGCCCGAAAGCCAGGCCGTTGGCCAGTCGGTGCACGACCTGGTGCGGCGTTATCAGAAGCTGTCGGAGCAGGCGATCGAGCGGCTTATGGCGCTGGGCCGCTCTCAGAAAATTCCTGACCTGACCGACCGGTCGATCGCCGACGTCGCCCACCGCCTTTCGGGCAAGGCCGAGCGGGGGCTGTTGATGGGAGCCGCCGTGGCGGGCGCGTTGGCGCCGCTGCGGGGCGCGCGGACGAAGCTGGGCCGATTGATGGACCTGGCCGAGGGCGCACCCGCCGAAGGCCCGCCGCGCGCCCTCGCCCTGGTGCCGATTGAGCAACTGGCCAGCGAAATGCTCTCGGCGCGCACCAGCCTGGCGGAAATCCTCGGGCCGGCGCTGGACCAGGGCGGCAGCCTCGCGGCGGTTGTACGCATGATCGCGCCGCGAGAGGTCGACGCCGTCCTGCGCGTGGATCCAGACCTAGCCCTGTTGATCCCGCCCCTGGACGGGCCGGCGGCGCGACTGGCCGAACGGCTGGCGGCGGGCGACTTCCCGCTGCTGGCGACGGCGCTCGCGAGGATGGTGGCGCGAGAGCTCAAGGGCCCTCGCCGCTTGCGTCCAGCGGATGCGGTGGGAGAAATCGAGATCCTACGCGCCTTGGCGACATTGTTGACGGCGGCGTCGGATCGCCTGTTGAGCCAGGAGGAAGTGTTGTCGGCCTTCGCCGAGCGGTCCAAAAGCCTGGTCACCGCCGACTTCGTGGCGGCCTATGTGAAGGGCTGTCCGACGGTGCTGGACGAGGCCCAGAACCTGGCCTGGCTGTGCGAGAACGTGACGGGCGCGTCCAACAAGCGGTCGGCGGCGCGCTGGATGTCGGCCTGCGTGTCCTCTCTGCGGTTTGAAAGTGAGATGCGCCAGGCGGGGCAGACGGCGTCACAGAAACTTTTGGCCCTGGCCGCGTTGCAGCGCTCGGCGCGCCTGTGTGACCTGTCGGAGATAGAGGAAGGCAAGCTGTGCGACGCCATAGGCGCCGTAGGCGACGTGGTCGAGCGTGAAACACGGCTGGTGGCTCAGTTGAGCCGCGCCAGGGTCTCGACGCCTCAGAAGCTGGGCGCCCTGCTCCGCCTGGCCTCGGGCGAGGCCGCGCCGCTAGGACCGGCTGCGGATCGCGCCAAGGCCGAGGCGTTGAGGCTGTTCCGCCAGCCTCAGACCCGCGCCGACCTGACCGCCGCGCCCGAAGCCATCGCCCCGCTGAAGGATTTGATGCGGGCTGCGGGTCTGGCCGCCTGAGACCGGAACAGAGGTCTAGTCCACGACCGTGAAGCGGCCGCTGTCGAAGACGCGCAGGACCTGGCCCAGTTCGCGCCCGCGCTTCAGCACGTGCCCGCCCTCGCCGACGACCGCCCACTGGCCCTGTCGCAGCCTCAGCGCCGGGCGCTTCTCGATTCGATAGGCCGGGGCGTCGCCGGATCGGCGGAACACGGCGAACTCGGCCACGTCCTTTTGACCCACGACGGAATAGTCGCGCCATTCGCCGGCGGCGACCATGCGGCCATAGACCCGCAGGATCAGGTCCAGCTCACGGCGGTCGAAGAAGACCGGGCCCGCCGGAGGCGGATCAAGAGGCTCCAGGCTCATGGCTTCAATCTAGGCGAAGCGGTCGCCGACGCCAGAGGTCAGCTTCTGAGGCGGGCGCCCAGCTTTTCGGCCGCCGCAACGATCTTGGCGGACAGGGCCTCGATCTCGGCTTCAGTCAGGGTCGCCTCGCGGGGCTGGATGACTACTTCGAAGGCGACGGACTTGAAGCCGTCGTCCACGCCCTTGCCGCGATAGACGTCAAAGACGCGCGCCTCGACGATCAGCGCCTTGTCGGCCCCTTGAACCGCCCGAACCAGATCGCCGGCCGCGCGCGATTCCTCGACCACGAAAGCGAAGTCGCGGGTCAGCGGCATCAGCGACGGCAGATCGGCCGGCGGACGCGCCTTGGACGCCT
The DNA here is from genome assembly GCF_004683885.1 of Brevundimonas sp. MF30-B. Taxonomy (NCBI): domain Bacteria; kingdom Pseudomonadati; phylum Pseudomonadota; class Alphaproteobacteria; order Caulobacterales; family Caulobacteraceae; genus Brevundimonas; species Brevundimonas sp. MF30-B. The sequence goes on along the minus strand of NZ_CP038440.1, from coordinate 603,131 downwards.
TGCCGCGCGGGGCGGGGACGGCGTCCAGCACGATCTCGAAAGCCAGCATCGGACCGTCAGCGTCCAGCGCTTTCAGGGCCGACGGGTGCAGAGCCCCGAACTCGGCCACGACGGTCTTGGGACCGAGCTGCAGACGCGCCGACCGGCCGGGGTGCCACCAGTCGCGGTTTGACCCTTGCGCCAGCTGCAGCGAGGCGACCGGCGCGCCGATCTCTTCCAGCAGGGCCAGCAGATCGCTCTTCAGCGCCGACAACGGCTCGTCGCCGGCGCCAGCCCAATGACGCGGCGCGTGCGGCGCGATCAGGCCGGCGATGACCGTGCGCTGATCCTTGGGACCATCGCCCAGATAGATCGGCCCGATCTCGAACAGCGCGGCCTGAGCGTGGCCGCGCGCGGCATTGCGGGCGGCCGCCTGGACCAGATTGGGCAGTATGGACGGCCGCATGCAGTCCAGGTCCGCCGCGATGGGGTTCTCAAGCTGCAGCGCCTCGGCGCCGCCGCCGAAGCGTTCGGCGACTTCGCGCTTGAGGAAGGACCACGTCACGGCCTCGGCGTAGCCCAGGCCCGCCAGGGCGCGGCGCGCGGCGCGGACGCGCGCCTGAATGGGGCTGAGCACGCCGCCCGGCGCGCGCGGCGCCTCGGGCAGAGGCGTGGCGGGCAGGGCGTCGTAACCGTGGATGCGAGCCACTTCCTCGACCAGATCGGCGTGGCCTTCGACGTCGCGGCGCCAGGACGGCGGCGTGACGGTCCACGGCCCGCCGCGTTCGACCGAGAAGCCCAGCGCCGTCAGGATTTCCGCAATGCGGTCTTCGCTGAGCGTCAAGCCAGTCAGGCGGCCGACGCGGGCCGGATCGAAGGCGACCGGCGCGGGCGCGGCCGGGGCCTGGCCCGCGACCACGATGGGGCCGGGCTCGCCGCCGCACAGATCCAGGATCAGGCGCGTGGCGAGCTCCAGACCGGGCGTGACCGAAGCCGGGTCGACGCCGCGTGCGAAGCGATATTGAGCGTCGGAATGGATGTTCAGCTCGCGGCCTGTCTGGGCCGTCACGATGGGGTCGAACCAGGCGCTTTCGACCAGAACGTCGCCGGTGGTCTCGTCGCAACCGGTGGACTCGCCGCCCATGACGCCGCCCAGGCCGATGGGCCGCTCGCCGGCGGCGTCGGCGATGACCGCCATGTGCGCCCCGAGCGCATAGGTCTTTCCGTCCAGCGCGATCAGATGCTCGGGCTCGCCGGTGTCGCGCGCCGTCTGGCCGCCGCGCACAACGATCTCGCCGCCCGCCAGCTTGGCCATGTCATAGACGTGCAGAGGACGCGCGCGGTCGTAGGAGATCAGGTTGGTCACATCGACCAGCCGATTGATCGGACGCAGGCCGATGGCCGTCAGGCGCCGCTGCAGCCACTCGGGCGACGGGCCATTCTTCACGCCGCGGATCACTCGGCCAGCGAAGACCGGGCACAGCTCGGGCGCCTCGATGCGGATGGCGACGGTCGCGTCAGAAGTCGCGGGCACAGTCGCGATCTCGGGCGTCTTCAGCGCGCCGAGACCGGCGGCGGCCAGGTCGCGGGCGATGCCCGACACGCCCAGCCAGTCGGGCCGGTTTGGCGTCACCTCGAAATCGATCACCGGCTCGGCGCCGAACACGCCGGCGGCGGGCTCGCCGACCTTCAGGTCGTCCGCCAGCTCCAGGATGCCGTCGCTTTCGTCAGCCAGCTCCAGCTCTGAGGCCGAGCACAGCATGCCATTGGACACCACGCCGCGCACCGGCTTTTCGACCAGGGTCACGCCCAGGCCCGGCACATAAGCGCCGATGGGGGCATAGATGGTGGTCAGGCCTGCCCGCGCGTTGGGGGCGCCGCAGACGATCTCCTTAAGACCATCGACGGTCTCGACCTGGCAGACCTGCAGCCGGTCGGCGTTCGGATGCCGCTCGGCCGAGACGATCTTGGCCAAGGTGAAGGGCGCCAGCGCCGCGACGGGATCATGGACATCCTCTACCTCCAGCCCGGCCATGGTCATGGCCTGGGCGACCGCATCGACGTCCGCCTCGGTGTCGAGGTGGTCCTTAAGCCAGGAGAGGGTGAACTTCATTGCTGAGCAAGCGCTCTATAAAGATCTTGAATTTGCTGGAGAAATGCTTCGCTGCCGGTGAATCCGACACCTAGGAATTGGCAACGCGTAAACGTGCAATTCTTGAAGGGAATCGCTCCAACCACGCGGTCAGGAAGCAATGGCCTCATCAGCAATACAGCGGGGTCTCCGCCGTGGGCGCCGAAAAAGCAGTCATCGAAGCGGCAACCCTCGACGGGCAGAATCACCGCCGGACCCTCAAGCACGCATTCCGTGAACACGCGATCTTCGATGACGTATTTTTCCTGCCTAGCTGACTCCAGGAACAACTGCGGCAGCCAAACGCCACGGTTCTTGTACTCGGGACCTGGGCCGACGGGTTCGAGAGGGGATTGCACGGGCTCGGTCATGTCAGCTCAGTCCTGAAGCGGGGTTGGGGGCGGCGTAGGCGGAGAAACCGTAGTGGGCCAGCCAGCGCACGTCGGCCTCGAACATGGGACGCAGATCCGGCACGCCGTACTTCAACATGGCCAGCCGATCGACGCCCATGCCGAAGGCGAAGCCCTGCCATTCGTCGGGGTCGAGGCCGCAGGCGCGCAGCACGTTCGGGTGAACCATGCCGCAGCCCAGGATCTCCAGCCAGTCATCGCCCGTGTTCAGCGTCAGCTTGCCGCCGGAGCGGTCGCAGCGAATGTCCATCTCGGCCGAAGGCTCGGTGAAGGGGAAGTGGTGCGGGCGGAAGCGCGCCTGGACGTCGTCGATCTCGAAGAAGCGCGCGACGAAGGTCTCCAGCACCCACTTCAGATGGCCCATGTGGATGTCGCGGTCGATCACCAGACCCTCGATCTGGTGGAACATCGGCGTGTGGGTGGCGTCGGAATCCTTACGGAAGGTGCGGCCCGGCGCGATGATGCGGATCGGGGGTTCCTGGCTCTGCATCGTGCGCACCTGCACCGGGCTGGTGTGGGTGCGCAGCACCTTGCGCTCGCCGGTTTGCGGGTCTGGTTTCAAAAAGAAGGTGTCGTGCATCTCCCGCGCCGGGTGCTTGGGCGGGAAGTTCAGGGCCGTGAAGTTGTGGAAGTCGTCCTCGATATCCGGGCCCTCGGCCACGGCGAAGCCCATTTCGGCGAAGATGGCGATCATCTCGTCCATGACCTGCATCGTCGGGTGCACCGAGCCGCGCCGGCGCGGCCGGGCCGGCAGGCTGAGGTCGATGTGCTCGGCCTGGAGGCGGGCGTCCAGCTCGGCGGCCTCCAGTTCGGCCTTGCGGGCGGCGAGCGCCGAGCCGACGCGGTCGCGCAGGCCGTTGATCTTGGGCCCCTGTTCGCGCCGCTCGTCCGGGCTGAGCGCGCCCATGCCTTTAAGCAGGCCCGAGATGGAGCCGGACTTTCCGAGCGCGGCGACGCGGATGTCCTCGACCGCCGCCGTGGTCTCGGCCGAGCCGATGGCGTTGATGAGGTCGAGTTCCAGTTGGGCGAAATCGATCATGGGCGTCCGTCTAGCGTCTGTGTGGTCAAGCAAAAAGCCCCCCGGCGCGGCCGGGGGGCTTTTGTTCGGTTCCGTCAGGCGGAAACGATCAGGCCAAAGACCCTTAGGCCAGGGCGGCGCGGACCTTGTCGGCGACGCCCTTGAAGCCGACTTCATCGGCGGCGATGGCGGCCAGGACCTTGCGGTCCAGCTCGATGCCCGCCTTCGACAGACCGTGCATGAACTGCGAATAGGTGAAGCCTTCGGCGCGGGCCGCAGCGTTGATGCGCTGGATCCACAGGGCGCGGAACGAGCGCTTCTTGTTGCGGCGGTCGCGATAGGCGTATTGCCCGGCGCGGTCCACGGCGGCCTTGGCGGCGCGGATGGTGTTCTTGCGGCGGCCGTAGAAGCCCTTGGCCTGCTTCAGAACCTTCTTGTGCTTGGCGTGGGACGTAACGCCCCGAGTGACGCGAGCCATGATGTATCTTCCTTCGGACGGGCCCTAACGCGCGCGACGCGGTCGCTTGCTGCTTGAGGGCCTTTATTCAAATTCTATGCGGTTGAAAGGTCAGGTCTGCGCTGCGCCGATCAGGCGTAGGGCATGTAGGACTTGATCTTCTTGGCGTCGGCGTCGGCCATGACCGAAGTGCCGCGGTTCTGGCGGATGTACTTCGAGTTGTGGCTGATCAGGCGGTGGCGCTTGCCGGCCACGCCAGCCTTGACCTTGCCCGTTGCGGTGAATTTGAAGCGCTTCTTGGCGCCCGACTTCGTCTTCAGTTTCGGCATTTTCACTCTCTCTTTTGAGTGGGCTACCGCCTGTCGGCTACTTGAGCCCACACGGGAAACCCTGATTAAGACCGCCCAGGCATGCCTGTTCGCCCGGCGGTCCGGTACGCGAAGGCGCGGCTTGTATGGCGCCGCCCCCCGAAATGCAAGACGCCCGGCGCTGGCCGGGCGTCTGATCCTCGCTCAAGTCGCGAGCATAGCGTCTGCTATCTCGGCGCCAGGATCATGATCATCTGGCGGCCTTCCATCTTGGGCGCGAACTCGACCTTGGCGACCTCGTCGAAGTCCTCCTGGACCTTGTTCAGCAGCTTCATGCCCAGCTCGGGGTGCGCCATCTCACGACCGCGGAAGCGCAGGGTGACCTTCACCTTGTCGCCCTCATCGAAGAAGCGGTGCATGGCCTTGGCCTTCACCTCGTAGTCGTGGGTGTCGATGTTGGGCCGGAGCTTGATTTCCTTGAGCTCGACGACCTTCTGGCGCTTGCGCTGCTCAGCCTTCTTTTTCTGCTCCTGGAAGCGATGCTTGCCGTAGTCCAGGATTTTGCAGACCGGCGCGTCGGGATTGTTGACGATCTGGACCAGATCAAGGCCGGCCTCTTCCGCGGCTTCGAGCGCGGCGGACAGCGGCATGACGCCCTGTTTCTCGCCGTTCTGATCGATCAGCAGAACGCGGGTAGCGCGAATATCCTGGTTGATGGGCGGCCCGTCTTTGACCGGCGGCGCTTGCATGGGACGGCGAATGGGCGTGGGCTCCGTTCATATGGAAAGTCGCGGTAATATGATGGTTGGACCTCCGCTGCGCAACGGGGAAGGTCTCAAGGAGGGGATGGCTCCTCCAGGATCCGTCCCAACGCCTCCATGACCGCATCCACGGACAGCGCGTCAAGTCGGGGAGCGTAGAGGGGAGTGATCGTCTCGAAGGGCGCCCTCAGGGCCGAGGCCGAGGCGTCCGACACCAGAAACAGCGTGGGCGCTCCCATTGAGGCCGCCAAATGCGTTGGGCCGGTGTCGTTGCCGATCGCCACCTCAGCGGACGCCCCGAGCGCGGCGATGTCGAAGAGGCTGGTTTTGCCCACTAGGTCCAGGCCGGCGCGTGAGGCCGCCAGAACACGTCGGCCGAGTTCCGGGTCGTCCGAGCCGCCCAGAACAACGGGGACCAGCCCCCGGCTTTCGAGCGCGGCGGCCAAGGCGGCGTAGCCCGCCTCCGGCCAGCGCTTGGCCGCGCCACCAGGCGAAGCCCCTGGAATGAGCAAGGCGTAGGGCGAGCCTGGCAGGGCGAACGTGCTTTGATCCGCCAGCCAGCGCAGGTCCGGCGTCTGACGGTCCACGCCTGCGGTCGGAAGACTGGGGACGTCCAGCTGGGCCGCGTGGCGATCCTGGGCGCGCACGGCGGAACGATCGAGATCGGGCGCCGGATCGCTCGCGCCGCGAAACGGCCCTGACCAACGAGGTCGCTGCTTGCGGCCGAACGTCAGCAGCCTCAGGGCCAGGAATAGGCGGCGCGTGCCGGCGGACGCCTGGAGGTCGTAGACCAGGCTGAACCCGCCCTCGAGCACCCTGCGGGCAAGCCAGAGGCTCTCGAATTTTCTGCCGCTGCGGGCCGAGGAATCGACGCGGTCGACGTCCGGGCACACTTCGAACAGGGACGCGAACGGCCGGCTGGTAAGAATGGTGATCTCGGCGTCCGGGTGAGCCAGCCGGATGCGACGGATGGCCGGCAGCGCCATGATGATGTCGCCGACCGCGCCCAGCTTTATGATCAGAATGCGGTTCACAGGCCTTCGGTCTCCCTCGCCAGGGCTATAGCCGCACGTTCGACCTGATCCACAGTGAGCGCCTCGATGGGCCCTCGATCTTCGCCTGCGCGCACGATGGCTGTTCGCTCTCCCCACGGTCGATACAGGCGCGCGTCCGTGGGACCGAACAGCACCAGGCTGGGCGCGCCGACGGCCGCCGCCATGTGGCCGAGGCCCGAGTCATTGCCGATGAACAGGTCCGCCCGCGCCAGCAGGGCCGCGGCGCCGGGCAGGTCCAGCGCGCCGATGGCGTCCACGCTGCGCTTCCCCGCCGCCTGCAGCGCGGGCGTCGCGCCAATGCGTTCGTCCGCGGCGGCGATCACGGCCACCCTGTGGGTCTGGAATTCCGGCCGCGCCAGAAGCCGCTCGACGAGCCGGGCCCAGTTCTGGGCCTCCCAGGTCTTGTCGGACGAGGCGGCCACGGGGGCCAGAACGATGAGGGGGCCAGCCCGACCCAGCACGGCGTCGGCCGACGCCCGCGCCGTCTCGTCCAGCGGCAGTCGCGGCGACAGGGGCGTGGCCGACCGCAACACGGCGCTGACGGCCTCGACCCGGTGCAGGCCCACCGTTTCGCGCGGATTATGGATCAGACGTCGTCGCGTCCGGACGAGATAGGCGAAGGCGGAGCCGCGCAGGTCCACGACAAGGTCCCAGCGCACCGGCCAGGCTCGGCGCCACAGCGCGCGCCATCGCGCAAGCCGCGAGCCGGTTGTCAGGGTCCAGACGGCCGTCACTTCATCAAAGCCACGGTAGAGCGGGGCGGTGAGGGCGCTGCAGGCCACGGTCACTTCCGCCGCCGGCAGCAGCCGGCGAACGCCGTCGATCGCGCCCGAAAACAGCACGGCGTCGCCGATTCGGGTCGGCGCGATCAGAAGGACGCGCGGCGCCGTAGTCATGCGCCCGCATCCGCCGCGAAGCGTTCGCGCAGGGTCAGGACGGCATCGTAGACCCGCTCGACCGTCAGGTCCTCGATCCGCGCGTACTCGCCTTCCTGCGCATTGGCCGCCACGGTCTGGGTCCGAGGTCCGCGCGGAGAATAGATCCACCACTGGGTCGGGCCGAACAGGCCCAGCGTGGGCGTCCCGGCCGCCGCCGCCACGTGCATGAGGCCGGAATCGTTGCCGACGAACAGCGTCGCCCGCGTGATGGCCGCGGCCGAGGTCAGGATGTCGCCCTTGCCGACCATGTCGATGCCGGAAGGCCCGGCCGCCGCCAGCGCCGGCGCGGCCGGGGCATGATCGCCCGGCCCGCCCACCAGCATGAAGCGCCAGCCCATGAAGCGGGGATCCGCCTTGAGCCGCTCCACCAGCCGGCCCCAGCGATCTGCGGGCCAGCTCTTGCCAGGCTGCACTGCGATGGGCGCCAGCGCGAGGATCGGGCCGGGGCCCGGACCGTCCGCCAGCTGAGGATCGATCACGGCGGCGGCGGCGCGGCGCGCTTCGTCATCGATGAACAGTTCGGGCTCCAGCACCTGGGGCGCCTGCATCACGCGGGTGATCATCTCGACTTGCGGCCCTTCGCCGCGAAGCGCGCGCGAATAGACGCGTCGTTCCTTGGCGAGGACCAGGCGCGAAACCAGCGAACCGCGCGTGTCCACGACCAGGTCCCAGCGGCGGCCGACGATCTTGGCCCACAGGCGCGGCCAGTGCATTTTGAACCGCGCCTTGTCGATCCCGATGATCCGCTCGACTCCGGGCGCGGACCGGAAAAAGGCGGCGGGCGGGCCGCCGGCGACCACGGTGATCCGCGCGTCCGGCCGCTGACGGAGAATCTCGCGCACGATGCCTGAGGCCATGACGCTGTCGCCGATGCGATTGGGCGAGATGAAGAGGACCTTGCTGGGCGGCACCGACGGACCTTACGAATTTGCGGACGATCTTGTTATCAGACGGCTTGCTGACGAAGAAGGCTCGACATGCTGCTGCATCTGACCCGCCCGGACGGCGAAACCCTGGCTTACAAGCGCGTCGAGGGCGACGGCCCCACCGTGATCTGGATCGGCGGCTTCCGCTCGGACATGGAGGGGACCAAGGCGCTGGCGCTGGACCAGGCGGCGCGCGAGCGGGGCTGGGCCTATGTCCGCTACGACCACTTCGCCCACGGCCGGTCTTCCGGCGAATGGCGCCAGGCGACGGTCGGACGCTGGCGCGAGGATGCGGTCGCCCTGATCGACAGTCTTGAGGGCCCGGTGATCCTGGTCGGCTCATCCATGGGCGGCTGGACCGCCCTGCTGGCGGCGTTGGCGCGGCCTGAGCGGATTCAGGGCCTGGTTCTGGTCAATCCGGCGCAGGACTTCACCGAGCGGCTGATGTGGCCCGGCCTGCCCGACCACCTTCGCCAGGCCATCCTGCGCGACGGCGAGGCGAACATCTCCGAGCCCGGCCTGGGCGAGTACGTTCTGACCGCGCGCATGTTCGAAGAGGCGCACGACTGGCTGCTGCTGGACGGGCCGATCGAGATCGCGGCGCCCATTCATATTCTGCAAGGGCGCGAGGACGACGCCGTGCCGTGGCGACATCAGACGGCGCTGCTGGAGAGGCTGAGCGGCGGGGACGTTCGGCTGGATCTGATCGACGGCGGCGACCACCGTCTGTCCTCGCCGGAGCAACTCGACCGGCTGATCGCCGCGGTCGAGGGGCTGCGCTGATCAGTCCAGCGGTCGGGCCTCTTCGGGCAGCATGATCGGCACGCCGTCGCGGATCGGATAGGCCAGCTTGGCCCCCTTGGACACCAGCTCGCCCCGAGCGCGGTCAAACGTCAGCGGTCCGCGCGTCACCGGACAGACCAGCACCTCGAGCAGGCGCGGATCGACGGTCGCGGGGGTGTGAAAGGCGTCGCTCATGCGCCTGATCTAGCGCCGCGCGCGGGCTGACGCCATCCCGATGCTTCTCTTGTCGGGCGCGGGGCGGTAGAGGGCGCGCCATGGCATCCGACCTCGACAAGGCTTCCGACAAGGCCCACGGCCCCCTGCGTTCCTTCGGCCGCATCAAGGCGCGGCCGATCAAGCCGCGTCAGGCGGCGCTGGTGGACACGCTTCTGCCGCGCATCGCCGTGCCCGATCCGGCGAACGGGCCGATCGATCCCGCCACCCTGATGCCCGGCGCGACCGAAGCCTGGCTCGAGATCGGCTTCGGCGGCGGCGAGCACATGGCGGCCCAGGCCGCGCGCCGGCCCGACGTGCTGGTGATCGGCTGCGAGCCCTTCCTGAACGGCGTGGCCTCGGCCCTACGGCACGTCGAGGAGCAGCAGCTCGAAAACGTCCGCATCCACGCCGACGACGCCCGCGCGGTGGTCGACGCCCTGCCGGACGCCAGCCTGGACCGGGTGCTGATCCTGTTCCCCGATCCCTGGCAGAAGGCGCGGCACAATAAGCGCCGTCTGGTTCAGGACGAGACCATCGCCGCCTTCGCCCGCGTGCTGAAGCCCGGCGGGCGCCTGCGCTTCGTCACCGACTGGGCAGACTACGCCGACTGGGCGCTGGAGCGGCTGGACCGGTCCGAAGCCTTTGAGCGTCTCGACGCGGACCAGGACTGGCACGTCGCTCCGGCCGACCATGTCGTGACCCGCTACGAGGAAAAGAAGCTGGGCGACACCGCGCCGATCTTCCTGGAGTATAAGCGGCGTTGAGCGAAAAGGGCTGACAAGCCGGTCGTGGTCGCCTATATCGCCTCCCACATCGTTAGACCGGCGTCCGACGGCGCCGATTGAAGCGGCGGTCCGGAGGGGTCGCCGCTTTTGTTTTCTCAGGGTTCCCTCTTGCGCGCCAAGACCGCCGAAGACCGCGCTCTCCTGGAGCTGATCGACCCCGTGGCCGAGAGCCTGGGGCTGGCCATCGTGCGTGTGCGCCTGATGGGCGGCACCCTGCGCCGCCGGCTGCAGATCATGGCCGAGCGGGTTGTCGACAACGACATTTCTGTCGAGGAATGCGCCCGTCTTAGCCGCGCCGTATCCGAGGTGATGGACGCCGCCGATCCGATCTCGGGCGAATATCTGCTGGAAGTGTCGTCGCCCGGCATCGACCGGCCCCTGACGCGCCTGATCGACTTTGAACTGTTCGAGGGCTTTGAGGCGCGGCTGGAGACCGACCGGATGGTCGAGGGCCGCAAGCGCTTCAAGGGCATCCTGGCCGGCGTCGAGGACGATGCGATCGCCATCGACCTGGACGGCGAGGACGAGACCGCCCTGATCCCCTTCGACTGGCTGGCGGACGCCAAGCTGGTCATGACCGACGCCCTGCTCAAGCGCGGCGCCCAGCTGCGCGCCGAGCGCGGCGAACCTGAAGACGACGGCCTGCCGGAAGGCGAGGCCGAAGACACCTCCACCGCACAAACCAAAGCGACCAAGGACAAAGCCTGATGGCCGTCACCGGTATTTCCGCCAACCGTCTGGAACTGCTTTCGATCGCCGACGCCGTCGCGCGCGAGAAGAACATCGACAAGGAGATCGTCGTCGAGGCGATCGAGGAAGCGATCCAGAAGGGCGCCAAGTCGCGCTACGGCGCCCACCACGACATCCGCGCCAAGATCGACATCAAGACCGGCGAGCTGTCGCTGACCCGTCACGTCACCATCGTCGAGGACGACTGGCAGCCGGAAGACGAGCTGGAAGAGTTCAACGACAGCGCCATGGTGCGCCTGACCGACGCCTCCAAGCGCGACCCCGAAGCCGTGGTCGGCAAGGAATACGTCGAGGTCCTGCCGCCGTTCGAGTTCGGCCGCGTCCAGACCCAGATGGCCCGCCAGGTCGTGACCGGAAAGGTCCGCGAGGCGGAGCGCGCCAATCAGTACGAAGAGTTCAAGGATCGCGTCGGCGAGATCGTCAACGGCACGGTCAAGCGCGTCGAATACGGCAACACCATCGTCGATCTGGGCCGCGGCGAGGGCATCATGCGCCGCAACGACTCGATCCCGCGCGAGGTGTTCAATATCGGCGACCGGATCCGCACCTACATCTACGACGTCCGCCCCGAGGCGAAGGGCCCGCAGATCATGCTGAGCCGCGCCCACCCGGGCTTCATGGCCAAGCTGTTCGCTCAGGAAGTGCCCGAGGTCTACGACGGCGTGATCGAGATCCGCGCCGCCGCCCGCGACAGCGGCTCGCGCGCCAAGATGGCGGTGCTGTCCAACGACAGCTCGATCGATCCCGTGGGCGCCTGCGTCGGCATGCGCGGTTCGCGCGTGCAGGCGGTGGTCGCCGAGCTGCAGGGCGAGAAGATCGACATCATCCAGTGGAACGACGACGAGCCCACCTTCATCGTCAACGCCCTGGCCCCGGCCGAAGTCTCGAAGGTCGTGCTGGACGAAGAGGCCGACCGCGTCGAGGTCGTGGTGCCGGACGAGCAGCTGTCGCTGGCCATCGGCCGTCGCGGCCAGAATGTGCGTCTCGCCTCCCAGCTGACCGGGTGGCAGATCGACATCATCACCGAGAGCCAGGACAGCGAGCGTCGCCAGCGCGAGTTCGCCGAGCGCACCCAGCTGTTCCAGGACGCCCTGGACGTCGACGAGGTCATCGCCCAGCTGCTGGTGACCGAAGGCTTCGCCACGGTCGAGGATCTGGCCTTTGTGGAGGCCTATGAGGTCGCCGAGATCGAAGGCTTCGACGAAGACACCGCCGAGGAGCTGCAGGCCCGCGCCCGCGACTACCTGGACAAGCAGGCGGCCGAGCAGGATGCCAAGCGCAAGGAGCTGGGCGTCGAAGACGGCGTGCTGGAGGTGCCGGGCGTGACCCTGCCGATCGCCGTCGCCCTGGGCGAAGGCGGCGTGAAGACGGTCGAGGATCTGGCCGATCTGGCCACCGACGAAATCCGCGGCGGCTACGAGGTTCAGAACGGCGAGCGGGTCAAGCTGGCCGGCGTGCTGGAGAGCTTCAATCTGAGCCAGGAAGACGCAGAACTGCTGATACTGCAGGCTCGCGTGGCCGCCGGCTGGATCGACGCGTCGGAACTGCCGCAGCCCGAGCCCGAATATGAGGAAGAGGGTGAGTTCGCCGAGGGCGAAGAGGGCCAATACGACGCCGACGCCGTGTTCAGCGATGCGCCGGAAGGCGCGGCCGAGGACGCCGAACCCACCGATGGCGACGCCGATGATGCGGAGGCCGAGCCGGCTTCCGACTCTTCGCGCGACGCGTGATGAGGAGCCGGGCCGTCCATGACGCTGCGCGAGGCGAATGCGGATAGGGAGCGCCGGGACCTGGTGACACGCCAGGTCATGGATGAATCTCGCCTGATCCGCTTCGTCGCCGGCCCGGACGGCTCGGTGGTTCCCGACCTGGCGCGCAAGCTGCCTGGCCGGGGGCTGTGGGTGGCCGCGAACCGCGTCTCGGTCCAGACGGCGGCCAAGAAGAACCTGTTTTCAGGTGCGGCGAAGGCCCGCCTCACGGTCCAGCCGGACCTCGCCGATCAGGTTGAAACGCTGATCGCGCGCCGCTGTTTGCAGCAACTGGGCCTTGCCCGGCGCGAAGGCGTGCTTATCTCGGGCTTCGAGAAATCGGCGGCGGCGATCCGCGCCGGACGCGCCGCGTGGCTGATCGAGGCGGCCGACGGGTCCGCCGATGGACGCGGAAAGCTGCTGGCTCTGGCCCGTCATCAGGCGACCCAAGTGTGCGGCGTCTTCACGGCGGACGATTTGAGTTTGGCCCTCGGGCTGGAAAATGCGATACATGCCGTGCTGCTCTCGGGCGGACGGGCCGATCGCTGGACTGACGAAGTCGGGCGGCTGGCGGGATTTCGGTCTCTTATCCCAGAGGGCTGGCGCAGGGATTTCCCCGGCGACGGCGTCGGCGACGAGGTCGAGGCGGCTCCCGGCGAGGGAGCAGGACGGGTTTCAGACGCGCGGGGTTCCGCTCCCTGACCGGGGGTGGAGCGACGCGCGGCTATTTGTGTTTGGGCAAGACGACGGCGGAATTCTCCGCCCTGAGTAAAGCGACCGGATGAGCGACGAAAACGACAAGACCAACGACGGCAAGACCCCTCAGGCCCCTTCGCAGACGGGGCCTCGTGCGCCCCTGAGCTTGAAGCCGCGCGCCACGGGATCTGTGTCGACCGGCACGGTGAAGCAGAGCTTCAGCCACGGCCGTTCCAAGACCGTCGTGGTGGAGACCAAGCGCCGGGCCGGCGCCGGAGCCGGGCATCAGAGGCCGCAGGGCTTCGATGTCGCGCGTCCGCGTCCGGAAGGACAGTCGGCGCCGCGGCCGGCCGCGCCGCGCGCTCCCGCTTCGGCGGGTGGCCTGTCGAGCGAAGAGCAGGAAGCCCGTCGCCGCGCCATCGAAGCCGCGACCCGCGCCCAGGCCGAGCGTGAACGCAAGGCCGCCGAAGAAAAGGCGCGCCGCGACGAGGCTGCGCGCGAGCAGGCCGCCGCCACGGAACAAGCCGCCAGCGCCGCTCGCGCCGAGGCGGAGGCCGCCCGCGCCGCCGCCGAGGCCGCGCGTCAGCAGGCCGCCAAGCTGAGCGCCGCCGCGCCGGCGCCGGCCAAGCCGGCCGCCAAGCCGGAAGCCAAGGTCGAAGCCCCCAAGGCGGAAGTGCCCAAGGCCGAACCGACCCCGGCCGCGCCCGCTCGCCCGGCGCCGCCGGCGCGTCCCGCCGTCAACTTCGGACAGCGCGCGCCCAAGATCCCGACCGGCCGCGCGCCCGTCGAACGTCCTGCCTTCGGCGGCCGCTCGGCGCGCGAACAGGCCATGGGCGGCGGCGAACGCAGCTTCTCTGAACGGCCCCAGGCGTCCTCTCGTCCGCAAGGCGCCGCCGGCGCCGGCGCGGGAGCGGGTCGTCCCAAGGCCAATGAGACCGTCCGCTACTCGGCCCTCAACCCCCGGCCGGCGCCCGGCGCGGCGCGTCCCGGCGGACCCGGCGGCGCCCGCCCCGGCGGCCGCCCGGCCCCGAACCAGCCGCCGGCCGAACCCTCGGTCCTGCGCCCGGTGCGCGCCGGTTTCGGCGGACGCGCGACGCGTGACGACGATCGTGACAAGCGTTTCGGCGACGCCGGTCCTGGCAAGGCTGTCAGCCGCACGCGCGGCGAGCCCAAGCGCCGCGAAGGTCGCCTGACCATCTCGGCCCTGGCCGGCGACGGCGACACCGCCGAGCGCATGCGCTCGCTGGCCTCGGTTCGCCGGGCCCGCGAACGCGAGAAGGAAAAGCGCAAGGGCGGCTCGACCGACGCTCCCAATCGCCCGCGCGAAGTCGTCATCCCCGACGTCATCACTGTCGGCGACCTGGCCAACCGGATGGCCGTGCGCGGCGTGGACATCATCAAGTTCCTGATGCGTCAGGGCATGATGATGAAGATCAACGACGTCATCGATTCCGACACCGCCGAACTGGTGGCCGAGGAATACGGCATGGCCGTCAAGCGCGTGTCGGAGAGCGACATCGAAACCGGCTTCCTGGCCGAGGACGACGACACCGACGCGACCGAGGCCCGCGCGCCGGTCGTGGCCATCATGGGCCACGTCGACCACGGCAAGACCTCGCTGCTGGACGCCCTGCGCACTACCGACGTGGCGGCGGGCGAGGCCGGCGGCATCACCCAGCACATCGGCGCCTATCAGGTGCGGCTGGACGACGGTCAGAAGGTCACCTTCCTGGACACCCCGGGCCACGCCGCTTTCTCGGCGATGCGGGCGCGCGGCGCGAATGTCACCGACATCGTGGTTCTGGTGGTGGCCGCCGACGACGGCGTCATGCCTCAGACCATCGAGGCCATCCAGCACGCCAAGGCGGCCAATGCGCCCCTGATCGTGGCGGTCAACAAGATCGACAAGCCGGACGCCAACTCGACCAAGGTCGTCAACGAGCTGCTGCAGCACGAAGTCATCGCCGAGAGCCTGGGCGGCGACACCCAGATCATCGAGGTGTCGGCCAAGGAGCGCATCAACCTGGATGGCCTGCTCGAAGCCATCCTGGTGCAGGCCGAGATCATGGATCTGCGCGCCAACCCGGAACGCTCGGCCGAAGGCGTGGTCATCGAGGCCAAGCTGGACAAGGGCCGCGGTCCGGTCGGCACCGTGCTGGTCAAGCGCGGTACGCTGAAGCGCGGCGACATCGTCGTGGCCGGCTCGGCCTGGGGCAAGGTCCGCGCCCTGCTGAACGAGCGCAACGAGCAGCTGACCGAAGCCGGTCCGTCCGTTCCGGTCGAGATCCTCGGCCTGGACGAAGCCCCCAGCCCGGGCGACGTCTTCGCCGTGGTCGAGAGCGAGGCTCGCGCCCGCGAACTGACCGACTACCGCGAACGCACCCGTCGTCAGGCGGGTCAGGTCTCGGGCGGCTCGGTCTCGCTGGTCGACATGATGTCCAAGCTGCAGTCCAAGAAGGTCTCGGAGCTGCCGGTCCTCATCAAGGCCGACGTCCAGGGCTCGGCCGAGGCCATTGTCGGCTCGCTGGACAAGATGGGCAACGACGAGGTCCGCGCCCGCACCGTCTATTCGGGCGCCGGCGGCATCACCGAGAGCGACGTGAACCTGGCCAAGTCGGCCGGGGCGCCCATCCTGGGCTTCAACGTCCGCGCCTCCAAACAGGCCCGCGATCTGGCCGAGCGCGAAGGCGTGGAGATCCGCTACTACGCGATCATCTACGACCTGCTGGACGACATCAAAGGCGTGCTGTCGGGCATGCTGGCGCCGCTGCAACGGGAAACCTTCCTGGGCAACGCTCAGGTCTTGCAGGTCTTCGACATCTCCAAGATCGGCAAGATCGCCGGCTGCCGCGTCACAGAAGGCGTCGTACGCAAGGGCGCTAAGGTCCGCATCATCCGCGACGACGTGGTGGTGCTGGAGTTGGGCACGCTCAACACGCTCAAGCGCTTCAAGGACGAGGTCAACGAAGTGCCCTCGGGCCAGGAATGCGGCATGCAGTTCCAAGGCTTCCAGGACATCAAGGAAGGTGACTACATCGAGTGCTTCACGGTCGAAGAGATCAAGCGCACGCTGGACTAGTCCTGTCCGAGTCGCGACATCGCCAGGACTACCTCGATCCCCTTCCGCCGCCCGGCGGGAGGGGATTCGGCTTTTCGCCGCAATGCAGGTTAGAGATTGGCCCATGAAAGCCATGCCCGCCCTCGCCTTCATCACCGCCGTTTCGGCCGTGGCCGCGCCAGCGCCGGTCCAGGCCGATACCCGCTTCCTCGCCTATGACGCCTCCGATCGCGTCACCCAGGCCCTGACTCGCGGCCTGACTCTGGAAGTCGAGCGAGGTCTGTTCGGCGCCATCCGTGTGAACCGGCTAATCTCGACTAGCGCCCGCGGTGAGGCCCGGATCGAGCGTGGCGGACCGTCTCAAGTCCTGGCCGCCCTGCCTAGCGAAGCCGGTGAGCGGGCCATCTACGCCATCCAGGCCCAGGGGGACGGACGCGGCTTGGCGCGCGCTCTGTGTCCCAGCGCCGAGGAGGCCTGGTTGGTGCTGGGCCGGGTCCGGGCGGGGCGGCCGCTGACCATGCAGGCGGTGGGACGCTGGCCCGACGGCCAGATGCGGCACTGCGTGCAGCTGAGCTACACCTATCGCGGGGAGTGGGCCCTGCCGCCAGCCGGGACGGGACCGTCGGACACGACGCTTCCGGGCTTCACCCGCTAGCGGCCTGACATGGGCGGAGGGCTGGGACGCATTATCGGCGCGGGCCTGATCGGCCTGATCGCGGGACTCTGGACCTGGACCCTGCCCGGCGATCCAGCCGTTTTCCCGAGCCGGACGGACGATGCGCCGGTGATCGTCCACCTACTCGACAACGGCTTTCACACCGATATCGCCGTGCCCCGCGCGACGCTCCAAGCGCGCCCCGGGCCGCTGGGCCGCGCGGTCCGGGGCTTGGCTCCCGGAGACTGGGTGTTGATCGGCTGGGGGGACGCACGCTTCTATGTCGAGCAAGGGCCGATAGGCGAGCGGCTGCCCGACGGCGCCCGCGCCTTTTTCCGGCCGGGCAACCCATCCGTGGTGATGCTGGACCCAGTTCAGCATGATCCGGCGCAGCTTCGTGCCTCCGAGGGGCGACGCGAGCTGCGCCTGTCGCCCGGCGGTTTCGACCGAATGGCCGAGCGCATCGAGCGATCCCTGGCGTTGCAGGACGGCGAGGCCCGCCCGGCGACGCAGCGGCCCGGCGACGACGCCGCCTTCTTCGCCAGCCGCGAGACCTTTTGGATCGGCCATCTGTGCAATCACTGGACGGCGCGAGTGCTGAACGCCGGCGGCGTGCCGGTGCGTCCGCTGCGGTCCGTGACCTCGGCCGAGGTCATGCGGGCGGTCGGCGCAGCAGCCGCGCTGGACACCGGGGGGCGAGACGACTAGACCGCGCCCCTTCGCTTTTCCTGCCGGGTCCGATCCCCGGCGAGCGACCGAAAGGAGCGGCCCATGGCCCGCAAACAGCACACCCGAAACGCCTCCGGGGCTCAGGGACCGTCGCAACGCCAGCTTCGCGCGGGCGAACTGGTTCGCCACGCCCTGGTCGACGTCCTGCGAGAGGAGGACATCCACGACGAGGCCCTTCAGGGCGTGTCGGTCACCGTGACCGAGGTGCGGATGAGCCCGGACCTGCGCCACGCCACCTGTTTCGTCGAGCCGCTGGGCGCCGGCGTCGAGGCCGCGCCGACCACGGGTCAGGAGAGCGCCATCATCAAGGCGCTGAACGTCCACGCCAAATTCCTGCGCGGCCGCCTGGGGTCCAAGCTGGACATGAAGTTCACCCCCGACCTGCGCTTCCGCCATGACGAAAGCTTCGACGCGGCCAGCCACATGGACCGCCTGTTCAACGACCCCCGCGTCCGCGCCGATCTGGAAGCGGGCGAGGACGGCGAGGAATGAGAACGCGGCCTCAAGCAGCGCAACGCGCGGCAGGCCCAGCCTAATGGCCCGTCGCAAGCGCGGCGACGTCGTCGACGGGTGGGTCTGTCTGGACAAGCCCTACGGCATGGGATCGACCGAGGCGGTCACCAAGGTGCGCCGCCTGTTCAACGCCCAGAAGGCGGGTCACGCCGGCACGCTGGATCCGCTGGCGGACGGCATCCTGCCGATCGCGCTGGGCGAAGCCACAAAGACCGTGCCCTTCATGATGGAGGCGCAGAAGGTCTATCGCTTCACCATCCAGTGGGGCGTCTCGACCGACAGCCTGGATCGCGAGGGTGAGATCACCGGCCGCTCCGACGTTCGGCCCTCGGTCGAGGCGGTGAAGGCGGCGCTGCCGGACTTCGTGGGTGAGATCGATCAGGTTCCGCCGGCCTTCTCGGCCATCAAGGTCAATGGCGAGCGCGCCTATGACCTGGCGCGCGACGGGGTCGAGGTCGAGCTGGCTTCGCGCCGCGTGACCATCCACGAAGCCGCGGTGACCGACGCGCCGGACGCCGACCACCTCGAGATCACCATGCGCACCGGCAAGGGCGTCTACGTCCGCTCGCTGGCGCGCGACCTGGCCCGGATGCTGGGCGCGGAGGGGCACGTTTCGGCCCTGCGGCGCGAGCGCGTGGGGCCGTTCTCGACCCAGAATGCGGTGTCGCTGGATTTTCTGTCCGATCTGGCGCATAAGGGCGCCGCCTCGGAGGGCCTGCTGCCCGTCTCGACCGCTCTGGACGACATCCCGGAGCTGGCCGTCACGGACCAGGACGCCCTCTCGCTGAGGCAGGGACGGCCGATCGTTCTGCTCCCCCGACAGGTCGAAACGCTCAAGGACCAGCTCAATGCGGGTTCTCGGACGGTTTCGGCGTTCGCGGGCGGAACCCTGGTCGCTCTCTGTTCGATGCGGGCCGGTCGATTAGAACCCGACCGCGTTTTCAACCTCCCATGATGGAGTCATACGATGTCGATTACGGCTCAACGCAAGGCCGAAGTCATCGCCGATAACGCCCGCGCTTCGGGCGACACCGGTTCGGCCGAGGTCCAGGTCGCGATCCTTTCGGAACGCATCGCCAACCTCACCGAGCACTTCAAGACCCACAAGAAAGACAACCACTCGCGCCGCGGCCTGCTCAAGATGGTCTCGCAGCGTCGTCGTCTTCTTGACCACCTGAACACCGTCGACAGCGCGCGTTACACCGCCCTGATCGGCAAGCTGGGCCTGCGCCGCTAAGGCGCGAACCGGCAGCGGAAAAGCTTTTCGAGGCGCGGGCGTCACGTCCGCGCCTCGTTCCGCATCCAAAGACCACCCGAGCGCCGCGGGATGTCACGGCGTAGACGCGAGGGCCAGCACCGGTCCTCATCACCCGCCCGCCGTCATTCGGACGCCGGGTCCATAGGGACCGAGGGACTGAACCCCTGACGCTCCGCCCCGCCGGGAATACGCCCGCCGGGATACGAAAGACGAAACATGTTCGATATCAAACGCAAGACGATCGACTGGGCCGGCCGGCCGCTGACGCTGGAAACCGGCCGCATCGCCCGTCAGGCCGACGGCGCCGTGCTGGCGACCTATGGCGAGACCGTGGTTCTGGCCACCGTCGTCTACGGACGCGCGCCCAAGCCCGGCCTGGATTTCTTCCCGCTGACCGTCAACTACCAGGAAAAGACCTTCGCCGCCGGCAAGATCCCGGGCGGCTATTTCAAGCGTGAAGGCCGTCCGACCGAGAAGGAGACGCTGGTCTCGCGCCTGATCGACCGTCCGATCCGTCCGCTGTTCGTCAAGGGCTTCAAGAACGAGACCCAGGTCGTCGTCACCGTGCTGCAGCACGACATGGAAAACGATCCGGACATCGTCGGCCTGGTGGCCGCCTCGGCCGCCCTGACGATCTCGGGCGTGCCCTTCATGGGCCCGATCGGCGCCGCGCGCGTCGGCTACATCGACGGCGAGCTGGTGCTGAACCCGACGCTGGAGCAGATGCCGACCTCGGACCTGGATCTGGTGGTCGCCGGCACCCAGGACGCCCTGATGATGGTCGAGTCCGAGGCCAAGGAACTGTCGGAAGACACCTTCCTGGACGCTCTGATGTTCGCCCACCGCGGCATGCAGCCGGTGATCGACGCGATCATCGAACTGGCCGAGCACGCCGCCAAGGAGCCCTTCGACTTCCAGGCCGAGGATCACTCCGACGTCGTCGCCTCGATCCAGAACCTGGTCGGCGAGGACATCAAGGCCGCCTACACCCACGCCGGCAAGTACGAGCGCCGCACCGGCGTCGACGTGGCCAAGAAGAAGGCCGCCGAAGCCCTGGTGAAGACCGACGAGAACCCGGACGGCGTCGAGCCGGCCAAGTTCGGCGCGGCTTTCAAGGAATGCGAAGCCCACGTCCTGCGTCGCGACATCATCGACAACGGCCACCGCGTCGACGGCCGCGCCCTGGACAAGGTCCGGGACATCGTCTCGGAAGTCGGCGTCTTCCCGCGCACCCACGGCTCGGCCCTGTTCACCCGCGGTGAAACGCAAGCCATCGTGGTCGCCACCCTGGGCACCGGCGAAGACGAACAGTACGTCGACGCCCTGTCGGGGACGTACAAAGAGAAGTTCCTGCTGCACTATAACTTCCCTCCCTACTCGGTCGGCGAGACCGGTCGGATGGGCGGCGCGGGTCGTCGGGAAATCGGTCACGGCAAGCTGGCCTGGCGCGCCATCCGTCCGATGCTGCCGTCGTCGGAAGACTTCCCCTACACCATCCGTCTGGTGTCGGAGATCACCGAGTCCAACGGCTCGTCCTCGATGGCCACGGTCTGCGGTTCGTCGCTGGCGCTGATGGATGCGGGCGTGCCGCTGAAGAAGCCCGTCTCGGGCATCGCCATGGGCCTGATCCTGGAGCCGTCGGGCGAGTTCGCCATCCTGTCGGACATCCTGGGTGACGAAGATCACCTGGGCGACATGGACTTCAAGGTCGCCGGCACGCGTGACGGCATCACCTCGCTGCAGATGGACATCAAGGTCGCCGGCATCACCGAAGAGATCATGAAGAAGGCGATCGCCCAGGCTTCGGCCGGCCGTCTTCACATTCTCGACGAGATGGACAAGGCCATCGACGGCGCCCGCACCGAGCTGGGCGAGTTCGCGCCCAAGATCGAGTCGATCAAGGTTCCGACCGACAAGATCCGTGACATCATCGGCACCGGCGGCAAGATCATCCGCGAGATCGTCGAAAAGACCGGCGCCAAGATCAACATCGAGGACGACGGCACGGTGAAGATCGCCGCCTCGGAACAGGAAAAGATCGACGCCGCCAAGGCCTGGATCTCGTCCATCGTCTCCGAGCCCGAGCCGGGCGCCATCTACACCGGCAAGGTCGTGAAGGTCGTCGACTTCGGCGCCTTCGTGAACTTCTTCGGCGCCAAGGACGGCTTGGTCCACGTCAGCCAGATCTCGCTGGAGCGCGTCGCCAACCCGGCTGACGTCCTGTCGGAAGGCCAGGAGGTCAAGGTCAAGTTCCTGGGCATGGACGATCGCGGCAAGACGAAGCTGTCGATGAAGGTCGTGGATCAGGAAACCGGTGAGGACATCACCGACAAGATCAACGCCGAGCGCGCCGAACGCGGCGAGGCCCCGCTGTCGGAAGACACCGGCGGTCGTCCCAAGCGGGACGGCGACCGCAACGGCGGCGATCGCGGCCGTCGTCGTCGCGACTGATCGTCATCCTGACTGATGAGAAGGGCCCCGCCGGCGACGGCGGGGCTTTTTTCATGGGCGCTCAGCCTCTAGCCTTCGGCGACGCCTGAGGAGGGACCCATGCGCGCCATCATCCTGAGCTTGAGCCTGGGCCTGTGCCTGTTGGCCGCCGCCTGCGCGAGCGCGCCGCGCCCGACCGTCGACAGCCTGGACGCGATCGCGGCCGACTATGTGCGCATGCAGCTGGAGATCGGCGAGCGCGAGGACGGATACGTCGACGCCTATTACGGTCCCGCCGAATGGGCCGAGGCGGCCAAGGCAAATCCGCGCACGGTCGGTCAACTGGTCGTCGCCGCGGCCGGGCTGACATCGCGGCTGAACGCACTGGACGCGGCAGGCTGGACGCAGGAGGAGGTTCAGCGTCGCCGCTATCTGCTGGCCCATATCGCCGCCGCCGACACGCGCCTGCGCATGCAGCAGGGCCAGACCTTCAGCTTCGCCGAAGAGGCCGAGCGGCTGTTCGGCATCCGGCCCGAGCTCAATCCTCTGTCGAGCTATGATCCCATCCTGGCCCGCATCGAAGCGCTGGTTCCCGGTGAAGGTGCGGTCGGCGAGCGCATCGCCGCCTTCCGCGCGCCCCTCGCCATCCCGCGTGACCGGCTGCAGACCGTGATGCAGGCCGCCATCGACGAATGCCGTCGGCGCACCGAGGCGCATATCGCCCTGCCGGCCAACGAAAGCTTCACCCTGACCCTGGTCGGCGACAAACCGTGGTCCGGCTATAATTACTATCAGGGCGGTTCGGTCTCCAAGATCGAGATCAACGCCGATCTGCCGATCTATCTGGACCGGGCGATCGATCTGGGCTGCCACGAAGGCTATCCCGGCCACCACGTCTACAACGCCCTGCTGGAGCAGATCTTCGTCACCGAGAAGGGCTGGGTGGAGATGAGCCTGTATCCGCTGTTCAGCCCCATGTCCCTGGTGGCCGAGGGCAGCGCCAACTACGGCATCGACCTGGCCTTCCCGGGCGACGAGGCGATCCGGTATCAGCGCGAGGTTCTGGCCCCGCTGGCCGGGGTGTCGCCCGAGCGCGTCGCTTCGAACGCCGAACTGCTGGCCCTGACGCGTCAGCTGGAAGGCGCGGAATACACCATCGCCTCGGAGTATCTGGCCGGGCGAATGCCGCGCGATCAGGCGATCGAGGCCCTGTCGCGCTATCGGCTGATGGACCGGGCGCGGGCGACCCAGCGCGTGGCCTTCATCGACACCTACCGCAGCTATGTCATCAACTACGGCCTTGGCCGCGACTTGGTGCAGCGCTGGATCGAGGCGCAGGGCCCGGACCACTGGGCGACGACCAAGGTCCTGCTGTCCAGCCAGATCCTGCCGGTGGACCTGAAATGAAGTCCGAGGGCGTGTGGCGCGGTCTGTCCGTGGGTTGCGCCGTTGTCGCCGCCATCAGCGCTGTCGCGCTGGCCGGCCTGCTTTTGACCTACATGTCAGGTTGGACGCCGCTTCATCTCATGGCGATGATGCACGTCTCGATGACGCTGGGCGTGCTGCTCCTGCTGTTCCTCGCCGTGATCGGGGTGGTGTTCGCGATTATCCATTTCGCAACCGGCCGCCGAGCGCACGGCCTGAGCTGGGTGCTGAGAATCGTCGGCTCGGCCAGCGTCGCTTTGGGTCTTCTGATGGCGCTTCACGGCTTCACTGCCATGCAGGCGGCGATCGCCGAGGTGGGGCCTGTGAGCTTCGCCGTCACCTCGTCCAGCTGGGCCGAGATCGCCCTGTTCTTCGTCCTGGGTTTCGGACCTGCGGCGATCTGGTTCTGGGTCAGCCGGCCACGCCTGTAATTCGCCGTCGTCCTGGGGCATAAGCCGGCGATGAAATTCCTCGACCAGGCCAAGATCTACATTCGCTCGGGAAATGGCGGCGGGGGGGCCGTGTCGTTTCGGCGCGAGAAGTTCATTCCGAACGGCGGTCCCGACGGGGGCGACGGCGGGCGGGGCGGCGACGTCTGGATCGAGTCGCACGAAGGGCTGAACACCCTGATCGACTACCGCTATCAGCAGCATTTCAAGGCCCAGACCGGCCACCACGGCCAGGGGCGCAACATGCACGGCGCCAAGGGCGCCGACGTGGTGCTGAAGGTTCCGGTCGGCACTCAGGTGCTGGACGAGGACAAGGAGACGGTGCTGCTGGACATGGACGTGGCCGGCAAGCGCGAACTACTGCTGAGCGGCGGCAACGGCGGCTGGGGCAACGACCGCTTCAAGGGGCCGGTCAACCAGGCGCCCAAACACGCCAATCCGGGCCAGGAGGGCCAGGAGCGCTGGATCTGGCTGCGGCTGAAGCTGATCGCCGACATCGGCCTGGCGGGCCTGCCCAATGCGGGCAAGTCGACCTTCCTAGCTGCGGCGTCGGCCGCGCGGCCCAAGATCGCGGACTATCCCTTCACCACCCTGGCGCCCAACCTGGGCATGGTGGACCTGAGCCCGTCCGAACGGTTCGTCATCGCCGACATTCCGGGCCTGATCGAGGGCGCCAGCGAGGGCGCGGGCCTGGGCACGCGCTTTTTGGGCCACGTCGAGCGGTCGGCCAGCCTGATCCACCTCATCGACGGCACGCAGGACGACGTGGCCGGCGCCTACCGCACCATCCGCGGCGAGCTTGAGGCCTATGGCGCGGGCCTGGGCGACAAGGCAGAAATCCTGGCGCTGAACAAGGTCGACGCCCTGACGCCCGAGGTGCGCGAGGAGAAGGCCGCCGAGCTCGAGGCCGTGGCCGGCCGCCGGCCGATGCTGGTGTCGGGCGTGTCGGGCGAAGGCGTGCCGCAGCTGCTGCGCGCTGCCTGGGCCGAGGTGCGCAAGGCGCGCGGCGAGGCCGGCGTCGACGAGGACGAGACGGCCGAGGCGCCGGGCGGCTGGGCGCCCTAGAACGCGAAAAAAGGGGACGGCGCGAACGCCGTCCCCTTGGTCTTCAGCGGCCTGATCGGATCAGGCGGCCTTCTTGGCCTTTCCTTCGATCAGGGCCGGACCGGTCCCGATATCGATGCGGCGCGGCTTGAGCGCCTCGGGCAGCTCGCGCTTCAGCTCGATGGCGAGCAAGCCGTTGACCAGATCGGCGGCGGTGACCACCACATAGTCGGCCAGCTGGAAGCGGCGCTCGAAGTCGCGCTCGGCCAGGCCGCGATGCAGGTAGGTCTTCTGCGCGGCGTCGTCATTGGCGGTCTTGCGCCCGGTGACGGTGAGCAGGTTCTCCTTCACCTCGATGTTCAGCTCGTCGGGCGAGAAGCCGGCGACGGCGATCTCGATGCGATAGGCGTTCTCGCCCGTCGTCTCGATATTGTAGGGCGGCCATCCGTTTTCCTGGCTGGAGCGCGAGGCGCTTTCCAGCAGATTGGCCAGACGGTCGAAGCCGACGGCCGAACGGTACAGCGGCGAGAAATCATAGGTACGCATCAGTCATCCTCCTGAGGATCAGCAAGGTTGAACCGCCCCCGCGGTTTGGCCCGGGACGGCGTTGGGTGTCAGCCCTTCAGCGGCCCGAAATCGGCCCCGCCAGGTCTGGAAGGCCCGGGATCGGCGCCTTCGAATGCGATGTGGGAAGCCGTTCTCGACCGTCAAGGGGTGCGAAATCGCCGCGCCTGCACGCGCGCCCTTGTCCCGTCGCGAGGCGGCTCTAGGGTGACCCATCATCTCGTTCCGGAGCTTGCCGATGCGCCCGACCGCCCTCATCCTCGCCGCCGTCCTGCCGCTGATCGCGGCGCCCGCCCTGGCCCAGGAGGCGCCGCGCACCCTGCAGCGTTCGGCCCTGTCCATGACTCCGCCGGTGCCTCAGGAAGATCAGGCCCTCGCAGCCGCCGTCGCCTCGACCACGCGGTCCGAGGCTGATCGGGCGCGCGACGCCTATCGCAATCCCGTCGAGACCCTGACCTTCTGGGGGCTGCAGCCCGGCCAGACCGTGGTCGAGATCGAGCCTGGCCGCGCCGGCTGGTGGAGCCACATCCTGGAGCCGTACGCCCAGGCGACCGGCGGCCGATACGTCGCCGTGAACCGTCCGCTGGAGACGATGGGCGTCGAGGACGGCTCGGCCGATCTGGTGATCGTGGCGCGCGCCTTCCACAACTGGCACCGCGCCGGCCGCACCGAGGCCTATCTGGACGCCTTCTTCAAGGCGCTGAAGCCGGGCGGCGTGCTGGCTGTCGAACAGCATCGCAGCGTCGACGGCCTGAACATCAACGACACCGCCTCGACCGGCTATGTGCCCGAGAGCTGGGTCATCCAGGCCGCCCAGCGCGCCGGCTTCGTTCTGGACGCGCGCAGCGAGGTGAACGCCAATCCCAAGGACGACCGCGCCCATCCGTTCGGCGTCTGGACCCTGCCGCCGGTGCGCCGCACCGAACAGGACGGCCGGACCCTGACCGCCGAGGAGCGCGCGAGATACGACGCCGTGGGAGAAAGCGACCGCATGACGCTGCGCTTCCGCAAGCCGGCCTGAGACGCGGTCTTTGACCCAAGGCGCGAAGCTAGTTAATCCCCAAGACGCCGAGCAGGGGATTTCGGATGCGTGAGTTGAGGCCGATGGCGCCGGGCGCCGTTTCGCGCCGATGGCTGATGGGGGGCGCGGGCTCTGTCCTGGCGCTGACCGGACTGGCCGCCTGCGGGCGCCGCGAAGAGAAAACAGCCGCGCCGGCCGCCCAGGAACCTGCTCCCGAGCCGGGCCCGCCCGAGGGGTCTCTGGAATGGGCCGTGGCCGGTCCCTGGCGCGAGCGCGACAAGGGCCGCGACGAATGGCGCCACCCCATGGAGACGCTGCGATTCTTCGGCCTGCAGCCGCGAATGACCGTCGTCGAGTTCTGGCCGGGCGCCGGCTGGTACACCGAAATCCTGGCGCCGTATCTCAATCGCGGCGGCGGTTCATACTGGGCTGCCCTTTTCGCAGCGGGTCCAGGCGCGGATCCGGCGCAGGCTGCTTTAAACACCGCGTTCCATAACCGCTTCGAAGGTGATCGGCGCCTTTACGGCCAGATCCAGACATCCACCTTCGGATCAGGTTCGGGGCCTGTGATCGAGCCGGCCGGGCGGGCCGACATGGTGCTCTTTCTGAGATCCATCCATTCGTGGATGGCGGCGGGGATCGCCGAGAAGGCTTTCGCGGACGCCTACGCGGCGCTGCGGCCAGGCGGCATACTCGGCGTCGAACAGCATCGTCTTCAGCCTGAGCGCGATCAGGATCCGGCGGCAGCCAACGGCTACGTCCAGGAAGCCTTTGTCCGGCAGTTGGCCGAGGAAGCGGGCTTCGTCTTCGTCGACTCATCGGAGATCAACGCCAATCCAGCCGACACGAAGGATCATCCCTTCGGGGTCGAAACCCTGGCGCCCCAGCGCCGAACCTCGCCGCCCGGGGAGGCGCCCGATCCCGAGTTCGACCGCACCAAGTATGACGCCATCGGCGAAAGCGATCGAATGACGCTCAAGTTCAGGAAGCCCGAGTGAACCGCGTCACAGACTTCGCCGCCCATGCGCCCCTGATGGGGGTTCCCGGCGCCGCTTCGCCTCCCGGCGGACAGGGCGAGTGGTATCGCGGCGCCGGCGGCCTTCGCCTGCGCGCGGCCCTGTGGACGCCGGCGACGCCGCCGCGCGGGTCGGTGGTGCTCAGTCCCGGGCGGACCGAGCCGATCGAGAAATATTATGAGGTCATCGGCAACTTCCTGGCGCGTGGCTTTGTGGTTCTGGCGCACGACTGGCGAGGCCAGGGACTTTCCGCGCGGCTGCTGCCGGATCGGTTGAAGGGCCATGCGCGCGCGGTCGAGGAGTTCCTGGACGACTATGCACGGCTGATCGACGCCTTCGAGACGCGGATGCCCAGGCCCTGGATCATGGTCGGCCATTCGATGGGCGGCGCGCTGAATCTGCTGACGCTGGAAGAAGGTGAGGGACGTTTCGCCGGCGCCGTGCTGTCCAGCCCCATGCTGAAGGTCAAGACCGGCAAGCGCTCGATGTGGTCCGTCAAGCTGGCGGTGCGGTGGCACCTGCGGCACGGCAAGGCTGGCGACTACATCCTGGGAGATCCTGACGATCCGTTCGAACACACCTTCGAGCACGACGCCCTGACCACGGACGAGGCGCGCTACGAGATATGGCGTCAGCAGCTGTACGCCTGTCCGCATCTGGCGGTGGGCGGACCGACCTGGGGCTGGCTGAACTTCGCCATCGATGCAGGTGAGCGTGCGCTGAAGCCGCGGGCGCTGAAGGTCGTCAAGGCTCCGGTGGTGATCGTCCAGTCAGCCGACGACGATCGCATCTGGAAACAGACCAGTCGCTGGGCCGCCAAACGCCTGGCGCACGGCCGCTATGTCGAGGTCGAAGGCGCGCGCCACGAGATCATCATGGAGACGGATCCGCGGCGCGGCGTCTTTTTGGCCGAGTTCGACGCCCTGGCCGACCAGGTTGCGCCCCGGGCGGCGGGCTGACGGCTACTTCAGGCCCAGGGTCAGGGCCTTGATGTCCACATATTCGTCGATGCCGTGGGTCGATCCCTCGCGGCCGTAGCCCGACTCCTTGACCCCGCCGAAGGGGGCGACGGCGGTGGAGGTCAGGCCGGTGTTGATTCCGCACATCCCTGCCTCGATTTGGCGGCCGATGCGGAAGGCGCGGTCCAGATCGCGTGTGAACAGGTAGGACGCCAGGCCGAACGCGCTGTCGTTCGCCTTGGCCACCACCTCGTCCTCACTGTCGAAGGCGAAGACCGGCACCAGAGGGCCGAAGGTCTCCTCTTCGCGGAACAGGGCGTCGTCGCCGCCCAGGGTCACGGTCGGCTGGAAGAAGCGTCCGCCCAGTTCGTGGCGTCCGCCGCCGGTTAGGACACGGCCGCCCTTCTCCTTGATGTGCTCCAGGTGACGTTTGACCTTGTCGACGGCCTTGTCTTCGATCAGCGGGCCGACTTTCACGCCGTCTTCGAAGGCGGCGCCGACCTTCAGCTTGGCGACTTCGGCGGCCAGCTTTTCGGCGAAAGCTTCCGACACCGAGCGTTCGACATAGACGCGGTTGGGGCAGACGCAGGTCTGGCCCGAGTTGCGGAACTTGCCCTTGATGGTCTCGGCCACGGCGAGGTCCAGATCGGCGTCGGCGAAGACGATCAGCGGGGCGGCGCCGCCCAGCTCCATCGACAGACGCTTCAGGGTCGGGGCGCACTGCTCGGCCAGCTTCTTGCCCACCGGGGTGGAGCCGGTGAAGCTGAGCTTGCGGATCAGCGGCGACGATGTAAGCACGCCGCCGATCGTCGCCGCATCGCCGGTGACGACGCTGAGCGCACCCTTGGGCAGGCCGGCCTTGTAGGCCAGCTCGACCAGGGCGATGGCGGTGAACGGGGTCTGGCTGGCCGGCTTGACCACGGCGGTGCAGCCGGCGGCGAAGGCGGGGCCCAGCTTGCGCGTCAGCATGGCGGCCGGGAAGTTCCAGGGCGTGATCAGGGCGGCGGGACCGACGGCCTGTCGGAAGGTGATGATGGCGTGCCCCAGCGGGCTGTCCTGGGTGTCGCCCAGCAGGCGCTCGGCCTCGCCGGCGAACCACTTCAGGAAGCTGTTGGCGTAGACCGCCTCGCCCTTGGCCTCTTCGAACGGCTTGCCGTTCTCCAGCGCCATGAGGGCGCCCAGGCCCTCGATGTTCTCGTCGATCAGGCGAGCCCATTCTCGCAGAAAGGCTGCCCGCTTGTGCGGGTCGGTGCGCGACCAGCCGGGAAAGGCGTCGTGAGCCGCCTGAATAGCCCGCTCCGTTTCGGCGACGCCGAGATCGGGCACATGGCCGATGACGTCGCCGGTCGCCGGGTCATCGACCGCGATCCGCGCGCCGGAGCCGGCGACCTTCTCGCCCGCGATCAGCGCGTGTTCGAAGATCATGCTGCGGGCGGCGGCGCGGGGATCGGCCATGGCTCATTCTCCAGAAGGAAACGGATGGTGCTGCGACGGGTCAAGCGCGGCTCGGCTGCACGGTCAAGCCATGCCCGAATGCAGCCGGCCCCGCCGGTGCGAGCACCGACGGGGCCGTGCCTGCAATCCGCGAGCGCTTAGTTGCGTCGAGCATCCTCGGCCGCGCCCGTGACGGCCTGACCGGCGGCCTGGGTGTCGCGTCCCACGCCGGAGATGGTGTTGCAGGCGGCGGTGGTCAGGGCGGCCGCGGCGACCATCAGAACGATAACCTTGCGCATCGAGAAATCTCCTAGGATTCCGGCGGCCCCTGCCGACGGATTGGCGCTGAAACGTCCGCCTGCGCCTGCGGTTCCTCAGGTCAGGTTGCGAGAAATCTCGAACTGGCCCGGGGCGGAAATGGGCGCGGCCTCTGGGGTTGCGAACGTCATGCGAGCGATGACGCCGCCGCCAGGGGCCGCGATCAGTTCGGCCTCGCCTCGCAGCTGTTTGGCGAAGGCGCTCATCAGGGTTTGTCCAAGTCCGGCCCGCGCCGCCTCCAATCCGGGACCGTCGTCCTGAACCTCCAACACGCTAGTGTCCCCGTTGACCTTGAACCGAACGTCCAGGCGCCCGCCCCGTCCAGCGAACGCATGCTTCTGCGCGTTTGAGACAGCCTCGACCAGCCAGAGTGCGAGCGGGGCCAGACGGTCGGGATCCACCTGAAGGCTGTCGGCCTCCACGTGGCTGATCACCACCGGGCCTCGGCTGGCTTCAGCGGATACGAGCTGGCCGACCAGTTCCGTCAGAAACTCGCGCGCGTCCGCATGGCGGATGTCGGCGCCCTGATAAAGAGTGCGATAGATCAAGGCCAAGGCCGAAATCCTGTGTCTCGTGTCCGCCAGGGCCGATTTCGCGGGCGCATCTGTAAGGGTGCGCTGCTGCATGCTGAGCAGCGACGAGATGATCTGGAGATTGTTCTTCACCCGGTGGTGGATCTCGCGCAGCAGACCATCCTTTTCGTCGAGCGCGGCGACGAGCGCGGCGTCTCGGGTGGTTATCGTGTCGGCCAACTCGTCCAGAGTGCGAGCCAGAACGCGGATCTCCGCGGGAGCATGAACGGCCTGGACCGGGCGGACGCTGAAGCGTCCGCGTGCGTAGATGGCGGCTACGCGCTCCAGATAGTCCAGCCAACGGATCACAATGCGCTCAGAGAACAGCATCACGGCAGCGAAGGCCGTGAACCAGGCAGCCAGCGGCAGCAGGAAGATGCCGATCGGGTTCAGCTGCGCCCATGACAAAAGACCAGGAGCAGGGGCCGTCAGCAGGACGTAGACGTCGCGGCCGTAAAGCGCGGCGCCAGCGTAGACCCGACGCTCTCCTCCGCGATCCACCGCCTCGAACACGGACGCCCCGCCCTGTCGGGCTCGATCGACCCAGCCTTCGATCGAAGACCGGCCTCCGAATGAAAAGGCCGACGGAAGGGTCGATGTCAGAATCCGTCCCTGGGCGTCCGTAAGCGCCGCCTGGGCGCCGGCAGGCATGGCGGGATCATCGATGTCGGGCTGCAGGCTGCTGATCGGCAACACGGCGGCCATCGCCCCCGCGAAGTCGCCCCGCGCCGTCTCTACCCGTTCCGCGACGATGAGGGCCGGCTCATGCACGTCGGAGTGCGACGCCCGCGTCACGACCGTCTCTTCCCCGGCCGCCAGTCTTTGAAACCAGGTCTGTCGGCCGGCCTGACCTATTCGGGGAACCCCGGTGCTCCCCTTCGGCGTAGAGGCGCAGACGGGCGCGCCGGTGGGCGAGAGCCGGTAGAGACCGTCGTAGCCTTCGAGGCGCTGAACCAGCTCCGTCAGCCGGGGCTCGCAATAGACGCCGAGCGCTTCTGGGCTGAGAACCCTGAGCATCGTCTGAGCGGAATTCAGCTTCGAGGCGGCTTGCGACGCGCTTCGCTCGGCGGCCAGCTCGAGATCGACACGACGATCATCCGCCTGGTTCTGGAAGTCGGCCTGAGCTTGAAAGGCGCTGAGAATGACGATGGGCAGCAGAGCGACGGCCATGGCCGCGCCGAGCCTGAACCGTATGCCTTGAAAGCGGTTCGGGCGATTCCAACGTCGTCCCAGGCCGAGGCTTTGCCCGAAGGCTCGCCGAATCCGCTTCACCTTCAGCCCCGACGGGCGCTGAGGCTGTCCGCTGCGGCCAGGATGGATCGCATGGCGTCGCCCGCAGCTCTGCCGTCGCGGGCATAGCCCCCACGCTCAAGCGTCGCCTGCAAGGCGCGCCGAGCGCGGCTGACTCGGCTTTTGACCGTCCCAACAGCGCACTGGCAGATCTCGGCGGCTTCCTCGTAGGCGAAGCCGCCTGCCCCAACCAGAATGAGGGCCTCGCGCTGTTCTTCCGGCAAGGTTTTGAGGGCTTGGCGCAATTCATCGAGCGCGACGGGCGCCTCTGGGTCGTCGACAGCCACGAGAGTGCGTTCGGCGGCTTCCTGGTCGAGCTGAGACTGGCGCCACGAGCGGCGCTTCTCGGAA
Organism: Brevundimonas sp. MF30-B; assembly: GCF_004683885.1. Lineage (NCBI taxonomy): Bacteria > Pseudomonadati > Pseudomonadota > Alphaproteobacteria > Caulobacterales > Caulobacteraceae > Brevundimonas > Brevundimonas sp. MF30-B. Next base: position 571,084 of record NZ_CP038440.1, on the reverse strand, counting down.
TAGAACTGGTTGCGCAGAATCATGAAGGTCCAAGCCTTCATGTTCGTGCCCATCTGATAGCTGGCGCGGGCGTCCCACGCCTTCATCATGGCGTCCTGCGCCAGATCGTCGGCGGCCGTGGGATCTCCGGTCAGGGTCCGCGCGAAGGCGCGCAGGTGAGGAATGAGCCCCACCAATTCGCGCTTGAACGCTGCATCATCAGCCGAAGGCGGCTTGGGGGCGGGCGAACCGCTCATGCGTTGCTCCCGCCGGACGAACGCTCGTCTGCGCGGCGCAGAATGTCCAGGAACTCGTCAGGGACAGGCTCGTTCACCACTTCGTCGAACATATGGCGCAGCTTGACGCCTATGGCCTGCTGGCGCAGGCGCGCCTCTTCCTGGCCGGCGCCGTTTGTCGCCGCCTTTCGAGAAGGATCGCTTGGTTTCGTCATTAATTTTAGACCGCCGCCCTCGGGTCTGAAAGCCTCATTGACAGCCGACAACGGCGAACCGACGGGGCGGTTCCGATCATGACAGCGAATTCATCTCGGCGCAGCGCAAATTTGTTGGAACCGCGATCTTCGCGATACGTTAGCCCCCCTTAGTCACGCCCGCCACGTCGGCGGCGCGTTGGAGTCGGGGATTATCGAATGAGCCTTCTGGCCAGATTGGCGCCGCACCTGCCCTATGTTCGTCGCTACGCGCGCGCGCTGACTGGAGACCAAACCACCGGCGACAACTATGTGCGGGTGGCGCTGGAGGCACTGGCCGCCGGCGAGCGTCAGCTGCCCGCCGACATGACGCCGCGGGTGGCCCTGTACCACGTGTTCCACGCCATCTGGTCTTCGACCGGCGCGCAGCTGGAGGACACCAGCGGTCTGGAAGCCCGCGACGACGCCTCGCGCCGCCTGATGCGCATCGCGCCGCGCTCGCGACAGGCGTTCCTGCTGACGGCGCTGGAAGGCTTCACGCCTTCGGAAGCCTCGCAGATCCTGGGCTCCGATCCCCATTCGGTCGAACGTCTGATCGCCGACGCTCAGGCGGACATCGACGCCGAACTGGCGACCGACGTGCTGATCATCGAGGATGAGGCCATCATCTCGGCCGACATCGAAAGCCTGGTGAAGGAACTGGGTCACAATGTCACCGCGACGGCGACGACGCATGACGAGGCCGTCGACGCCGTGGCCCGCCATCGCCCGGGCTTGGTCCTGGCCGACATCCAGCTGGCCGACGGCTCGTCGGGGATCGATGCGGTCAAGGACATCCTGAAGCGCATCGACGTGCCGGTGATCTTCATCACCGCCTTCCCGGAACGCTTGCTGACCGGCGAGCGCCCGGAGCCGACCTTCCTGATCACCAAGCCCTTCCAGCCCGAAACGGTGAAGGCGGCGATCAGCCAGGCGCTGTTCTTCCACCCTTCGCGGCAGAAGCAGGCGGCCTGATCTGTCGCCTGTCACACACGACAAACGAAAGGCCCCGGCGATCCGATCGCCGGGGCCTTTTTCTATTGGATCAGCCGATCAGCGCTGAACGGTCGGGGCGTTGACGTTGGGGGCCTCGCCGGTGGGGACCGGTTGAGGATTGCCGTCGGCGTCGGTCGGCGCGCTGGCCGCTGGCGCGCTCTGCGCATCGCCTTGGAAGGCAGCGGCGTCCACCGCCTGCTGACCCGCATTGGCGTTGGTCTGCGAGAAGCCGCCTTGGCTCAGCATCCACATGCCGATCAGCAGCACAGCGGCGGCGCCGGCCGAGATGATCAGCAGCCACAGAATGCGCACGCCGGGGCGGCCCTGACGCGTATATTGAGCTTCGACCGGCCGGCCTTCGTGCACGGCGTCGGCGGATTTGGAATGGGGATCTTCGTGGGTCAACTGATCGGCTCCCGCCCGAATGAATGAGTTCGGTTGGACCAACGCGCGCGCCAGCGTGGCTGTTCCGCCTGAGCCGGCGCGGAGATTTTTCGGCGAACAACGGAACCGGGTTCAGGGCTCCGGGTTATCACTTGGCGGAGGCGGCGACGCCCCCCCGACTTGAGATTGGCGAAAGCCGATCTGTCGCCTCCGCGCCTCATTCTCGATGATGCCACTTCTACAGGGCGGACCCGATAGGGTCCGCCCTTTTTCTCGCACGTGCTCTCGACAGCGACGTCTTCCGCGGCCCAAATGCGCGTATCGAAAGAAAACGCATCACGGAGCCGACCATGTCCATCCGCAATCGTCAGTGGGTCCTGCGCAATCGCCCCAAGGGCAATGTCCAGGACGGCGACCTGGAGCTGATCGAAACCGCCATTCCTGATCTGAAGGACGGCGAAGCGCTGGTCCGCACCCTCTATCTGTCGCTGGATCCGACCAACCGGACTTGGATGAATGATTCCGAAGGCTATCTGCCGCCGGTGGGCATAGGCGACGTCATGCGCGGCCTGACCCTGGGCGTGGTCGAGCAGTCGAAGTCCGAGCGCTACAAGGAAGGCGACATCGTCACGCCGCTGTCAGGCGGCTGGGCTGACTACGCCGTTGTGCATGAGCAGGGCCTGCGCCCGGTGCACCGCTTCCCCGGCCTGCCGCTGACCGCCAATCTGTCGGTGCTGGGCATGACCGGCCTGACCGCCTACTTCGGCGTCACCGACGTGCTGAAGGCCAAGGCGGGCGAGACGCTGGTGATCTCGGCGGCTGCCGGGGCCGTGGGCTCGATCGCCGGGCAGGTGGCCAAGCAGCGCGGCGCGCGCGTCATCGGCATCGCCGGTGGCCCGGACAAGTGCCGCTGGCTGACCGAAGAGCTCGGTTTCGACGGCGCGGTCGACTACAAGAACGAAGACGTGGGCGAGGCGCTGGACCGACTGGCGCCGAACGGCATCGACTTGAACTTCGAGAACGTCGGCGGCGACATCATGATCGCCGTGTGGAACCGGCTGAACGTACACGCCCGCATGGCGGTCTGCGGTCTGATCTCGGCCTATAACGCCACGCGCATGCCGCCCTCGCCGAACTTCTCGCGCATCATCACCCACCGGCTGAACGTCCAGGGCTTCCTGGTGCTCGATTACGCCCACCGCGCCCGCGAGATGGTCGAGGAGATGGGCCCGTGGCTCGCCGACGGGCGCGTGAAGTGGAAGGTCCACGTCGACGACGGGCTGGAAGGCGCGGTCAAGTCGCTGGACCGCTTGTTCACCGGCGATCACGACGGCAAGCTGCTGGTGCGGGTGTCCGAGGAGCCCGCATAAAGGAGACCCTCCGATGAGCGATCCGCTTTCGGCCCATTTCGAGGACATCGAGGTGGGCCAGGTGATCCCCCTGGGCGCCTGCGCCGTCGACGGCGAGGCCCTGGAGGTGTTCGCCGAGCGGTTCGCGCCGGGCTGGGACGTCGCCTATGGCGCGCCCGACGCCCTGGTCTATGCGCTGTGGAATCGGCTGGCCGCGGAAAAGGCCGCCGGCTGGGCGCAGACCAAGATGCTGGCGATCGACGGCCTGCGCTTCATGCGCAATCCGCCCCCCGGCGAACTGCTGCGTGGTCGGATGACCGTGATGGGCAAGGACCCGGTCGGCGACGACAAGGGCATCGTCATCGCCCAGCACGATCTGCTGGACGAGGCCGGGCGTCTCGTCTTTTCCTGCCTGACGCGCGCGGTGCTCAAGCGACGCTGAACACCGCGCGGATCCCGTCAGTTCGGGACCAGGCTCATGTCGCGACGGGCCATCATCTTGTCGAACTCCGACCAGACGCCGTCAGCCCCATGCCAGGCGCCCTGGGTTGCGGCCTTGGAGTACTCGGTTGCGCGCGCCTCGAAGAAGTTGGCGTGCTCGACGCCCGACAGCAGCGACTGCAGCCACGGCAGCGGGTTCTCGCGCGAACCGCCGTACAGCTCCGGCAGGTTCAGCTGGCGCAGGCGCCAGTCGGCGATGAACCGGATGTACTTCTTGATGTCCTCGGGCGTCATGCCCTGCACTTCGCCGGCCTCGAAGGCCAGGTCGATGAACTTGTCCTCCAGGCCCACCACGGTCTCGCAGCACTGGACGATGTCGTCGGCCACGGCCTTGGTGACGGCGCCCGTTTCCTTGTTGAAGGCGTGGTACAGCTTGATGATGCCCTCGCAGTGCAGGCTTTCGTCGCGCACCGACCAGGACACGATCTGGCCCATGCCCTTCATCTTGGAGAAGCGCGGGAAGTTCATCAGCATGGCGAAGCTAGCGAACAGCTGAAGGCCCTCGGTGAAGCCCCCGAACATCGCCAGGGTCCGGCAGATGTCGGCGTCGGTCTCGACCCCGAACTGGCCCATGTAGTCGTGCTTGTCCCGCATGGCCTCATATTCCATGAAGGCGCCGAACTCGCTCTCGGGCATGCCGATCGTCTCGAGCAGCAGGGCATAGGCCGCGATGTGGATCGTCTCCATGTTGGCGAAGGACGACAGCATCATCTTCACCTCGGTCGGTTTGAACACCCGACCGTATTTTTCCATGTAGTTGTCCGCGACCTCGATGTCCGACTGGGTGAAGAAGCGGAAGATCTGCGTCAGCAGATTGCGCTCCTTGTCGTTCAGGTTCGCCGCCCAGTCCTTGCAGTCCTCGCCCAGCGGCACCTCTTCGGGCATCCAGTGGACCTGCTGCTGCTTCTTCCACATGTCGAAGGCCCAAGGGTAGCGGAAGGGCTTGTAGGCGGCCGAGGGGGTCAGCAGGCCGGCCTTTGCAGGCATGATGATGCCGGGCTTGATGGGGGCGTTCATCGCGGGCGACCTCGAGAAGACGAATCCGTGGAGAGGTCGCCAGAATGCGGCGCAATCGGGTCGGCGCCAAGCGGCAATCAGCCTATGTTGCGATCACATTTTACAGTGACCGCTAGATGTAGTGTCTGAGCTGAGTTTCCTGGGGACGAGGCTGGGGACGGTCGGTGAACGGCGACAGCCCCCAACGGCGCGGTCTACTGCTCTTCGTCGCCTGACAGGCCCATCATGTGGAAGCCGGCGTCGACGTGCACGACCTCTCCGGTAGTTGACAGGCCCAGGTCCGAGCACAGCCACAGGGCGGCGCCGGCGACGCCCTCCATGGAGGTGTCCTCCTTCATCGCCGACATGGCGCGGCCCTGGGCGATCATGCCCCGGCCGCCCGAGATGCCGGCCAGGCTGAGGGTGCGCATGGCGCCAGCCGAGATGGCGTTGACGCGGATGCCCTTGGGACCGAGGTCGCGGGCGATGTAGCGGGTCGCGGCTTCCAGCCCGGCCTTGGCCACGCCCATGGTGTTGTAGTTCGGGATAGCCCGCTCGGCGCCCAGATAGGTCATGGTGATCATCGAGCCGCCGTTGGGCATCAGCTTGGCCGCCCGCTTGGCCACGTCCACGAAGCTGAACACCGAGATGTTCATGGCCAGCAGGAAGCTGTCGCGCGTGGTGTTGTCCACGAAGCTGCCCTGCAGTTCGTTCTTGTTGGCGAAGGCGACCGAGTGGACGACGAAGTCGATCGTGCCGAAGGTCTTCTCCAGCTCGATGAACAGGGCGTCCATCGAGGCGTCGTCGGTTACGTCGCAGGGCAGAATGGCCTTGGCGCCGACGCTTTCGGCCAGCGGGCGCACGCGGCGCTCAAGCCCCTCGCCCAGATAGGTGAAGGCCAGCTCGGCGCCCTGGGCGGCCAGCTGCGAGGCGATGCCCCAGGCGATGGAGTTGGCGTTCGCGACGCCCATGACCAGGCCCTTCTTGCCCTTCATGAGTTCGCCCGCGGGCATGGTCCAGCTGCTCTCGGCCATGACGGCTCTCCTGTTGGTTTTCAGCCGCCTGACCTAGCACCGTGCGCGCGAGGTCGGAAGTCAGTCGCCCGTGGGATAGGGGATGGTCACGCCGGTCGAGATGACGCCGGGCATGGCTTCGCCCAGGCCCGCCAGGATGAACTGGATGGCCATGGCGCACAGGATCAGGCCCAGCACCCGCACCACGACCGCCATGACGACGTCGCCCATCACGCGGCTGATCGGGCCGGTCAGGGAGAAGCAGACGAAGGTGATGACGCTGACCGCCACGATGGCCGCCGCGCTGGCGGCCAGGCCCATGGGGCCCAGGACTTCCGCCTCACCGGCCTGGATGATGACGGCCGAAATGGCGCCCGGGCCGACCAGAAGGGGGATGGCGAAGGGTACGATCAGTTTTTGGAAACGGCGCTTGGCGTAACCGCGCACGTCCTGAGCGTCCGCCACGGCGTCGGCGTCGGCGAACAGTTTGAGAAAGTCCTCGCGCGCCATGCTGAGACCGAGCAGCAGCAGCAGAATGCCGCCCGCGATGCGGAAGGCGGCCATTGAGATGCCGAAGAACTCCAGCACCATCAGGCCGGTCAGCAGGAAGAACAGCAGGAAAAGAACGATGGCGCCGCAGAGTCGGGCCGCCACCGCCATGCGCTGCTTCCAGCTGGCTCCAGCCGTGGCTGCGGCGAAGATGGGGATGTTGCCGATGGGATCGACCAGCGCGAACAGGATCACGAACAGGTTGATCCCCAGGTAGAACGCGTCCATTGCCTGACCTCGCCCCTCAATACGCCGGCCCAGCCGACCACGCGTCCCGCCGCGTCGTCTCGCCATAGCCGGTCAGCGCGAGCCCGTCGATGACCCACAATCCCAACCGAGCGCCGGATCCCCGGCTGATCTGCGCGCTGGACGTCGAGACGGCCAACGAGGCGCGGCGACTGGTCGAGCGCACCGGCGGCGCCGTGGGCTTCTTCAAGATCGGCCTTCAGCTCTTCGCGACGGACGGCATGGCGCTGGCGCGCGAGCTCAAGGCCGAGGGCCGCCAGGTCTTCCTGGACTGGAAGCTGCACGACATCGGCGCGACGGTTCAGAAGGCGGCGGCGGTTCTGGCCGGGTCCGGCTGCGACCTGCTGACGGTGCACGCCCGGCCCCAGGTGATGGCGGCGGCGATGCGCGGGGTCGAGGGATCAGACCTCAAGGTGCTGGGCGTCACCGTCCTCACCAGCCTGACGTCCGAGGATGTGGCCGCCGACGACCACAGCCTGTCGCCCGCCGAACTGGTCGAACATCGCGTGCGTCAGGCGCTGGAGGCGGGCGTGCACGGTGTGGTCGCCAGCCCGCATGAGGCGGCGCGCGTGCGCGACCTGGCGTATGAAGCAGGCCGCGAGGACTTCCTGATCGTCACCCCAGGCGTTCGGCCCGCCGGCGCCGCCCTGGACGACCAGGCGCGGGCGGCGACCCCCGCCCAAGCGATCCGCCACGGGGCCACGCATCTGGTGGTAGGGCGTCCCATCACAGCGGCGGCGGATCCACGCGCGGCCGCTATGGCGATCGCCGCCGAGATCGCCTGAGTTAAGAGCGTGAGGATTCGGGCGTGAGATCGACGGCCGCCAGTTTCCACTCGAATAGGCCACGGCGCTCCAGCAACAGAGCCAGGCGGTCGTCGGCCCGGTCTTCGCGCCACAGGGTGACAGCGAAGGTGTTCAGGTCGCGATAGGCCCAGGCCTGGCGCACGCGCCGGCCGGGCTCGCGCGCAGCTTCGGGCTCGGCCTCGACGGGGCGGACGGCGTCGGCGGGTTCGGGGGCGCGGGCCTCCTGGACCATGAAGGCCACGGCGCGCGGCGTGACCAGGGCGTCCACCGCGCCAGACACCAGCGACGGCGCCAGCAGCATGCCCAGGCCGCCCAGGCCGCCCGACAGGCGCGGGTCGTCGCGCATCTCCTGGCTCAGCCGGGCGCCCAGCTCGTCCTTGAGGCTGGCGCGCAGCGCCGGGAAGTCGACGTGCTGCTCCAGCCGCGCCTCGTCGCCGTCCTTGCCGGCCTGGATCACCGCGCGCGCGGTCAGGATCGGCGACGCCAGCCAAACGGCGGCGAACAGGACCAGAAGGACGACGACCGCCCCGACGATGCGCTTGCGACCCATGAGCCCTCCCGGCCTTCGGATGCGGTCATAAAATCAGAAAGGCCCGCCGGAGGCGATCCGGCGGGCCTGACGATTGGGTGATGGCTCAGCCCAGCTGGGGCAGGGCCTTGCGCAGGTTCTCCGACACCTTGTCGAGGAAGCCTTCGGTGGTCAGCCAGCTCTGCTGATCGCCGACCAGCAGGGCCAGGTCCTTGGTCATCAAGCCGGACTCGACCGTGTCGACCACGACCTTCTCCAGCGTTTCGGCGAACTCGTTCAGCTCGGCGTTGCCGTCCAGCTTGGCGCGGTGCTTGAAGCCGCGGGTCCAGGCGAAGATCGAGGCGATCGAGTTGGTCGAGGTGGCCTCGCCCTTTTGGTGCTGGCGATAGTGGCGGGTCACGGTGCCGTGGGCGGCCTCGGTCTCCATCACGCGGCCGTCAGGCGTCATCAGCACCGAAGTCATCAAGCCCAGAGAGCCGAAGCCCTGCGCCACCACGTCGGACTGCACGTCGCCGTCGTAGTTCTTGCACGCCCAGACGAAGCCGCCCGACCACTTGATGGCCGCCGCCACCATGTCGTCGATCAGGCGGTGCTCATAGGTCAGGCCGGCGGCCTTGAACTTGTCGGCGTATTCGGCGTCGAACACTTCCTGGAACAGGTCCTTGAAGCGGCCGTCATAGGCTTTCAGGATGGTGTTCTTGGTCGACAGATAGACCGGATAGTTGCGGTTCAGGCCATAGCTGAACGAGGCGCGCGCGAAGTCGCGGATCGAGTCGTCCAGATTGTACATGCCCATGGCCACGCCGGCCGACGGCGACTTGAACACCTCGTGCTCGATCACCTGGCCGTCGTCGCCGACGAACTTGATCGACAGGGTGCCGGCGCCCGGCATCAGGAAGTCGGTGGCCTTGTACTGGTCGCCGAAGGCGTGACGGCCGACGACGATCGGCTGGGTCCAGCCAGGCACCAGGCGCGGCACGTTCGAGCAGATGATCGGCTCGCGGAAGACCACGCCACCCAGGATGTTGCGGATGGTGCCGTTGGGCGACTTCCACATCTTCTTCAGGCCGAACTCCTCGACCCGCGCCTCGTCCGGCGTGATGGTGGCGCACTTCACGCCGACGCCGTGCTTCTGGATGGCGTGGGCGGCGTCGATCGTCACCTGGTCGTCGGTGGCGTCGCGGTGCTCCATGCCCAGGTCGTAATAGTCCAGCTCCAGGTCCAGATACGGGAAGACCAGCTTGTCCTTGATCATCTGCCAGATGATGCGGGTCATCTCGTCGCCGTCGATGTCCACGATGGGGTTTGCGACCTTGATCTTGGCCATGCGCTCTCTCTGTCTGTGGTCGGGAAGGAAAAGGGTGCGCGCGGTATAGCGAGGCCGCGCGCCCGGCGCAAAGCGAAGCCGTTGGGTCGGATCGTGCATCGGGGATTGAGACGGTCTTGCCCATGCTGTAAGCAGCCGCTCCGGTCCTAGGCCGCGACGCACCCGTAGCTCAGCTGGATAGAGTACTGCCCTCCGAAGGCAGGGGTCAGAGGTTCGAATCCTCTCGGGTGCGCCACTTCGGTTTAAAACCGAGAACTCCGCCAGCGGCGGCGTAATTCCCACCACCACTGGACGCCAGGGCCCGCAGAAGCTCCGTTCGCGAGCCGATGATGCGCGCCTCGGTCTTGCTGATGACCTCCACCCGCTGCGTCAGAGCGCGGAGATGATCGCGCCGATAGCCGCTGGTGCGATCCCGCAGCTTGCGTCGCGCGACGGTGGCGAAACGCGCCAAGGCGTCCGGTGTGATCGTGGGCGCCAACCGCTCCACTGAGGCGCTGATGCGCTCGGCGTCCGCCCTGGCCTGATCGCGCGTGCTGGAAAGCTCAGCGACGCGATCTTTCAGCGAAGCGTCGTCCGGCGCCAGCAGGCCGTTCTCGATGGCCTCATAGAGCCGGTTCAGCTTGGCCTCGGCCTCGGTCGCGCGTTTGCGCATCTCCGCAATGTGGCTGCGCCTCTGGTCGGCCCATTCCTGGCGGCGATCCAGAAGCTGCTCCATCAGCGCCGCGAGACGCTCCGGGTCGAGCAGTCGGGTTTCCAGGTGGTCGATGATCGCATCATCCAGCTTGTGCATGGGAACGGCCAAACCAGTGCATCCCGCCTCGCCCATCCGAGCCCTGGTTGAACAAGCGTAGTAGCGATACTGGCCGCCCGCCTGACCCTTTCCTGTCCTCAGGGTCATGGCGCCGCCGCAGAATCCGCAGAAGCAGATGCCCGTCAGCAGGTTCGGCCCGGTCGAGACGCGCGGCGGCGTCCACTTCGGATTCCGCGACGCCAGGCGCGCACGGACAGCCTCATGGTCCGCCTTCGAAACAATGGGCGGCACGGCCATGACAGCGTGCTCGGACTCAGGCTTCGGCGTCCTGGTCTTGTGGTCTCGCGTGTTGAACCGATGCTCGCCCATGTAGGTCGAGCGGGTCAGAATCTGATGGACCGTGCCGATCCCCCAGCGCCCGCCGTCTCGCGTGCGGATGTTCTGATCGTTGAGCCGCGTCGCAATGGTCTTCAGTCCCATCGGCCCCTGCGCGCCATCGCCGGTAAGCGCCCAGCGATAGATGGTCCGAACCGTCTCGGCCTGGAGCGGATCGATCTCCAGCGTCTTCTTGATCTTGGCCCCGCGCTGCTCGGCCGCGACGATGCGGTAGCCGATGGGCGGCCGGGCGCCGTTCCAGAACCCCTGGCGGGCGTTCTCCTTCATGGCTCGTAGCGTGTGTTTGGCGTTCTCGCGGGATTGATACTCGTCGAAGAGCGTCATGATCTGGCGCATCATCACGCTCATGGGGTCGTCGCCCAGCTCTTGGGTGATCGAGACCAGACGCACCCCGTTCGTCGCCAGCTTCCGGACGTAGAACTCGAACTGGAACTGGTCGCGGAAGAACCGCGAGAAGCTGTGCACCACGATCACGTCGAACGCTGGCGGCTTGGCCAGCGCCGCCTCGATCATGGATTGGAAAGATGGGCGCCGGTCGTCGGTGGCGGTGTTGCCCGGCTCCACATACTCCGCGGTTGCCTCCCATCCCTTGGTCTCGCAGTAGGCTTCAAGCTGACGGCGCTGGTCAGGGATCGACAGGTCATTGACGGCCTGCCGTCCGGTCGAGACCCGAAGGTAGAGGGCAGCCCGGGTCTGAACGCCTGCTGTCGTGGCAATAGGTTTCCGGGTCATGTCCTGCTCCTCTCAGAGGCGCGGACCCAGAATCTCGTCGAGCACCTCGCCAAGCCACGCCTCCACCGCCAGAAGCTCGGCCGGGCTGATCGGGAGATCATCGGGCCAGGTGTCGGTGACGTGGAAGGCCGACTGTACGCCAATTCGACGGGCGGGCGGAGTCCGACCCCGACGCGCCAGGGGCTCTGATGACGGCTGGACGTGCATGCCCGCCAAGCTGTCCGCTCTATAACCGCGCGCATATTCGTAACCTCTCCCTCGCAAACCTCCGGCCGCCGCTTTCTCGCAAAGCGGATCGACCCCTCGATCCGCGCCAAGCCCTCAGCGGCGGCGGCCGACCGGGTCAATGCCTGCGGCCTTGCCGCAGCCCGCAGGGCGCGAAGCGGGGTTGAAGCGGGCGAACGGCGCTGCTCGCCACCACGCAATGAGGGTCAATACGGCCAAGCCTGTCAGACAATGCCGGCGCAAAGCCTATCCTGCCCTCGACCCTCACGAGCGTTCAGAAGAGTGCCGCGCTTCCGCCTCGTCGACCACACCGCACAGCCGGACGAGCGCCTCGGCCAGGCGCGCTTCGGCCAATGCTTGGTCGATCCCGAGATGCGCTGCGACCTCGTCCAGCGGCATGTCCTCGAATCGGTGCAGAACGAAGACGTCGTGGCATTCGGGCGGCAGTTGCTGGATCGCTCGCACCAGAACACGACGCCCGTCCGGTTCTGCGGCCTGCGTGCGCCCTCGCCCGCATCGGAACCAGCCAAGGCTCATGGCCCTACCTGTCCTTCGACCCCGATGGCAGCCTCGACGAGGTCCAGAAGGCCACTGATCACTCTGTCGGCGACCTCGGGCGAAATCGGCAGGACCGGCTCGACCAAACCGGATCGCAAATTCCCTGAGGCGTAGAGCGGTCCAAGGACTGCGGCGAGGTCGGCTAACCCAACTGGCAAGTCTCGCAGTCCGGCCAGCCGGGCGCACCGGAGAGCCTTCTTCAGATCATGACGCAGATGGATGCGGTTCCAGTCGTCGGAGAACCCGCGATGGAGGAGATAGGCCTTCAAGCCGAGTTCTATGGCAATTGCGCTCGGGTAGGCCGATCTGCCCCCTGAGCGGTCATGCTTGGTCCAGGCCATGGCGTGGAAGGTGCGGGCGTTGCGGAGGAAGGCAGCGGCTAAACGATGGTCGGGAGGACGTCGCCCTCCCCTCCGCTTCGATAACGATACGTGTCGGTGGCCAAGCATGCGTGACCTCCCGCGCAGCTGCCCGGTCGCTCAGAACATGCTGAACGGTGGAGTTTGATGGAATTTCACCTACACTCGACCGAATTTCCGCGAGTGAGTCAACGAAATTCCGTCACGCAAGAAGGAATTTCTTTCATGTTGGAGCCCAGCCAAGTCCGAATGGCTCGTGCAGCGCTGAAGATTAGCGTCAGAGAGTTGTCGTCGCTGTCCGGCGTCGCCGACTCGACCATCCTTCGGTTCGAAGCTGGGAAAGGGGCGATCCTCACGAGCAACATGCGACGCATGCAGGACGCGCTAGAGAATGCCGGCGTTGTCTTTCTCCCACCGGATTCGCAATGCGGACCAGGTGTTCGATTGAAGCTCTGATGCTGCCGTAGGCCCACGCGAAATGGCCGACTCCAAGCGAGTCACCGATGTAGCGAATCGCGCTACAAAAGCTTGACTTGTGTAGCACGTCTCGCTACAAGCTGTGCGTGGAAGGCTCTCGCCGTGATCCTCAGTTGGAAGGGCAAGCAAGCTAGGGAGGTCTTTGAGGGCAACTGCCCCAAGGGTTTCCCGGCGGACCTCTTCAAGCGGGTGCGGCGAAGCCTCTTCCAGCTGGATGCGGCGACGCGGCTCGATGATCTCAAACATCCGCCGGGAAACCGTCTGCACCGCCTCCAGGAGGATCGGGCGGGGCAGTGGTCGATCAGTGTGAACGACCAGTTCCGCATCTGCTTCCGATGGACCGATCAGGGTCCGGAGGACGTTGAGTTCGTCGATTACCACTGAGCGGGGGCTTGGTGGAACGGCCCGGGTGTCGGGCCAGAAAGAGAGAAGTCCGCCGATGGCGACGCATGACTTCGCCAACTTCGCGGCCCCCGCGCCGCACCCTGGCGAGCACCTTCGGGAAGACTACCTGCCCGCTTACGATCTCAGCGCCGGTGCCCTCGCCAAGGCGATGGGCCTTAAGGACCGGGCCCGTATAGAGCGCCTGGTGCGTGAGAAGCAGTCCATCACCGCCGATACGGCGCTGCGCTTGGCCAAGGTCTTCGGCACATCCCCTCAGTACTGGATCAACCTCCAGACCACGCACGACCTGTCCAAGGCCGCGATTGAGGGCCGCGGCGAGCTGGAACGGATCGAGCAGCTGCACGCGCCAGCGTGAGCACGGGACGAACTGCCGTTCCGGCAGATCTATGCCTACGTCCCGCGTAGATGCCCATAATCGGGTTGCCGCTGTCGGCGAACTGTCGGCATGCTGACGTGTTCAGGTATCGATATTCGCCATAGGTTAGGTGTCGATTTGAAGCAAGACATCGCGCATCGGTATCTTCTGGTCCTTGTCTGGGATGCCTTGTCGCACACGGAACGGCCAGCGCAGCTGATCCCAATCGACTTTCAGCAGTGGCCGATGCCTATCAATGAAAAGTTAATCGGTTCGAATTGCTCAGTCAAAGATATCGAAGATGTCGCGACGCTTCTTCTTGCGGTAACCTTCGTCACGACCGAATTCGTCGTCGCGATCTCTGCGGTGATCACGCTCTGGTGGGCGCATCGCGTAAGTCGTTGGCGTGGGCGACTGTCCACCTTGACTGCCACCATCCTCGATCAGCTTTTCCAGTTCGCCGCGGTCAAGCCACACGCCCCGACAAGTCGGACACATGTCAAACTCGACGCCGCTGCGGTTGACGGTTGTCATTGAGGCGTTGTCGTTGGGGCATAGCAGAAGGGGCATATCGAATCTCCGATGGATAAGGCTGTGGTGAGCGATGCCCGCCAAGGAATGCGGGCCGGATGGTAGCACGGCTACGCAATTGGCACACAGGATCAACACGCCGAAACGGGTGGCGATCCCCCGCCGCCTTTATCCGCGCCAAACCGAAAGCGGGATGTTCAGCCGCTAGGCGCCGTCGTCGACGGTGATTGGATCGATCACCGTCGATTTGGAAGGTCCGCCGAGGTTCAGCGGGCCTTGCGCGACCTGGACCGAGCTACGCGAACCGACATGAGCAGCGATGAGAATGCCGTCACAATGCCAAGGGCTATCAGGGTGCTGTAGCGCTTGAACCAGCGCGTCGAACGGGTCGTCATCGAGCCTCTCCTTGAATGAGGGGCACGCTCGCCGCCGGGATCAGGGTTCTGGAAGGTCTGGACCCCGGCATCGAGCGCACCCGATGCGGTCCGACATCACGATCGCAATGATCGTCAGAGGGGCCCGGGCCGCATGAGCAGACTGCGCCGCGCATCCGCCTGACGCCAATGCGTTATGGTGATGCGACCGATAAGCAGGACCGATAGACCAGCTCAAAAGTCAGAGCGTTCGCCAACAGCAAGGCTTGCATGCCGGGTTATGACGGTACCGACCCGGCCAGGACCGCCGCGTTCAGAAAAGGCCGGCGGTGTAGGCCGCGTAGGCGACATAGGCGGCGACGAGAACCAAGCCTTCCCGTCTGCTCAGCCGACCGCCCGTAAAGGCGAACACCATCACGACCAGAGAGACAACGACCAGGACCCAGAGGTCGAAGGCCATGATGCTGGCCGGCACAGTGGTGGGCGCCACGGCCCCTGTGAGGCCGCCGATGAACAGGATGTTGTAGATGTTGGAGCCTAGCACATTGCCGAGGGCAATGTCCCCCTGCCTGCGCCAGGCCGCCAAGGCGGAGGTGACCAGTTCCGGCAGGGACGTCCCCACCGCCACGATCGTAAGTCCGATAACGGTGTCGCTGACACCGAGTTGTTCGGCGATGCCGATGGCGGCCTCCACCAGAAGACTGCCGCCGCCTACGACCAGAGCGAGACCGGCGAGGAACAGCAGGAGTGCGACCGACAGTCGCCCCGCCGGCTGGGCGCGGGGGATCAGGGCCGGGTCGACTTCTTCCATCGCCACGGCGCGATCATAGCCGGCGCTGTGCGGGGCCCCCAGACGCTCCTGGCGGTAGGCGTAGTAGATGTACCCCGCCATCAGGACCAGGAAGGCGATTCCGGCCTCGCGCGACAGGCCCACCGTCGCACCCGCGGCCAGCAGCGCCAGAGCCGCCAGGATGCCCACGCCGCCATCGCGCCACAGGGCGCGGGCATTGACCGCGATGGGTGCGATCAGGGCGGCCACCCCGAGGATCAGGAGTGTGTTGGCGATGTTCGATCCCACGATATTGCCGAGGGCGATGCCCGGAGACCCGGCCAGGCTGGCCTTCAGGCTTGCGGCGAGTTCGGGCGTCGAGGTGCCCATACCCACCACCGTCAGGCCGATGAGCATCGGCGAGAGACGGAGTCTCTCCGCTATCCGGACCGCCCCGCGCACGAGAAGATCCCCGCCCGCAATCAGCAGGACGAGGCCTAACAACAGGAACAGGGCATCGGCCGGCATGGTGGGATCAATCGGTTCGGTTAGACGCTAAGAGCGATTCTCTGAATGTTTCCGGTCGAGGCAGCATCTCGTTAGCCGGACACGGGTCAGCGGAACGGCTCTCTGCAGGCGAGAGAACAAGGACGACGTCCCATCGCCGCATAACTTAAACAGACATCCTCCGGAAATCCCGGGGCGGTCTGGGTGTAGCGAACTGGGCGCAGAGAACGGGACCTGGGGGCGGCTCATCCCGCCGTCACCAAAAGAGAGGCCCAATACGGACGGGGTCGAGGAAAGCGTCATTGCGGTCTTTCGCCAACCCCAGGAGCGCCGGCATCGATCACAAGGCATAGCTGCCGGGTTTCTGTCCCGCTTCGCTCGGTGCGCGGCGCAATACTGACGGCCTTGTTGTCCGGGCCATAGGTCGCGAGCCATTGGCAGCCGGTCTGCAGGTCGGTTAACATGAACAGGTTCGCCTCGGCGGTTGGAGTCTTGGTGAAGGTCGCTCCGAGGGCGGCGGTGCGCAATGCCCCGACCGGGTCGGCAATGGCGCCCTGGATCTCGTGACCGCGTGAGTTCAGGCTGTCAGCGGTGGTGCGGGCCGTTTCCGCCGCCTTTTCGATGTCCTGCAGAACCGAAGTATCAATCGGTTCACATGCGGTGAGAGCCACGCCTGTAGCCAGGGTGACGAAAATGGATCGGATGGTGGGCCTCATTCGACAAGTTCCTCGAGTCTGTGGCGTGCCGCCAGAATGGCTGTTGATGGCGCAGTGGCCGCTGGATAGTGTGAAAGGTGTTTTCCGTTTATGGATCAGCGGGCCTTGCGCGGTCTGGTCCGGGGCGAACGAAAGGCCATGACCAACGATGAGAAGGCAGTCACAATGCCAAACGCCATCAAGGTGCTGTAGCGCCTAAACCAGCGCGTCGGACGGGTCGCCATCGAGCCTCTCCTGGATTGAAAGGGCGCGCTCCTGGCCGGGACGAGGGGACTCTGGAAGGACTGGACCCCGGCATCGGGCGCACCCGATGCGGTCCGACATCACGATCACCATGATCGTCAGAGGGGCCCGGGCCGCCCAGTCACGCTGACTATGTTCCTCGGCGCAGGCCAATGAGTTGTGCTCATCCGGCCGATAATCATCCCCAATAGCTCCGTCTAGACGGTCGTCAGTTCGCCCGTGGCAATGCTGAACTTCCACGCCGACAAGGCTAGTTGACCGGACTTTTCGGCCTCCCGGATCCACGGGAACGTCCTCAGATTGGTCTGGGACTGACGGAGCACGGCGTCCTCGATCGCCGCCTCGAACGTCTCGCCGGAGCCCTGCTCGGGCATGGGCCACATCACCGGCTCGGCGATGTCCACCCACGGCGCCAAGAAGTCGGGGGCGCTCCGCAGAGGACCATGAATCATCGCATGAATGCCATCGCATTGCGCGTGCCCGAGCACCACGATCCGGCGGACCTTGAGAATCTTGACCGCATACTCGAGCGCTGCACTGGTCCCGTGACACCCGCCATCGGGCGCATACTCTGGGACCAGCCCGGCCACATTGCGAATGACGAACAGTTCGCCCGGCTCCGCGTCGAAGATGGTCTGCGGATCGATCCGGGCGTCGGAGCAGGCGATGACGGCCGTCGCCGGTCGCTGGCGCCGTCGGGCCAGCCGAGCATACCTCTCCGCCTGGGCCGGCCAGACTGCCGAGCGGAAGCGACGGTAACCCGCCATCAAAGCATCGTCCGGGTCCAGCGTCATGGCTCAGCCGCGGCGGTCTTGACCGGGCCGGTGCGCCACAGCGACCAATGGACGCCCGTCGCGAGGATGGCGAAGGTCACGCGCCGGGAGGGGCGGCGGGGCATTTCTCCCACTCCATGAGGTCGGCGACGAAGACCGTCGAGCCGACGAAGATCAAAACGCCGAAGCTGAGGCCAAGGGTCAGATACCCCAGCGACATCAGCTGGCTCTCGACGACGGCAATCTCGCGGTGCTTCTTGTGCGGGACGCCCAGGTCGAGCACGCGCAGGATAACGACGAGAGCCGAGAAAGGCCGCCCACATCCAGACCGGCTTGGTCATACCGTCCTCGGTTGGATATTCCATGGATCAAGCTCCGCCCTGTTTCCGCGATCAGGCGCGGATGTCGAACGTGTGACGGCTGGCTCGGCGGGTGACCGCGTCGTCGGTGATCGCTCCGGGTGGCTCCACGGGGCGGGTCGTCGGCGAACTCCGATGTGCAGCGACTCGGCAGGTCATCTGCGAGAGTTGAACCGCCAAGCCACGGGCGACGGGCATCGAAATCGGGCTGATCCTCATCGCCGCCCTCCCTCGCCGGAGATCAGTTCGTAGCGCGCGGGATCAAGGTCCAGCAGCCGGCAGAGGCGCAGAATAACCTCGCGCTCTTCGGCGTCGAAACCGCCGTCCGCTTCCGCGACCGAACACGCCGTGTCGACAAGCAGGTGCGAGGGTCCCGGCTGACCCCGGAGGACAGAGACCGCAGCGTCCGCCGCAGCCTCGCCGTCGTCCGGATCGCGGTCGAACCGCATGTTCAGCGCTTCGAAACCGACCATCACCTCATGCAGTCCGAAGAAGCGGATGCTCGGCGACTGGCTCATCCGGTCGATCATCCGCTTGCGTTCATCGGCCGTGACCCAGCCGTCGGCCTGTGCGACCAGAGCGCAGGCGGCGACGACTGCGTCCATCTGAGCGACGTCGCCCGCGGTCCAGACATCGTGCGGATCGACCTGAACTCGCCTTCGCCGGGTCCTGTTTGTTCTGGGCATCGGGCCTCTCTTCGGATCACTGGCTAGGCCGCGATCACGGGTTGGTGTGGGGAGCGATCGGGTCGGCGGCCAGGGGAAGCCGCCGACCCTCCCGGCGTTAGCGCGACCTTGACGGCAGCCGACGATCGTCGAAGACGGCCAGCCGGTCCTTGATGGCCAGCTTCTTCTTCTTGATGTTTGTGACCGTGCGATCATCCGGGCCCGGGCGGGCCCGCTCGTTCCTCAGCGCCATCTCCAGCAGGACATGGAAGCCCTGCAGCCGGCGCGCCAACACGATAGACATGGAGCCTCTCCTTCTCAGAACGGGAGCGCTCGCCGCCGAGACCGTCGGTTCGAAGGGGACAAACAAGCCGGACCCGTCATCGAGCGCACCGATGCGGTCCGACATCACGATCACAGTGATCGCCAGAGGGGCCCGGGCCGCACAGACACTCTGCCGATCAAGCCGGTCCGGAGCCAATGATAAGTCGTGATGCCAGGCATCACAGCGCGATATGATCGCGATCCAGCGATCGCAGCACCTGCTCGGACAGGAGGTCCGCCGCGCCGGAGCGGGAGCCGCGCGCCCGCACCAGGGCGATCTCCGTCTCGTGCAGGTCGGGCAGACCACTGTCGAGCGACAGGGTGACGAGGTCCTTCGGCGTCATGGTCGCCGACAATACGCCGACCCCCAGCCCGGCTCTGAGCGCGGCGTGCTGGCCGGCGAGACTGGGCGAGGTGTAGGCGATTCGAAAGGCGACGCCCTGTTCGGTGAGCGCCGCCAGAGCCCGCTTGCGATAGATGTCCGGGGCCGGCGCGGTGATCAGCGGGATGATCGGGGTCTTGGCCAAGGCGGGGTCTGCGGCCACCCAGACCAGCGGCTCGCGCCACACCCGCACGCCGAGGTCGGGCCCCATTGGTTCGCGCTTTATCAGCGCCAGGTCCAGCGCGCCTTTCGAAAGTTGGTCGAGCAGATTGGCGGTGTAGTCGCAGGTGACTGCGAGACTGACCCTTGGATGACTACGGGCGAAATCGCCGAGAATACGCGGCAGGAAAGCTGTAGCGATGTCCTCAGGGGCGCCGAAGCGCACCTCGCCCTCGACATCGCCCTCATTCAACCCTGCGATGATTTGGTCGTTGAGGCGCAGCAGAGCATTCGCGGACGGGAGCAGGGTCTGGCCCTCGGCCGTCAGGATCACGTCGCGAGCGTTCCGGCTGAACAGTTCGACGCCCACCTGATTCTCCAGCCTGCGGATTTGCAGACTGATCGCCGGCTGGCTGCGCCCCAGGCGAACGCCGGCGCGGGTAAAGCTGCTAGTGTCGGCGACTGTGACGAACGCCCTCAGCAGATCGAGATCGAGATTCACGAGACGATGCATCAGACCCGATCATTAGCAGAGCTTATAGGGTGCATGAGCCCATTAAACTGGCCCTTGGGGCAAGTCGAGCGCCATGGGATGCGACCCCGCCACGTCGAGATCGCAACTCCATTGACCACAGTCGTCTGCCCGAAAGCCCAACTTGCGCCCGACTGTTTTCCACCCCTGCTGCTGATCGCGCTGACGTCGGCTACCGCGCTTTTGGCCACTCCCGCTGTCGCGCAGAGCAACCAGAATTCCGGGTTCTGGACGCAGGTGAGCGCCACCGCGCCAATGGGGCGCGACCTTCTGGGATCGGTGGAGGTGCAGGGCAGGTTCAACGACGACGCGGCGATGGAACAGCGGATCCTGCGTCTGGGCGTCGGTTATCGGGCAAGTCCGGGAGCCACTGTGTGGGCCGGCTACCACTATCAGGGTGTCGAGCGGGACGGCCAACCCGGCACGACCGAGCATCGCGGCGGGCAGCAGGTTTCATTGAACATCGGCCCGGCGTTCAGCGGCGCGTTCAGCGCACGCACGCGGTTGGAACAACGCTTCGTCAGCTCGGGCGACGACGTCGGGTGGCGGCTGCGCCAGCAGCTTTGCTACGACCGCCCAATCGGGCGGGACCCTGATGTGTCGTTCGTCGCACACGCCGAGGTCTTCGTCGCCATGAATGACACGGATTGGGGGGCCAGCGGCGGCTTCGATCGGATACGGTCGTTCGTCGGCGTGGCGATCCCGGTGCGAGAGACCGTCTCCCTCGAAATCGGCTACCTCAACCAACTGGACGACCGCGCGATCGACCGGATCGACCATGTGCTGTCCTTGTCGATGGTGCTCCGGCCATGAGCCTCGTTCATCCGGCAGAATGTCTTCAGGCTACGCGACGTCACGGCGCCTCTGTGGACGGAGGCCTCCATTGACCGACTTCGGCCTGCCGTCCAGCCTTGCGCTCCTGACTTCCCCGGCCATCCTGTTCTTCTTCATCGGCGCGGCGGCGGCGTTCGCGCGCTCCGACCTCGCCATTCCCGAGCCCGTGTCTAAGGCGCTGTCGCTGTATTTGATGCTGGCCATCGGCTTCAAGGGCGGGGTAGAGGCGCGCGATGCGGGCCTGAACGGCGACTTTCTCGTCGCCGCGGCCATCGGCGTGGCGCTCAGCGCCCTGATGCCGCTGCTGGCGTTCATCATCCTGAAGCGGGTGTCGCGGCTGGACCGGCCCACGATCTGCGCGCTGGCGGCCACCTACGGGTCGGTCTCGGTCGTGACCTTCGCCGCCGGCCAGCAGCACCTCGCCGCGGTCGGCATGACCTCCGGCGGCTATATGGCCGCCGTTCTGGCGCTCATGGAGACGCCCGCCATCCTGACGGCGCTGCTCCTGCTCAACGGCGCGGGCCGCGGCGAGCCGGGACGTCGCCGGACCATCCTCAAGGAGGTGTTCGTCGGCGCGGCCACGATCATGCTGCTCGGCAGCTTCGTCGTCGGGCTGGTCTCCGGCCAGACCGGCATGGCCAAGCTGGAGGTGTTCGTCGGGCCGCTGTTCCAGGGCGCCCTGTGCTTCTTTCTGCTCGACATCGGCCTGATCGCGGCGCGGAGACTGATGGATGGGGGGGGCAAGATGACCCCCGCCGTGATCGGCTTTGCCTTGGCCTTTCCCCTGGTTTCGGCCGCCATTGCCCTCGGCCTGGCGCGCATGGCCGGGCTCGAGGCTGGAAACGCCGCCCTGCTGACCATTCTGGCAGGCTCCGCCTCCTATATCGCGGTCCCCGCCGCCATGCGGCTTGCCGCGCCCGAGGCGGACCCCGGCGTGTACGTAACCGCGTCCTTGGCCGTGACCTTCCCCTTCAACCTGACGATCGGCATCGCCCTCTACGCCGCCGCGGCGGCCTGGCTCTGGCAGTGAGTTTCCTCATGCGTTCCGTGTCTCAATCCTCAACCCAGGCGGCGTTTCGTCACCGCGAGACCCCGGGGAGAATGCGACCTTTACCGGCGCGGGACGGTGGCCCCCCATGGCCGGGCGAACGGGCGGTTTTGGCCACGATGCATGGAAAGGAGACGGCGATCACGCCGGTGATCGCTCGCTTCATGGGCCTCGAGGTGGGGGTGCCCGCCGGGCTGGACACCGACGCGTTTGGAACCTTCAGCCGCGAGGTCGAGCGCAGGGGGACTCCGCTCGACGCGGCGCGGGCAAAGATCGCCTCCGGTTTCGATCTGATGCCTGAAGCGCGCTTCGGTCTGGCCAGCGAAGGCAGTTTCGGGCCTCACCCTCTGATTCCGTTCCTGCCCCTTGGGCGCGAGATCGTGGTCCTGATCGACCGTCTGTCCGGACTCGAACTAGTCGGCCAGTTCGCCGGGATCAGGACGAATTTCGCGCACGAGATCGTGAATACGATCGAAGCGGGACGGACCTTCGGCGCCCGGATCGGTTTTCCGGACCATGGCCTGATCGTCACGGCCTCCATCGATCGGGTGCCGGCGCCGGATGTCGCGCTGATCAAGGATATCGGCGGTTGGGACGCCCTCGACGGAGCGATCGAACGCGTCATCGGCCTGACAGGGAGCGCTCTGGTCGAAACCGACATGCGGGCCCATCGCAATCCCCACAGGATGCAGGCGATCCGGCGCGCCACGCTGGATCTGGTCCGGCGATCCCGGAGCGCCTGTCCCGCCTGCGGTCGACCGGGATACGTCGTGACCGAGCGCTTGCCGGGCCTGGCCTGTGCGGACTGCGGCGGGCCCACGGTGAAGATCCGCGCCGAGCGTCTGACCTGCGCCGGCTGCGGTCATTGGCTGGAGCGCCCGGTTCCGGCCGCGAAAGCCGATCCCGGATCCTGCGGCGACTGCAATCCTTAGATCAACTGGCATGGGGTGAACTATGATGACCGGGAAAGACGATCGGGCCGCCGCAGCCTTGGCCGCCATCGACGAGCGCATCGCCTGGGTTCTGGAGAGTCCCGGCATGAGCGTCTGGCTCAAGTCGGCGTTGAAGTCGGCATTGGCGGAAAACCCCATCACCCTGTCCAATGACCTGGAAATTCTGACTCATTTGATCGTGCCAAGAGTAAATGCGTTGCTGCGACAGCCCCTCGGCGACGGAGGCCTGTCATCGCGCTGAGACGGGCCCCAGGAATCGCCATGGCAGGGTTTCGTCGGCGTGGAAAGGGACCAGGTCGCCTTCGGATGTCCCCGCAAGCCGTTCCGGGACAACCAGAGGATCGCGCTCCAGAATGATGGAAGTCGTGTTCAGGGGCAGGCCATAGAAGCGCGGGCCGTGCTCAGAGGCGAAACCTTCCAACCGGTCGAGCGCCCCATCTTCTTCGAACGTCGCCGCATAGCTTTCGATAGCGAAAGGGGCATTGAAGATGCCGGCGCATCCACACGCGGACTCCTTCTGGCCGATCAGGTGCGGGGCGGAGTCGGTGCCGAGGAAGAATTTGGGCGAGCCTGACGTCGCCGCGCGCCGCAGGGCGAGCCGGTGTCGCTCGCGCTTGGCCACTGGCAGGCAGTAGGCGTGCGGGCGCAGACCTCCGGCGAACATGGCGTTCCGGTTCAGGCGCAGATGATGGGGGGTGATGGTCGCGGCGAGATTCGGGCCGCCGCTCTCGACGAAGGCTACCGCATCGGCGGTGGTGATGTGCTCGAACACTGCCCTGAGCGCCGGAAAGTCAGCAATGATCCTGGAGAAAATCGTCTCGATAAAGACCGCCTCGCGATCAAAGATGTCGATCGCCGGGTCGGTCACCTCCCCGTGCAGCAATAGCGGCATGCCAAGGCGCTGCATCCGTTCCAGGACGGGATAGATCCTGCGGACGTCGGTCACCCCGTGGTCGGCGTTGGTGGTCGCGTGGGCCGGATAGAGTTTGCAGGCCGCGAAGACCCCGGTTTCGAAACCGCGGTTGATCTCGTCAGGGTCGGCGTCGTCGGTCAGGTAACAGGTCATCAGGGGCTCGAACGTCCCGCCAGGATCCAGCGCGTTGAGGATTCGGGTGCGATAGCCTTCGGCGGCGGCGGTCGTGGTGACCGGTGGGGTCAGATTCGGCATGACGATCGCGCGTCTGAACTGGCGCGCCGTGTATCCGACGACGGACCGAAGCATATCCCCGTCGCGAAGGTGAACATGCCAGTCGTCCGGAGCGCGAATGACAAGACGTCGAGAGGGGGGAAGCAGTGCGGGCATCCGCTAACGCTAGCCGATTCCGGGCCGCGCGCCGACATCGAACAGGGAAACCTCAACTTGCCCAAACGGAGCCTCCCATCGGAAGGCTGCTTGGAAATGGATCGAAGAGAGTTCGAGGAGCTGGCAGCCGGTGCACGACTGCCCTTTCCGAGCGCCGAATGCGTCGGTGACAGTGCATGATTCGACTGGCTGTTCGAAATGGACGCCTCTTTGGCTCCAATTCAGGGCGATGGGAATGACCAGCTTTCGCTACAAGTCAGCATCTTTGATGAAGGCAGCCAGCCTCAAGAACCGAACATGATCCTTCGCCGTGGCGGTGAAGCTCGACTTTCGATCGGGCAACAAGGCCCGGATGGTCAGATGATCGACGGTCTCGAACTCACCCTGCGTCCGATCACAGCGACTGAGTGAACCTGCTCCAAGGTTTGCAACGCGTCGAACTATGCCCTTGGCTGCCTGCCGAACAGCAAGCCTTCCGACCTTTCATCCTGGCAGCGGCACAGTGGCCTGATAGTTCTCAGCATCATCCACGGTGGCGCGCCATTTCACCAACATGGGTGCGATCGAACGGCTTGTCTCAGCCTGACGAAGTGACCAGCCCGGCCGCGCAGCCGAGAGCAACGGCCGCAGCAGTGGGTACGCCGAGTTTTTCGCAAATGTGCGCCCGGTGCATTTCCACCGTGCGCGCGCTGATGCCGAGCCTGTGGGCGATCACTTTGCTGGGCGCCCCGGTCGCCAAATTCTGCAGGACTTGGCGCTCTCTCTCGGTCAGGCGGGAGATGGCGTCGGTGCGACGGCGATTGTCGATCAGGGCGGCCTGCCTCTCGGCCGCCCGGTCCAAGGCGGACAGCAGGTCGGCGCGGCGGATCGGCTTGCACAGAAAATCGACAGCGCCGCGCCGCATGGCGTCGACGGCGAGCGGCACATTCCCCCGCCCGGTCAGGAAGACGATCGACACCGGGGCATGCCGCCTGGAAAGTTCGTCGTGGAGGGCGAACCCATCCATCCCGGGCAACGCCATGTCGATCAGGGCGACGCCGGGCGGCAGTTCGTCAAGGACAGCCAGAAAGGCCTCGGCTGACTGAAAGGCGTGGGTTTCGTAGCGAACCGCGAGCGTAGCCCGCAGCGACGCAAGGACTAGCGGGTCATCATCAACCAGGTACACATACATGATCCCGTCATAGGGCCACAACGTGAGTGAGCAGTTAAGCCTGTCAGGCCGCGAAATCCGCCGGGCAGTATAATCACGGGGTTGTTTCCGCCAGCGAACCGGTCAACGTCGAGCTTCTCGGGGAGCGATGGAACACGCCTTGGACCAGACCGATCTCCGCCAAGCCTTCTTCCACGCCCACCCCGATCCGATGTGGGTCCACGATGCGAAAACGCTGAAGTTCTTGGACGTCAATGCAGCGGCCGAGCGCAAATATGGCTGGTCTCGCGACGAGTTCCTCGACATGTCGCTGGCGGAGCTCGACCCATCTCAAGGCGAGGGTGCAAGGAACACCCAGGTGCTCGACGCTTCGGGCGTGTGGCGGCATCTGACCCGCGAGGGCCGGGTGATCTTCGTGGATGTCGTTTCCCACGAGCTCAGCCATCAGGGCCGGGCGGCGCGCTTCGTCTCGGCGCGAGACGTCACGCGCCTGGTCGAACTGGAGCACGAGCGAACCGCTATGCTCGAGAGCATCAGCGATGGTTTCTTCACCCTGGACGGCCATGGCTGCTTCACCTTTCTGAACGGTCAGGCCGAGGCTTACCTCGACCGCTCGCGCAAGGATCTCATCGGGCGGAATGTCTGGGACGCGTTTCCTGAGGCGCGGGACAAGAAGTTCAAGGTGGCGGTCGAAGCCGCTGTCGAAAGCGGGCAAAGCCAACATTTCACCGACTATCTCGACCCGCCCGGCCGGTGGTTTCAGTCGGCCGTCCATCCCGCCGACAATGGAGGCGTGACCGTCTACTTCCGGGACGTGACGTCGGAACGGGCGGCGGAGACGCAGCTGCGGCTGCTCGAGCAAGCCGTATCGCACCTGAACGACGTCGTGCTGATCACCGAGGCCGGTCCGATCGAGGAGAAATTCGCGGGGCCGCGCGTGGTCTATGTCAATGACGCCTTCGTTCGCATGACGGGGTACGAGAAGGCCGACATCATCGGACGAACGCCCCGGATTCTGCAGGGCCCCGACACGTCGCAGGCCGAGGTGGATCGCATCCGCGACGCCCTGATGCGCGGAGAATCCGTTCGAGCCGAACTGGTCAACTACACGCGTCTTGGCGACCCGTTCTGGGTCGAGATGGACATCGTTCCGATCGGGCTGGACGGGGACGCGCATACTCACTTCGTCTCAGTGCAGCGCGATATCACCGGGCGGCGGGCGGCGCAGGAGGCCATGCGCCTGGGCGAGGAGCGTTTCCAGCTCATGGCCCGGGCCACCAACGACGTGGTGTGGGACTGGGATATCGAGCGGGACGCCCTCTGGTGGAACAGCAACTTGCAGGCGCTCTTCGGCTACGCCCCGGAGTTGAGCCAGACGCCCTTGTCGTTCTGGCTGCATCATCTGCATCCCGACGACCGCGAGCGTGTTCATGCCGGGTTTTTCGCCGCGCTGAAGGGTTCGGACACGATCTGGCGCGCCGAATACCGGTTCCAGAAGGCTGACGGCCGCTACGCCGCAGTCGCCGATCGCGGCTTCATCATCCGTGACGAAGCCGGGCGTCCGACCCGGGCGGTCGGCTCCATGCTGGACGTAACCGAGCGCCGCGAGTTGGAGGACAACGTACGACAGTCGCAGAAGCTGGAGGCAGTGGGGCAGCTTACGGGCGGCATCGCCCACGATTTCAACAATCTGCTCACCGTCATTCTCAACAATGCCGAAGGGCTGGAAGAGGCGCTTTCCGGCGAGCCGGCGCTCAAGGATCTGGCGAGCATGACGATCCAGGCGGCGGAGCGGGGCGCAGAGCTCACCAGCCGCTGTTCCAGGATCTGGCCACCCTGCCCTTCCTGGTGATGATCGGGGCCTATGCCGAAGGCGACAAGGTTGAGCCGTTGACGCTTGCTCGCACCGTGGCCTTGGGCGGTCTGGCCTTGGCGGCTGCGGCCGTGATCGGCAGGCCTCTGTTTCGCGGTGCACTGGCCTGGGTCGCTAGAAGCCAATCCGCCGAACTTTTTCTCCTGGTGGTGCTGTTGCTCGCCCTTGGGACAGCCTGGATCGCCGGACTGGCGGGACTTGCGGCGCCGCTCGGCGCCTTTATGGCCGGGGTCATCGTCGGGGAAAGCGATTTCCGCCACCACATAGAGGACGAGGTTCGGCCGTTTCGCGACGTCCTCTTGGGCCTCTTCTTCGTCACCGTGGGGATGGGGCTCGACCTGTCCGTCGCCGTCGCTGCGCCCCTGGCCGTAGGGGTTTGGTTGATGGTTTTCCTGCTCATCAAGCCCGCAGTGGTGCTTCTGGTAGGCCGGGTTCGCCGATGGGCCCGCCAGGACAGCCTGCGTACGGCCGTCTCTATGGCCAACGGAGGCGAATTCGGCCTTCTGCTGATTACTCAAGGCCTTGCCGCCAGCCTGCTTCCGCTCCCCGTCGCGGGTCCTCTTCTCGTGGCCCTGGTGCTGAGCATGGGGCTTGCGCCGATCCTGACCGCCGGCTCGGCTGGCTTCGCGCGTCGCTTTGCCGGGCCTCAATCGCCTGAGGACGAGGGCGCACGCGCCGCCTCAACGGGCGATCTCGCAAACCATGTGGTCCTCTGCGGCTGTGGGCGAATCGGCCGTCCGGTGGCGGCGGCGCTCAAGCTCGCCGGCATCCCCTATGTTGCGGTGGAAAGAGACTTCGACAGCTTTCGGGCGGCGCAGACTCTGGGCTTGAATGTCGTATTCGCCGACGCTGGACGCAGAACCGTTCTGGCTGCGACGGGCCTTTCTAGGGCGCGGCTCGTGGTGGTTGCGTTCGAAGGCGAGCGCGAGGCCGAGCGTATCCTTCACCGCACGCGGACGGAAGCGCCGAAAGCGCTCCGGCTCGCCAATGCGCTCGATGAGGAGGTCGCGAAGCGGCTCCGGGCGGCGGGCGCCGACCTGGTCTTCCCGGAAAACCTAGCCGCCGGTCTGGGCCTGGCGCGTCAGTCCCTGCTGCTTTGCGGGCTGGACCAGCCCGCCACCGACGGCGTGCTGAACGACCTTCGCGAACGCCTCAATGGGCCGTCTGCCGAGAGGCCCATTCCCTAATGCGGCGCGGAGCGCACGAGTGCGACTTCTTCGCCAAGGCCATCCGGATGAAGGCGAATGTTGGAGGCCCAGCCACGGCCCAGCGTCCGTCGAAGGCCCTCGGAACTCGCTGGCGTTCTGTGGCTTGTATTCCTGAAAGGAAGTCGTCGCCATGTCCCTGTTCGTTCTGCTGGCTGTCGTCGCGCTGTCCACGCCCGAGATCGGCGCATCGAACGACGCGGCGCCGCGCCCCCCTGCAGTCGAGAAGGCGGCGGCACGGTCATCTGGCGCATTGGAGGGCGTTTCGGTTCGAGTTCGTTGCCTGGCCTCCGCAACCGGTCGTGTCAGTGACTGCCACGTCGTCTCGGAGACGCGTCCCGG